>JAITDJ010000128.1 GCA_031282635.1 Clostridiales bacterium
ATCTTCGGCTCTTCCCCGAACAGTTCGAGGATCTCTGCGTCCGTGCCTATGCCCAGTGAACGAACCAATACCGTTACCGGTACCTTTCGCGTCCTGTCCACCCGCACATAGAATACGTCATTGGAATCAGTTTCATATTCCAGCCACGCGCCGCGGTTCGGTATTACCTGCGACGCGATAAGCTGTTTGCCTACCTTGTCAAAATCTATTGTATAATAAATACCCGGAGAACGCATTAATTGGCTTACAATCACACGTTCGGCGCCATTGATAATAAACGTGCCGTTATCTGTCATAAGCGGAAAATTGCCCATGAAGATATCCTGCTCTTTTATTTCAACAACCTCTTTATTGCGCAGCCGGCATTTTACATGCATGGGCGCCTCATAGGTGGCGTCGCGTTCCTTGCATTCATCTATATTGTACTTGGGCTTGCTGTCCAAATTGAAATCAATGAACTCTAAAACCAGGTTGCCGCTGTAATCCGTTATGGGAGAAACATCTTGAAACACCTCTTTCAGACCTTCATCCAAAAACCAGTGATAGCTGTCTTTCTGCACCTCAATCAAATCCGGCATTTCAAGAACTTCATTGATACGAGAATAAGTCATACGTGTTTCATTTCCCATCAGTACCGGCTTAATCCTGTTTTTTTCCAAAGTACAATCACCCCTAATGAAAGTCATAAAGCGGTTGCGGACGGCGCATAGTAAAAATAAGGTTAAAAATTAATGTTGATTTCTGTAATAAGATATGTTATAATATATGAATAAACTATATACCCAATTTCAATGCAGTATATTATTTTATCAATCTGTTCAAGCACTGTCAAGAGTTTTTATATTTTTAATTTTTCAGTAAGAATACTGTTGCAAAATGTTATAGGATGTGGATTGAAACAAGTAGTTCATTTATGTTTGCCGCGCCTAAAACGCGGCAATTTTCAGGTTTATTCAGTTCTCTTAAGTTTGCCGCCGGAATTACGCATTGCTTAAACCCCAGCTTACGCGCCTCAGCTATTCTCTTATCCGCCATATTCACAGCACGCAGCTCACCGGTTAACCCAACCTCTCCGAACATCACTGTATACGGATCAGAAGCTTTATTCGTGAAACTGGAGGCCGCCGCCGCGATAACCGCGGCGTCAAGCGAAGGTTCCGCTATCTTTATCCCGCCCGCGATATTAAGATAGCAGTCATATGTTGACAGCCTCAAGCCCGCGCGTTTTTCCAGCACCGCCAGCAGCATTACGGATCGGTTGAAGTCCAGCCCGGTAGCGGTGCGACGCGGCATGTTGAAACTTGTGGCACAGACCAACGCCTGTACCTCGGTTAATATCGGCCGGCTGCCTTCCATGCTGCATGTTACCACGGAACCCGGCACATTGATGGGCCGGCCGGCCAGCATGTATTCCGATGGGTTTGAAACAGGCGTCAAGCCTTTATCCCGCATTTCAAACACGCCTATTTCATTGGTCGAACCGAATCGGTTTTTTACCGCTCGGATAATACGGTATGTTTCGCGTCGTTCACCCTCGAAATACAGCACCGTGTCCACCATGTGCTCCAGCACCCTAGGGCCCGCGATAGCGCCTTCTTTGGTTACATGGCCCACGATAAAAACCGACGCGCCCGATTCTTTGGCGATCCTCGTCAATGCCGACGTACATGATCGTACCTGGGCGACGCTGCCGGGCGCCGACTGCGCGCTTTCACCGCTTATGGTTTGAATGGAATCAATAATAACCAAATCCGGTTTAAGCGTATGGATCTGTTTTTCTATTTCGGACATGACGGTTTCAGTTGCAATGTAGAGTTTTTTTGTGTTTACTTCCAGGCGATCCGCCCTCAGCTTAATCTGCCGCGCGCTTTCCTCTCCCGATACATATAATATGCTTTTGCCGCGATCGCCCAAATGCTGACAGATTTGCAGCAGCAGCGTGGATTTCCCGATGCCCGGGTCTCCGCCCAGCAGTATCAGCGAGCCTTCGACAATACCGCCGCTAAGCACGCTGTCCAATTCAGATAAGCCCGTAGGGGTACGGCTTTCCCGCATGGGAGGCACATCCGAAAGCGCCACGGCGTTTTTTGCGTCGGCAGGCGTCTTTTTAGCAGTCTCCGGCGCGGCTTCCGACTGCTCCAGCGTACTGAAACCGCCGCAGGTTGGGCATCGCCCTAACCATCGTCCGGTTTCGTACCCGCATTCCCGGCATACATAGATCATTCTGACTTTAGCCACAACAGCGCCCCCTTATAATTATAACCGTTGTCAAGGAGTTGAAATATAATCAATTACATAAGACGAAATATTGTGATAATAATGTTGATAATAAGTATATTGAGCCTGATTTTCCTGCTTTACACATGCTATTTCGCCCCGGCCCGCGGCGCCGCGGAGGTTCTGACCGAGCGGACTGAGGTCTCTCCGCCGTCTGTTACGCCCTCGCCCTCGCCGACGAATACCCCTTCCCCGAAGCCGATTATATACGCCAATGTTCTTATTGACCCCGGCCATGGAGGGGACGATTACGGCGCTGAAGTGGAATCGCCGAGTATAAATGAAAAAATCTTAAATATGACTATCGCTTCCAGACTTTATGAATTGCTGCGGCGGGATTCTGAAAAGGTGCGCGTAAGTATGACGCGATACGGTGAAACGACTGTATCACGGCCCCGTCGGGTTGAGATAGCCAATGAAACCGCTGACTTCTTTATCTCGATTCACTGTAATACGAGCGAAAGCAGTCTGGCGCGGGGCATATCCACATATTTCCAAACGCATGAGGGTGTAGATAAACCGTTTACCAGCGAGGAACTGGCCGAGGTTATACAGCGTACTACCGTTGAGTCCACAGGCGCGCGCGACAGGGGTATACAGTATGATGCCGAATTATACCTCCTTAACCATACGACAACGCCTACCGCTCTCATTGAAGTGGGATATTTGACCAATCCCGAGGAATTACAATTATTATTAGACGACGATTATGTCGATCTGCTGGCCGAAGGGCTTCGCAAGGGCATTCTCGAAATGGCGGATCGCGTAATAGCTTCACATAAATAACTGTTTTGGCTTAACGTGTATAATTTTTGCGAAACATCCCCATAATATTTAACGTAGGGACAGCGTTTAATTAGCTGTTAGCACCTTACAGTTACTTATCCGTTGAATCGGATGTGAAGGGAGGTTATCGGTTTGGACGACAACAAACAAAAGGGCAAGAACTCTCAGGATACCACTAAAAAGTCTGACAGAACAGAATTCGCTGACGAGATTAATGTGGAATCTCAAAATAAGAGCAGCAAATAACAACCCTTAAATAAAAGGCCGCTGTTAATCACGGCCTTTTATTTTTTTCTACCGAAGGTCATCGTCAGTTTATACGTCTCGTCATCCGCCGCTAAAGTCCTCTTGGCATTTTTTACGAACATGTTTACGTTATAATACTTGCGCCCGTCTATCTGACGCCCGCCTGACGCGCCCGTTGTATTCAGATCATATATGAAACTGTATTCGGAAACGTACCAATACTCACCTATTCTGAGCGCCGGAAACGGCGATCGCATTAACTGTACAACGTCCCGCCGCTCATTGCCTGATACCGTGGAACTTAGAAACCCGCTGTCGGAAACAGCTTTTTTATAAGCTGTCATCACAATGTCGTTTTCAGTAACCGTATAGCAGTCAGCCTTCTTTTTGGTATCGGATATGGGTTCGTCATAATCCATATAATTTATCAATTTTATGCGGGGATAATTATTGATTATCCCACTGTAAACCCGGCTTATTTCCTCCGACGCGGTTTCATTCTTATAAATAAAGTCCGCATTGGTATAGTGGCTGGCGGCAAACGCCGAAATGGCTATAGGCTTCGTTTTCTGATACTTATAATAAAAATAATCCAGCGCGTTGAATATGTCCGCGCCATATCCGTCGTTCACCAGAGGTTCTATGGAACGCAAACTCACCCAATCCACATAGTCGTCTCCCGGATAATACCCATCCGAACCCGAGGCGTTATTCGCGTCCACAGCCCACACAAAAGCGGCGTTTGAGGCCTTTTCTTTAAATATACCCCGCGCGTACCGGAAAAAATCTACATATGCCGTTGTTCCTGCCATTAATCCGCTGACCGGATAAAACTCCACAAACATTGGCACATAGTATTCGCCGAACCACGCCGCCGTCGAATCAATCAGGCCTCGATCGTACGGCGCATACTCATTGGGCGGCATAAGCACAATATATGGGGTTTTATTCTCCGCAATGCAGCTTACAACCCACTGTTCCGGAAACGGAACGCCCGCCCTCAGATAATACACAGAAACGGCGTGAGCCTTTCCAGCCATATCTTCGAACCGCTTTATATCGAAATTAATGTCTCTGTTGGACAGCACGTAAGCGCCCAAATAGCAGCCTGTCTCAGGCTCATACAGACCCAGGGGGTATTCCTGCTCGTAATACAAACTGTATTCATCCGGTTTCCGCTTGATCGCCGCGGCCGGCCGCAGATCGCGGGGCGCTTCCGACACGGCCGGCGGGCTGTTTCCGCTGCATCCGGATAAAATAAAAACAAAGACAAGCGTAAGAGCCGCTTTTTTATGAATCATCATCCTTCTCCTCCTGCCGCTTGCTCTGGTATAATCGAAGGGTTTCCAGATAATGCAGCGGAAATCCTTTTTGATTTGTTACCAGGCAGGATTTATTGAAACCATCATATGGCATAGATTTTCTGCCGCCCAGACCGCCGGCGTCCCAACAGCGTTTCAGTTCCGAAAACGGCAATAAAAACACATCGCCGCGCCGAACAAAACTAACCAGCAGGAAACATACGCCGCCCTGTTTCTCAAAATCGGCCATAAAAACTAATTGATGGCTATGTATATTGCGCAGAGGGAGGGATGTTCCGCCCGTTTCCTTAGCGTCGAAGCAGATCGCGGTTCCTTGCGCGACGCCGATGTAGTCCACTGTGCTTCGCTGATCAAAATAGGCTTTACTGATCGTATGATTCAGGTTGTTGACTTCCACCGGCGTGATAGGCGTTGGAATCTTCTGTATAACCGCTAGTCCGCGCTGCGCGTATAGCGCGTTTGTTAAGTTAATCATTTCCTCCAGCGCGCTTCCGCGCAGCCCTCTGGTATTCCAATAGCCCATTTCCAATTATCCCCATTTATATATGGTGTTAAACACTGTTGCAGCGTTTCGTTTAAGAATTTTAAACCCTTTCCAGTTCATGGCCGTATAGACGCAAGTTTGGCCGAACGTATCTTCAGTCATATTCATCAGACCCGTCAAGCTGACTTTCACCTGTTCGGGCGCAACCCCTTCATTATAGGGGCATACCCGTTGGCATATGTCGCAAAAGTAGATCTGTTTCCCCATTATTCTCTGCTCTTCAGCCGACAATTCCCCGTTTTTCTGCGTGATATAAGATACACAGTTTTTATAATTCAGCCTGAACGGTTCCAGCGCTTTTCCGGGGCAAGCCTCCAGACAGCGCGTGCAGGTTCCGCAGCCATCCATATCGCCCGGTTGGGAAGCGGGGAGAGCTAAATCCGTCAGCAACAGCCCGATATTAAAAAAAGAGCCCTTATTAGAGGGAGAAATAACGCAGCAGTTCTTCCCCCAAAAGCCCAGGCCCGCCTTTACCGCCCATTCACGTTCAACGGGCCCGCCGCTGTCCACTAATATTTTATAGTGAGGCGCCGATATGAGCCCCGCCAATTCAATCAGCAGAGCCCTGACAGTCCGATGGTAATCGGGGCTCAAGGCCATGGATGAGATTAAACCCGTGTACGGTTCGCCCGGTCGCGCGATTATGGAGGAAACTTCCGCGCAAGGCGGCGCGTACGACGCCCCCAGAACTATCACGCTCTTAACATCCGGCAGGTAATCCGCGGGGGAGAGTTTCCGCATCGGCGGTTTAGGCGCAAACGGCGTTTCCGTCTGTTCCAGACGCTCCCTGACGCCAGGTATAGGATTCGGATCGGCTATGCCGATCAGGCAGTTTTTTTGTTCGGCGAATTGTGTGATTAAATGACGCAAAATAGTTGCCTCCATAAACGTCCGCTGTGAATTAACCTATTGCGCTATATAAAGCATCTGATTGATAATGAAGCAAATATTAAAAGCAAGGATCTTTGTTTGAAGTCTGGCCTGCAGCCCCCAAAGGGATTTAGCACTGGTTGTCTCCATCTTAAATTGGTCAGCCAATTGTGACCGATTCAAGTATAACAACATGGATTCGCGCTTAGAATTATATCGGCGTTTGTTTCGACTGTTATTAGGTTCTGCATAGCCCTGTTCTCATCGAATGATGTCTCAGCGGATAACAAGAGTACCGGTGCGTGTTGATTCATAAGAATATCGGTTAATGCAACTACTTCAGACGTCGACATTTCTGAGGAACATTCCAATGAATCTGCAATACGTGTTGCAGTTATACAGGGCTTTTTCATCATATTACATACAGCACGCAAAAATATACTTCTCTACTTCTTGTAGGCCTAAGCCGTCATAAAAAATCTCAACAAGCAGATCTCCACGCGCTATCATGATTTCATCAGAAACTTGAGATATGCTAACAAGATTCCTGATACCATTCATAGATTCGATCTTAGAGATTATTCTAAGGCTTGGATTAACAAAAACTCCTTTATATTTGGACATAAAAATACCCTGTGCAGATGGTTTTGACTGCACAGGTCGACCAAACATAAAGAAGCGGATTTACGCTGCTATTTTATGTGGTGACAGGCATTCAAAACAATCTTCTTGGAAAAGGGCAGACTTCTCCCTTGAAATGGCAAAATTCATTGCGAGATTGTGGTTCTCGCTTGCCAAAAGGGCATAACTATCCCTTGTACCCATTGTTGTGAATGAATACCTACGCACTATATCACTGCCGGGGAATATTTCTTTTATGCGTAAAAAATTAGATTGCTTCATAGATTGCTTCATGCTTCTCACCACCTTTCATACAAACATCGCCATTTATTATAAGTACTTGAACGTTAGAAAGTCAACGGAAAAATTTGTCTGTTTTTCACGAAAGTTTATTTTCGGCATTTTACACGAAGCAGCTCTCCTATGGATTCAGGAAAGCTTTGATGAGCGCTGTCTGTATTTTGGTTTTGAAAAAGCAAATTTTAATCATTAAAATTCGATATGATATCTATGTTTTCAAATTTCGCGTGTCAAATTTCGCGTTGATTTTTTTCGTAAACAGATGATATAATAACAGGTGAGGATTGTTTTTCCGGAAAGCCGAGGTGTTTCTATGGAGGTGTTTCTATGAAAATCAGCTACAAAAAACTCTGGAAGATGCAAAATTTGACCACAACGACACTCGGTCGCACGAACCTGACCGTAACTGCCGCCGGACTGGGCTGCGGAGGGTTTTCACGCGCCGGAATAGACAAAGGTATAGACCACGCCGCAAGTGTTGTCAGAGCCGCTTATGACGCAGGCGTGACGTTCTTTGACACGGCTCACGCCTATGGAACTCAGTCCGCAGTCGGCAAAGGGCTATCAGGGCTGCCTCGAGACAGCTATGCGCTGTCAACGAAGTTTCCGTATAAGTCGCCTGACGGCTGCGCCGCCCCAGAGCAAGTCACAGCGTATCTGGATAACTCCCTGCGTGAACTGAACGTCGATTACATCGATGTCTGGCATATTCACGCGCTGTTGGCGGAGGACTACGAATACGCAAAGTCCACGCTCGCGCCGATTATGCTGAAAGCCAAGGAACAGGGAAAAATACGATTCCTCGGTGTAACGGAAATGTTCGGCAGAGATACAAACCACGAGATGCTTCCGCTTGTGCTGAACGATGGGCTGTTTGATGTGATTATGGTCGGCTGCAATCTGCTGAACCCGTCCGCCGCAGAGACCGTCCTGCCGCTTGCGATTGAGAAGAATATAGCCGTACTATGTATGTTCGCAGTACGTAAAGCCTTGCACGACCGCGAAACGCTGAAGCGCTCCATTGCTAAGATTCGCGAGCGCGGCCAGGCGGTTGACGGCTTAGACGAAACATCTCTGGACTTTTTGCTTGAGTATGCGCAAACTCTCCCCGAAGCGGCGTACCGTTTCGCACGGCATACGCCAGGCAATACGGTAACGCTGATCGGAACCGGAAACATCGACCACTTGCACGAAAATCTGCGTTCGATTGAACTGCCTCCGCTGCCGGACGCGGCGTTGGAGCGGCTCGCGGAACTGTTCGGAAATGTAGACTGCGTAAGCGGTCAGGAATGATAACTCGTGAAATTAAGGAGAATCCTTATGAAACGCATGAAAACAATCTATCTTGCGGGGGGATGCTTCTGGGGAGTCCAGAAGTACATTTCGCTGATACCCGGTATAATACAAACTCAAGTCGGCTACGCCAATGGGAATACGGAAAACCCCGCTTATGAGGACGTGTGCAGACGCGATACCGGACACGCGGAAACGGCTGAAGTCCGCTATGACGAAACAGTCCTGCCGCTGACCCAGCTGCTGGATTTGTATGCCGACATCATTGACCCCGCTTCCGTCAACCGTCAGGGCAATGATGTCGGTACGCAATACCGCACAGGGATTTATTATACCGATGAGTCCGATGCGGAAATGATTCGCGGCTGGCTGGCGCTGCTGGGCGAAAGTTTGTTAAAACCTGTCGCCATTGAGTGCGGACGTTTGCGGCAGTTTTATCCTGCGGAGGAGTACCATCAGGGCTATCTGGACAAGAACCCGAATGGGTACTGCCATATCCCGCAAGCGAAGTTTGAACAGGCGCGTCATTCCGGCAAGCCGCAGGGAAAACCGGCGGAGGATTTGCGCAATAGACTGACCCCGATGCAATACGAGGTTGCCGTAAACGGCGCGACCGAACCGCCGTTTGACAACGAGTATTTTGACAACTTCAAGCCCGGTATCTATGTGGACATCATAAGTGGCGTCCCGCTGTTTGTTTCAACTGACAAATTCGAGTCCGGCTGCGGTTGGCCAGCGTTCGCCAAACCGATTGATGATGTTCTGCTGAAAACGCTCCCGGACAACTCATACGGGAGGCAAAGGATTGAACTTCGCTCCGCAAAGCCGGATACTCATCTGGGTCACGTTTTTGACGATGGTCCTTCTGCACTTGGCGGGCTGCGTTACTGTATCAACAGCGCGTCTCTGCGCTTTGTCCCACAGGAAGAAATGGAGTGTAAGGGGTACGGGGAGTACCTTGCGCTTTTGGAAGGGTAATTTTTGGAGACGGACGGCTGCCGCCCTTGTGCTCCCCATATATCCTTATCATCAAATGATCGAGTGCCTCTCACTCGTCACCCTGAAGGTAAGTTCCCGGATGCTCGACCGAAACGGAAGCCAGCGCGGCGACAGTGGCGCTGGCGAGCCATCTACGCATGATCGCTCTTCTGTCATCGTTTATACCATTTCGCCTGAGATTCCATCAAGTGATAATATTTCCCCTTATTCTCCATTAGTTCCTGATGCGATCCGTATTCTACAATTTCTCCTTTATCCATTACAATAATACGATCGGCGATTTTTGTGGATCCAAGCCTATGTGTAACAAAAATACAGGTCTTTTCAATGCTCAATTTCTTGAACAAATCAAATACGTTCGCTTCTTCTATGGGATCAATAGCTGCTGTTGGTTCGTCCAATACTATTAAGTCATGGGATCTGTACAAACCGCGAGTAAGTGCTAAACGCTGCCATTCCCCTCCTGATAGATCCTGTCCACTAAATTCACGAGACAACATTGTGTCCGGTGTAATTTTAATATCAGAAAGGTTCAATCCGATTTTACTAAGAGCATTGTCGATTTTATGCCCGGATGTTGATGATAGTGTGTTTGAGTCCAATATTGCTTAGTTTATGATTAATGTTTGGACTAAATACATTTTACTGTCGAATATATTTTCGAGCCAAATTAACTTGGCTCTTATTGTATTGCATTTTATAATTTTTTTAACAGATTTGGTAAAAATTTAATGTAGGACTGTCAAGAAATAACTTCATGCTTCAGCTATGGTCATGAGTTTTTTAACTTGACTAAATTAAACTCCTGTGTTAATATGAAAATGATTTTCATATTATAGAAGAGGGTGATCAGAATGGCGAGATCGAATATCTACAACACCAAACAAGGCGAAGCCATTTTGACATACATCGCCTCCCATGGCGGTACAGATATTACCGTCGAGCAAATCGCGACGCATTTTAATGAAGAGGGCGTCTCTATCGGGCTAACGACGATATACCGCCATCTCGATAAGCTGGAAAAAAGAGGACGGATACGTAAACTCGTCATCGACGGGATACCGAGCGCCTGTTACCGCTATATCGAAGAATCGCGAAGCGACGGTTTGAATATAAAATGTGACTGCTGCGGAAAACTATATAACCTCGAATGCGGCGAAGCCGACGAATTTGAGCGGCACATCCTGAATTCCCACAGATTCAGGGTTGACTTGGTGAAAACCATATTCTATGGCAGCTGTGAGGATTGTCAAAACAAAACATAACTGTTCGGAGAGGAGGGCTGCTATGTGCCCCTGTCAGGAGACTTCAGCTTCCGCGGCGCGAATATACGGCAGGAAGTTTCGTCTGATTGCCTTGTTTGTCTGCGCCCTTTATATTTCCGTCACGTTTCTCTCGGCGGAGTACATTCTTACCCATACCGAACATATCCATGACCACGAGGGATCCGGCGGAATGTGCGCCGCCTGTTTACAGCTCACCGCCACGAATAATCTGTTTAAAACCATCGCTGCGGCGATGGCCGCCGCAGCGGTTTTGGAGACGGCTGCCGCCCTTGTGCTCCCCATATGTCCTTATCATCAAACGATCGAGGGCTTTTCACTTGTCACCCTGAAGGTAAGAATGAATAATTAAAAACCTTCATTAAAGGAAGCGTCACGCCCATCCAAAAGGGCTTATTACGCCCTCTTGAAGCGGGACATGGGCGTTTTCTTATATTTTTGCCCCAAAATCAAAAATATGCGGAGGTTTATTAATGAAACGGATCATTTCTATCGCGATCGCGTCGCTGCTTGCCGCCGCACTGCCGGCCGGCTGCGGCGGGATCGCCGCGACCGACTCTCATGACGATAAAATCAATGTGGTCGCCACTATTTTCCCGCCTTACGATTTTACGCGCTCCATTGCCGGGGATAAGGCTGAAATCTCTATGCTGCTGCCACCGGCTTCCGAAAGCCATAGTTTCGAGCCAACGCCTCAGGACATCATCAAAATCCAGAACTGCGATATATTTATCTACGTTGGCGGTGAATCCGACGAATGGGTGAACAGCATCCTGGATTCCATTGACGTGTCGCGAATGAAGATTGTCACGCTTATGGACTGTGTGGAGGTCGTCGAGGAAGAAATTGTGGAAGGCATGCAGGACGATGAGGAAGATACGCGGGACGATGAGGAAGAAACTGATGAAGAACACGAGCACGAATATGACGAACACGTCTGGACCTCTCCCCGCAATGCGAAACTGATAGTCCAGAGGATTTCCGACACGCTGTGCGGGACGGATCCCGGAAACGCCGCTATATACAAAGCGAATACCGACGCGTATATAGCAGTACTCGACGAACTTGACAGCAAATTCCAGGGCGTTGTGGATACTGCCGCCCGCGGAACAATCGTATTCGGCGACCGTTTCCCATTCCGCTACTTCGCGGACGCTTACGGGCTTGATTACTACGCCGCTTTCCCCGGATGCTCAACCGAAACGGAAGCCAGCGCGGCGACAGTGGCGTTTCTGATCGACAAGGTGAAAACGGAGCAAATTCCTGTGGTATTCCACATTGAGCTGTCGAATGCGAAAATGGCTGACACAATAGCGGAAGCCGCCGGCGCGAAGGTTCTAGAACTTCACGCCGGCCACAATATCAGCAAAGCCGATTTTGAGAGCGGAAAAACCTATATTGACATTATGACCGCCAACATTGAGGCTTTGCGGGAGGCGCTGAACTAACTATGGCTCTTATCACCTGTCAAGACGCTTCCTTCGCTTATGAAGGCGGCGCAGTCGTAAGCGGTCTCAACTTTGAAGTCCGAAGCGGCGATTATCTCTGCGTTGTCGGCGAGAACGGCTCCGGCAAAAGCACGCTCATTAAGGGGATTCTTCGGCTGAAAACACCGAGGTCGGGAAGCGTCTTGACGGGTGACGGCCTGAAAGCGCGTGAAATTGGATACCTGCCGCAGCAAACCGCCGCGCAGAAAGATTTTCCCGCCAGCGTATACGAGGTCGTCCTTTCGGGACGCCTCGCTGCGCGCGGCATTCTGCCGTTCTACTCGCGGCATGACAAGCGCGCCGCCGACAGCGGCGTCAAACGTCTCGGCATAGAACATCTGCGGAACCGCTGCTATCGAGAACTTTCGGGCGGCCAGCAGCAGCGCGTTCTCCTGGCGCGGGCTTTCTGCATCGCTTCGAAGCTTCTCCTGCTTGATGAACCCATGGCGGGAATTGACCCTGTTATGACGCAGGAACTATACCGGCTGATTGCCGATGTCAACAAGAAAGAGGGTCTGACCGTCATAATGGTTTCCCACGACATCCACAGTTCGATTAAATATGCAAGCCACATTCTCCACTTGGATAATACGCAGATATTTTTTGGTAAAACGGCGGATTATGTCCTGTCAGACGTCGGCAGACGCTTTATAGGCCCGGAGGGAGGCGAGCAGCGCGCTTAATACTTTGATGGAGATGTTCTCCTACCCATTCCTCGTCCGCGCCGTAATCGTCGGCCTGCTTGTCTCGCTTTGCGCCGCGCTCCTTGGCGTGAGCCTTGTGCTGAAGCGCTACTCAATGATTGGCGACGGACTGTCCCATGTCGGATTCGGCGCGCTGGCTGCCGCCACAGCGATGAACGCCGCCCCGCTCACGGTATCTATTCCCATTGTGGTTATGGCGGCGTTCCTGCTCCTGCGAATCAGCGAGAACAGCAGAATCAAGGGTGACGCCGCAATTGCGCTGATTTCCACCAGTTCGCTGGCTGTGGGCGTGGTTGTTATTTCATTGACCACCGGAATGAATACGGATGTGTGCAATTATATGTTCGGCTCGATTCTGGCGATGAACAAAGACGACGTAAGGTTGTCGATTGTTCTCGCTGTGGTCGTGCTTGCACTGTTTATCCTGTTTTACAACAAAATATTCGCGGTTACATTCGACGAAAATTTCGCCAGGGCAACGGGCGTAAAGACGGGACTTTACAATATGCTGATAGCGTTTCTTACGGCAATCACTATCGTATTGGGAATGCGGATGATGGGCGCGCTGCTCATATCAAGCCTGATTATCTTTCCCGCGCTTACGTCAATGCGGCTGTGCAAAAAATTCAAGAGCGTAACAATTTGCTCCGCGGCGGTGTCGGTGATATGCTTCTTTACAGGGGTGATCATTTCCTATATCAACGCCACGCCGACCGGGGCAAGCGTCGTCATCATGAATATCGCGGCGTTCATCCTGTTTTGGGCCGCGAATTCAGTCAGGGAGAGTATTCAAAGATGAAGAGAATAATGTGCGTACCGCTGGTTTTATTGTTTATGCTGTCGGGCTGTCAGGGTACGTCTCCCGTCAATCAAAACGCAAAAAACGGCAACGGTTCTATCGCTGTAAACCTGACCAGTGATAAAAATAAGATTTCGATTCCGCCGACCGCGGAACCGTCCGCTCCTGCAGACGAGCCGTTCGCTCCTGCAGACGAACTGTCCGTTTCTGTAAACGAACCGTTCGCTCCTGCGGACGAACCGTTCGCTATCCCGACTGGCGATACCCTGCCGGCGCATAATACCTTTGTTCCGGTTGACAGCGGCGACCTGATTGAAATCAAAGAGAAGATGTTCATCGCCCAAACGAATGACATTTATTTTAACGCAGAAGATTATCTTGGCAAGACCATCAAATACGAGGGCATTTTTCAGAGTTATACCTGGGAAGAAAACGGGGTGACATATTATTCTGTTATCCGTTACGGCCCCGGTTGCTGCGGTGTTGACGCCAACGCCGGCTTTGAGGTGATTTGGGATAAAGAATATCCATTGCCGGACGACTGGGTGGAAGCCGTTGGCGTTTTGGACGAATACGATGAGGATGGTTATAAATACCTCCGGCTTGCGCTGAATTCGCTGACCGTGCTTGACACGCGGGGAGAGGAGTATGTAAGCCAATAAAATTATGGTATCCGGCGGTATGTCTCTCAAAGACTGACGGAATCACGAAAAAGCATGGGGGCCGTGCGGGCCTCCATGCTTTTTTAACGCTGTTTTAACGCCAAAAACTCCGCCTGTTTCAGCGCTTCAGGCGTTCCTATATCATAGCACTCGCCATTCATAACATACGCGTAAACCGGTTTACGTTTATACAGCCAGCTGACAAAAAAACCCGGAGCGTCCGGTTTGTTGCCTTCGTCCAGATACTGCTTTATCAGCGGGATCGTTTCGCGCTTATACATATATGTGGCGAACACGGCGCAGTCGGACTTTGGCTCAGCGGGCTTTTCTTCCATGTCAATAACACGGCCCGTCTCATCCAGCATCGCTATCCCCAGCTGTTTGCAGGCTTCCCTGTCTTCCATGCGCCGCACGCATACGCAGTCGCCGCCTTTTTCCACGAAAAAACGTTTATATTCGGCCAAAGGGAATGTAAACAGATTATCACCCGCGATGACGACCACGTCATCGTCAATATGTTCGTGCTCGATCACAAACCCTATATCGCCGATAGCACCTAGCCGCCTGCCTTCTTCAACGGTACCGTCGTCCAGGACTTTTATAGGTATGTCGGATCGAGCCGACATAGCCCAATCATTAAACTGATTCACGAATTTATGATTGCTTATCACAATAATTTTATCTATATCCGATATGGTGTTAATTTGTTCCGCAATATAGTCTATTATAGGTTTTCTTTGAACCTTCAACAGGGCTTTGGGTTTGTCCAGGGTTAGAGGGTAAAGCCTTGTTGCGTAACCCGCAGCTAAAATAATGGCTTTCATCGGCAAATTCTCCTATCTCACTTTTAATAAATTCAGAAAAATATTGAGGCACAGCCGCCCAAAATGTCTTTTGGTTATACTTTCTTAAAAAATCTGTATTATCCAAAAATGTAAAGGCTGCCGCATGCAGCAGCTGATATTTCAGATGGAAACCCCTATTGGCATGTAAGTCGCCGTATTTGGGGTCGCCCAAAATCGGCAGCCCCAATGCTTTTAACTGAGCCCGTATCTGATGTGACCGGCCCGTAACAGGTTTAACGCGCAGTAAGGATATGCCGTCACCCCATCCAATGGGCGCGTACTCCGTTATGATTTTCTTCGCGCCGGAAAACGGCTTATCTTTCACAACTGATTCATTGTTCGCCGGATCTTTATATATATAGCCAATAACGCGCTCCGGTTCGCTGACCCCGCCCGATACCGCCGCCAGATAAAGCTTTTCAGCCCGATCCGCCGCCAACATGCTGTTCAGCGCCCGCACCGCCGCGGGATGCCTGCCGCAGATTACTATACCGCTGGTATTGCGATCCAATCGGTTGCTCGGCGCGGGCGTAAACGTTTGCGCCAACGCGGATTTACGGCTTAAATACTCGAACAGCTGGCTGGCAAGGCCGCCGCCCGCACCGGATTTATCGGGATGAACCAGTGTACCCGCGGGTTTGTTAATTAAAAGTATATCCTCATCCTCATAGATAATATCTAACGCCCCGTCTTGCGCCGGGCTCCCCCTTGCACGAGTGAATGACGATATGGTTTCGTCCGACATATAAAATGTTATAACATCGCCGTCGCTTAACATTTCGCCGCCCGCCGCGCGGGCGCCGTTTAGTTTTATACGTTTTTTACGCAGCATTTTATAAATAAATCCGGACGGGGCCGTGTTCATATACTTCATTAGATATTTATTCAGCCGCCGCTCGGCTTCATCCCCGCAAATAGTTACTTCACGCATTCCGTTTGCTCCAGATCAGGTACGCGTTCATAAACAGATCAATATTGCCGTCCATAACAGCCTGAATATTGCCGCTTTCAGCGTTGGTGCGGTGATCCTTCGCCATACTGTACGGATGGAATACATACGAGCGTATCTGGCTGCCCCAGGCAATATCCTTGACCTCCCCGCGGATATTCTGCAGCTTTTCCATTTGCTCCTGCTGCTTAAGCACATTCAGTTTCGCCATCAGCATTTTCATGGCGCGGTCGCGGTTCTTGAACTGACTGCGCTCATTCTGGCAGGCCGCCACAACGCCCGTAGGCTTGTGCGTAATGCGTATGGCCGACTCCGTTTTATTGACGTGCTGACCGCCGGCCCCGCTGGAGCGATATGTGTCTATCTGCAAATCGTCCGGATTTATCTCCATTTTAAAATCGTCGGGCAGTTCGGGCATTACGTCGCACGAGGCGAAGGATGTATGCCTTCTGCCAGACGCGTCGAACGGAGATATGCGCACCAGCCGATGAACGCCCTTTTCGCTTCGCATATATCCGTAGGCGTTCTCGCCGTCTATCTGAAAGGTAACAGACTTGATTCCGGCTTCCTCACCGGGCAAAATATCCAACGTATCGAACCCATATCCACTTTTCTCAGCCCAGTGGCTGTACATACGCAGAAGCATACTCACCCAGTCGCACGCCTCTGTACCCCCCGCGCCGGAATGCAGCGTAATAATCGCGTTTGAGTGATCATATTCGCCGTCCAGCAGAGCAGCGATACGCATATTTTCATATGATTGAATAAACGTGTCCGCCATTTTCTGAACCTCTGACACGACGCTTTCATCTTGCTCCTCTATGCCCAGCTGGGCCAATGTATATATGTCCTCATAGTCGGAACACAAATTTTCGAATTTATCTGTCTGTGTTTGCAGCGATTTTATCTGCCGCTGAATCTTCCGCATTTCTTCCTGATTGTTCCACATATCGGGCAAAGCTGACTGTTCAGTCAGTTCCTTAATCTTTGACGCGGCGTCAGCCACGTCAAAGTGAATCCCCCATTTCGGCGAGTTTCTTCTTATAGGCCCCAAGGGTTAATAATAATTCCTCCAGCGCTAACATAAAATCATCCTTAATCTTTTATACGGCGCGGCTGCCCTTTGCGGGCGTCTGCCTTTTTCCGCCGACGGCTTGCGGCGCGGCGTTCTTTTTCAGATTCCCCTGATACTTGCCCGCAGCCAGTTCAGACGCCAGCAGCTTCTGCATCTCCGGCGTTTTACCGTGGCACAGCTTATATTTCATGCCGCTGCCGCACGGACACGGGTCGTTACGCCCTATTTTCAGGCCTTTTTTCTTAACGGGCTCTTTAACCGTACTTTCGTCCATATTAGTGAACAGCTCTTTGGCGACAGGCTCGGGTTGGACAGGCGCGACCGCCTTACGCGCGTTAAACAGCCACTTTACCGTATCGTTTTGAATATTATTACTTACTTCCTCAAACATATCGAAACTGATAAATTTGTACTCTACCAGAGGATCCCGTTGGGCGTACGAACGCAGCGTTATGCCCTGGCGCATCTGATCCATATCGTCTATGTGATCCATCCACTTCTGATCGATAACGCGCAATAGAATAGAGCGTTCAAGCTGCCGTATTTCTTCGGGTGTAAACTCCATTTCTTTGGCCTCATAAATTTTTACGGCCCGGTCATATAAATCGTTTTTTACGCTCTCTTTTGAAGCGGATTCCAGCTCTTCCCTGGACAGCACAAGCGCCGGTTTGTGAAACAGCGGCATCAGGCTCTCGTTAAGACCCAACAAATCCCATTCTTCCGCGTGTTCATGTTCTCCGGCGTATAGATCAATCGTGCGGTTTATAACGCCTTTCAACATTGTCATAATATTATCCCGCAGATCCTGGCCGGTGAGTACTTTTATACGCTCGCCGTAAATTATCTCGCGCTGTTCGTTCATTACCTGATCATATTCCAGCAAATGCTTTCGTATGGCGAAGTTGTTGCCTTCGACCTTCTTCTGGGCGTTCTCTATAGCTTTGCTGAGCATTTTATGCTCAATATTGTCGTCTTCCTCCATACCTAAAGCATTTACCAGTTTCATTACGCGATCCGAACCGAACAGACGCATTAAGTCGTCTTCCAGCGATATATAAAAGCGCGACTCACCGGGGTCGCCCTGACGCCCTGAACGGCCGCGAAGCTGATTATCTATACGCCGCGATTCATGGCGTTCCGTGCCGATGATCTTCAGCCCGCCCAGTTCCTGAACGCCGTCCTCCAGTTTAATGTCCGTACCGCGGCCGGCCATATTCGTGGCGATTGTAACGGCGTTCTTCTGGCCCGCTTTGGCGATAATCTCCGCCTCGCGCGCGTGGTACTTAGCGTTCAGAACCTCCGGAACAATACCTTCCCTTCGCAGTAGTTGAGCCAGCAGCTCCGATTTGTCTATCGTAATGGTGCCCACCAGCACAGGCTGTCCTTTTTCGTGGCTTTCTCTAATGTCTTTGATAACCGCGCGGAATTTAGCCGCCTCCGTCTTATACACCAAATCGGGGTGGTCGTTTCTGATGACCGGCATATTTGTCGGCACAGCCACAACATCCATTCCGTAAATCTGGCGGAATTCTCCTTCTTCTGTAAGCGCGGTGCCGGTCATGCCCGCCTTCTTTGCATATCTGTTAAAAAAGTTCTGGAAAGTAATTGTCGCCAAGGTTTTACTTTCCCTGTTCACTTTAACGTTTTCCTTAGCCTCAATGGCCTGGTGCAGACCGTCCGAATAACGCCGCCCATGCATTAAGCGGCCCGTAAATTCATCGACAATGATTATCTCGTTTTCCTGAACGACATAGTCTTTATCCCGATGCATATTATAATCGGCTTTCAGGGCGTTGTTTATATAATGCTGCAATTCCAGATTTTCCGGATCGGATAGGTTGTCTATCGCGAAAAAGTGCTCCGCCTGTTTCACGCCCTCCTGCGTAAGCGACACAGTCCTGGCTTTTTCATCCACGACAAAATCGCCTTCTTCCATCAGTTCAGCGCGGGTTATTGGATTCAGAGCTTCCGTCTCGTTGATAATGCGGCCTTTCTTCAGGCGCTTGACAAAACTGTCAGCCACTTTGTACAACTGGGTGGACTTACCGCTGCTGCCGGAAATGATCAGCGGCGTCCGCGCCTCGTCGATCAAAATGGAGTCCGCCTCGTCTATGATTGCGAAGTATAAGCCGCGCTGAACCATATCCTTTTCCTGAACCACCATGTTATCGCGCAGGTAATCAAACCCCAGTTCGTTGTTAGTGGCGTACGTAATGTCGCATCCATATTGTTCCTGCCGTTCAGGGCCTTCCATATCATGCAGGATCACCCCGACGGTCAGCCCCAGAGCGTTATATACCTGCCCCATCCATTCCGAGTCTCGTTTGGCCAGATAGTCATTAACCGTAACCAAATGCGCGCCCTTGCCCTCCAGCGCGTTCAAATATAACGGCAGCGTCGCGACCAGCGTCTTGCCCTCGCCGGTGCGCATCTCAGATATGCGGCCCTGATGGAGGATAATGCCGCCCATAAGCTGTACGCGAAAATGCCTTTGCTTCAGCGTACGTTTGGCCGCCTCGCGTACCGTGGCGAACGCCTCGGGCAGCAAATCGTCCAGCGCAGCCTCTTCTTCTTTCAGCCGCCGCCTGAATTCATCGGTCTTTGCCCTAAGTCCATCATCGGACAGCGCCTCAAACTCGGGCTCCATCGCTTCAATCTGATCGACTATCGGAATAATGCGCTTTATCTCACGCTCGCTGTAATTCCCGAATATCTTCTCCAGTATGCTCATTCCACACCTCTTGTAAAAAACCAGCCATAGCCGGGCTGTCACATAATCAGTACCTTAATCGCCGAAAGAAATGCCAAGGTCTTTGGCCGCGAGAACCAATTCACCGTTAGGATCGACCTGTTTATTCGCGCCGATCACATTTTCCAGGCTCACATAACTCATTTGACTGTCTTTTAAACAGACCATGTTGCCGAACTTTCCCTCGGCAATCAATTTAGCGGCGGCCACGCCGTAACGAACCGACAACACACGGTCAAAGGCCGATGTATCGCCGCCGCGCTGTATATGCCCCAGCGCGCAGCTTCGTATCTCATGCTCCACATACTTTTCCAAATCAGAGGCTATCTTGGCGGCTATACCTCCGTAGCGAATAGGATCGGGGCTGTCCTGCACCATTTTGCCGACCACCGCCTCCCCTCCGGCTTCCTTGGCGCCTTCGGTAACCACGATAATAGTAAAATATTTACCGCGCGCGTCGCGCTGCTTTATTTTTTTGACCACCTTGTCAAGATTATAAGGGATCTCGGGAATCAGAATAATATCGGCGGAACCGGCTATACCCGACTGCAAAGCTATCCAGCCGGCCGAGCGCCCCATAACCTCGACGACCATTACCCTGTGATGGCTTTCCGTAGTAGTGTGCAGCCGGCCTAAATTCTCGGTGACAATATTGACCGCGGAATCGAACCCAAAAGTCTGATCCGTACTGCCCAGATCGTTGTCAATTGTTTTTGGTACGCCGATTACATTGACGCCCTTACGCGCAAAATCCCGAGCGCTGGTAAGCGTGCCGTCGCCTCCCAGCACAACGAGTACGTCTACGCCCTCTTTTTTCATGTTGGCTATAGCGAAGTCGGATACGTCTTTTTTTACCATTACGCCGTTTTCTTCGATCAGATAGTCGAACAGGTTGTCTTTATTGGAACTGTAAAGAATGGTGCCGCCTTTATGGAGAATTCCGGTCGTGGTTTCCATTGTGAGCGGTACAAAATCATTATGGTATAAACCGCGGTAACCGAATTTATATCCAATCAGTTCACAATCAAACTTGCGTATGCAGGCGCGGGTCAATGCGTAAATAACAGCGTTCAGACCGGGCGCGTCCCCACCGCCGGTGAGAACGGCGATCTTTGTTTTAGCCATGTAAAAGCCTCCGCATTTATGTCTTGTTCCATTATTATGCTATTATACAGGAAAGCGTGTTCTTTGTACAGACAGAGTGTAAAAAATGTCGACGGGCTTTCTTTATTATTACCGGGGCGTCCTTATTATATTTAGTACAAGGATACAAAATGAGCCGAACCGTTCATACAAACCGCACCGCGGCGCTGGTATAAATAATCTTTCTATGCGCAACTCTTGCCCGCGGCCTGATTAAATGTTATTCTAACACTAAAATTCAAAAAGGTCGTGTCTTCCATGCAAAAAAAAAGCGGCGCCCTCCGTACGGTAACCATAATGATGGTCATCACGTTCGCGGGTAAGGCGTTAGGGCTTCTGCGCGACAGTTTTGCGGGCTCTTATTTTGGCACCGCCACAGCCGAAGCTACCGCTTTTAATTACGCCGGCGTTCTGCCGCGCGGTTTTATGGACGTACTCTTTAGTTCAGCCATATCCGCCAGTTTCATACCTGTATTTAATGAGGCGCTGGAACGGTGGGGGCGCCAAAAAGCGTTTAAACTGGCGCATAACTTCATTTCCTTAATTTTCATCGCCTCCGCGATGGTGACAATTGTGTTTATGGCGCTGGCGGAACCGATTCTCCGCCTGTATGACGGCGGCGGGAACGCGGGCGTCGTGGCGCTCAGCATCACGCCGCTGCGAATCATGCTATTAACGATTGTACTCGGGTGCCTGGCGTTTTCGCTGACAGGAGTTCTGCAGTCTTTGGGGGAATTCAACGTGCCCGCGGCCATGGGGCTGGTCTCAAACGCGGTTATACTGATTTACTTTTTCTTTTTTATGAACCGGTTCGGCATTATAGGACTGTGTGCGGCGTTCGTCACGGGGTGGCTGGCGCAGTTCCTGATACAGATCCCTTTTTTGGTTAAGAACCATTTCGGTTTTCGGTTCAGCCTCAATTTGAAAGACGAAGGATTAAAACGAATAGGCCTGCTTATGCTGCCCGTTATGGTCAGTACGTGGGTTACGCCGGTGAATCTCTTGATAAACGGTAAAATGGCGCATTTGGACATATACGCCGACGAGTCGTTTAATGGACTGACATACGCCAATAATCTATATTCCGTGTTAAGCGGCGTTTTTGTGCTGTCGGTTACCAATGTCGTCTTTCCCAGGCTGAGCGTCCATGCGGTTAACGAGGATCGCCAGGCTTTTGGCGAGACTATGTCGCAAACAATCCGCGTGATGTTTTTTTTGCTGCTGCCTATGACATTTGGGTTGATTGCTCTAAGCAGGCCGCTGGTGCGGCTGTTTTACGAACGCGGTGAGTTTACGGCGCTTTCCACCGACCTGACGTCCACTGCGCTGATATATTTTTCCACGGGCATTTGTGGTTTTGGGCTGCACAATATTCTGACTCGAGGGTTTTACGCGTTTCAGGAGGGCAGAACGCCCATGCTCACATCCGTTTTGGCTATCGCGGCTAATTTGGGATTGAGCTGGGGCCTGGTCAAATTATTGGGGATAGGCGGGCCGGCGCTGGCTTCCTCTATTTCAATCAGTTTGGCAGCCGTTGTTATGCTGTGGGTTATGAATCGAAGGGTTAAAGGAATCGTCAGCCGGCGCTTGTGCGTGGATTTGCTGAAGATGCTGGCAATCGGGCTGATCATGCTGCTGGCGGTTTTGCGGACGCGCGATTTTCTGTCCGCTCGGCTGGAGGATAATATCGCCGGTGTAATATGGATTATAACGCTGCCGGCAGCCGCCGGAACGATTATCTATATGGCGCTGGCCCGGCTCGCGCGTTTGCCCGAGGCGCTGACGGCTTTTGGGATTCTGGGAAAATTCTTAAAAAGGAGATGACCGTTTGGACACGAATTTCAAGGTGCTGATGACACTGATGGGGCTGGATATCGGCGGCGCCGAGACACATGTGCTGGAACTTTGCAAGTCTCTGATGAAACGCGGAGCGGACGTATATGTCGCGTCAAACGGAGGCGTTTATGTAAAAGAACTGACGGAAAGCGGCGTTAAGCACTTTAATGTTCCGCTGCATAACAAACGGCTTGGCAATATCTTTTACGCATACAGCGCCTTGGAGAAGATCATACGCGAAAACAGTATAAAACTCGTACACGCGCACGCGCGCATACCCGCGTTTATCTGCGGCTTGCTGCAAAAAAAACTGGGTTTTCGTTTTGTGACGACTGTCCACTGGGATTTCAACGCCTCTTTTCCCTGGAATTTTCTTTCGCGCTGGGGCGACGGTTCTCTGGCCGTCAGTGAGGATCTTAAAAGGTATTTGATCGATATTTACGGCGTTCCGGAAGAACAGATCCTTTTAACCATTAATGGCATTGACACGGATAAATTCTCACCGGCGTATGAGGATCCGGAGTTAATACGGGAATTGAGTTTAAACCCGTACGGCCCCCGCGTTATCCATGTGAGCCGGATGGATCGCAAGGCCAACCGCACGACGTATAAGCTCATGGACGCGGTGGAGATCGCCAGGAATACATTCCCCCATATAGAGCTTATTATTGTGGGCGGCGGAGACGACGAAGAAAACATTTTCAAGCAGGTCAGGCACAGAAATGAACTGGCCGGGGCCGACTATATCAAAGCGACGGGCAGCCGTACAGATGTAAAACGTTTTCTGCGGTCGGGAACGATATTTGTGGGCATCAGCCGCGCGGCTTTGGAGGCCATGTCTGCTGGACTGCCCGTTGTTTTAGCGGGTGATCCGGGGTACATCGGCTTGTTCAATGAAAATATGCTGGATATAGGCATAAGCACAAATTTTACCTGCCGGGGCTGCCCTGATACGGAGACCCGCATTTTGGCGGAAGATATCATGGCACTCCTGAACAGGCCCGAAAAGGAACGTTTGGAATTATGCGCTTACGCGCGCGACGTGGTTATAAAGCATTATTCCGTTGCCCGCATGAGCAGGGACGCGCTTAAATTGTATGAAATGGTCCGATACCCCAGAAAACCTATAGACGCGGTAATTTCCGGTTATTATGGATTTAACAACAACGGCGACGATACGGTGCTTAAATCAGTAATCGACGGTCTGAAAGACGCGCGGCCCGGCCTGAATATTACCGTGCTTTCAATGAGGCCCAAGGAAACTCGTGTATTATACGGCGTGGACTCGGTAAACCGTTATAATTTTTTTTCGGTTCACCGAGCGCTGAAACGGGCAAAGATGCTGATTACCGGCGGCGGCAGCCTCATTCAGGACGTAACCAGCACGCAGTCGCTGATATACTATCTGTTGCTGATTAACTACGCGTACAAATGCGGGGTGCGCAACATGCTGTACGCCAATGGCATAGGCCCGGTACGCCGGCCGGCCAATATCACGCGCGTAAGGAACGCGCTGAACCGTGTGCAGCTAATCACGCTGCGCGACGAACTGTCGGAACAAACGCTTAAATATTTCGGGGTAACGAACCCAGAGATTCATGTAACCGCGGACGCCGCGTTCAGCCTGAATAACGTGGATGAGGGCGTGGTAAAACCCTTGCTCGCCGGCCTGGGCCTGGAGAAAAAACGATTTTTCGGCATATCGGTGCGTAAGTGGAAGTACAACATGCCGGGATTTGAGGAAGAAATCGCCAAATTCGCGGACTATATCACCCAGACTTATGGATACACGGCTCTGTTCATACCCATGAGACCTGTGGAAGATTCGGAGATCTCCCGGCGCATTATGGGGCTGATGAAACACCCGGGCGTGTTTTTAGGGGAGCGCTGCACGTCCGAGCAGCTGCGCGGCGTAGTCGCCAAATCGGAATTTATTCTGGGAATGCGGCTGCATACGTTGATTTACGCTGCGAAAAGCGGCACGCCCGTTATCGGTTTGGTCTATGATTCCAAAATAAAGGTGCAGATGGACGCGCTGAACCAGCGATATTACCGTCTGGTGGAAGATTTTCACTGGGAAGATCTGGAGAATTACGCCGATAAAATTCTGGCGGACAGGGAATCGGTGATAGAATAAATTTTGGCGGCAGGACAGAGTGAACGCGAGAATGAGATGATGAATAAGACTTATTGTTTTGAAAAGATG
>JAITDJ010000200.1 GCA_031282635.1 Clostridiales bacterium
CAATATATTCAATTTGAGTAAGGCAATATTTTGTTTGATTATGTATGAATCTGAGTACGAAATAATCAGCAAAACTACGCTTTTACCTATTGTCTACCAATTTGACTATTTGACATTGGGACGACAGGAGCTGAACTCATAATCATAGTTATTAAAGCGCCAATATCAACATTAAGTGTAAGACTTCTTTGGCTTTTAGAAGATAAATCCAATTTTTTTATTAAAATCCCTTTTCCATAAGGTAAAATTCCATAACTTACCTATTAATATTGTATCCCAACCAGATTCCAGTGTTTGGAGCATAGCGCTTCTATAACGTTGCAGTTGTTCAGATTTCTTATGTAAATGAGGCTTAAAAATCAGTACACAAAATAGAGTTAAAGGAAAAGAAATAGCATAAGATAATATGAACAATTTATTTAAAAAAATACTTAAAACAATAACATTAAAGATGACACTCAAAATTGTAGACAGCATATCATTAAAAAAACCATAAACTTCCTGAATGATAAGCCATCCTTCATGTGTAAAATAAGGTTTTATCTTTTCTCGTATCATCGAGCTGTAGAACAGCTTGGGATGATTATAAACTTTTAATTTAAAATCACTTATTAATTTGTTATACGCTATGAATTTGGCCTTATCAATAAAATAATTAGTTAATGTGGTCGGGATATAAACAATTATAAGAGAAAACACAAACAATACCAACCAGATAATATATTTATCTTTGTTTATAACACTTTTACTCAATTGTGCAATTAAGGCTGTTGAACTTGCAACTATAATTTGTTGCAAAATAATAAATATAAGGCCAATTATCGAAGCGCTATTTATAAGTTTAAGTTTCATAAAAAACAGTTTTCAGACTAGGAATGACAATAGAACGGATAAAATCATCAAAATTACCTTTTTCTATTTCACAGACTTTTTGGAATCCTTTTGTTTCTCTCTCGATAACACAACCCCCACAGCAAAACCCGCCAATATTGCAATTTATACATGTCTCGTCTAAAAAAATATTACGTTTTGACGAATTTTTTATTTAGTAAATTATAACATATATGTATTTAGATACAAATAAAATTAGTAGATTTTTAATTGAATTTTAATTTACAACCCAACCTTACTGTCTGTCTGTAATTCTGAACAAAAAAGTCGAAAAATCACATAGTATGAAAAAAATCATGAATCAACAGAACGAAACCGGCTAGGCCGGTTTCGTTCTGAATGATCAAGGCGCCGTATAAATCACAGCGCCTTGGGTTTATACTATATCTCTGGCAGCATGCGTGTTCCTTACTATTACATAGCCTATGGGGCTGATAGTTCTGGCTCATGCGGAGGCGCCTCCGGCGCGCGCGGAAGCCGCCGGGGACTCTAAAGCGCTTTTATATTCAATATCCGAACATAGGAACCAATGCGTAAACTTGTTCGGAAGTTTGCCCTTCCGAGTTCCGTACGCGGAACCGTCGGCCGCGATATACTCGCCGTTTCCGATGTATACGCCGATGTGCCCCTGCATCCAGACCAGAGCGCCGACAGGCGCGCTGGCAATCGTATTTATCGGATTCACCTGCTTCGCGGCTTCCTTAAACTGCGATGAACCGCGTACGACGCCTGTGAATGATGAAATCAGCCCGGAGCAGTCCACGCATACTTTGCCGATCTTCGCCGCATCAGTATCCCATACCAAGCGGCCGTACAATTTTTTCAGCATATCAAATTTATCACGGGTTATTGTCTCCATCTTAGCGCCGTAGAGATATGGCACGCCGATTTTGGATTTGACATACTCTACTAGTTGCATATTGTTATTTTTGTCCATTTCTTGCCTCCTTAATTTAACGTAAAGCGGGTCGGGAGCTTTATCTATCGTCGCGCTTACAGACCGCTACGGCTCGCGCCGCCGCTGTATTACCGCGTCGCTTTTGTCCACAGCCTTTAAATCAATTCCTGTACTTTTGGCCACAAAATGTGTGAATACATCCAGCATCTGAGGTCCGATCCAGCCGCTTATACCCGATATAACGAAGGACAGGTTCGGCTGAAAAACAAAGTAATCGCATACAAAATACGCCATGACCCCAGAAAACGAGGCTACCAGACATCCGGAGATCATATTGGCTATTCCTACAGGCGCATTATCTTTCTGACTCAGCAAACGGGCGACAGCTCCAAACGCCGCGAGCATAGCCATAATGATAACTCGTATTACTTGTTCGCTAATCAATCAGAGGGCCTCCATTTCGTCCCATTACGGGAAGTATATATTCGGCCCAGATACGTCAGCAGCATGACAAAAATCAAGTTCATAATAAATGTTACCAACAGCTGTATAACCATTCGCACAGCAAGATGCCCCGCCGGATTTACGACCACACTCTCCGTACTGACGCCTACGGCTAATAAATAACGATTATCGTATGAAGTGTTTGGGACCCATCTGTAGTACACGTTCATATCAATTGTTTTACGGCCCTTGTTATAGGAAAGTTTAATCCAGGCGTTTTCATTTATATAAACAGCTTCTCTAAAATCAGAAGCCTGCGTGGGATCAAACATATTTTGGGAGGGCTCATATATCCTGTCGGATATTACCTCCAGATCCTCATTGTATATAGCCGCGAATACGTCTTGTTCCCCGTCAGTTTCCGCTATTACGATGTTTATAATTGTCCTGTAATCGTATTCATTCCAGTCATTGTCAAGCTCCACGAATTTATCGATCATATTGACCAGCTGATCAATCGTAGCTTTTTTTTCAATTTTTTTCTCTTCCAGCAGCCATTTTCGCACGTCTGTAAGCGCGTTCAGATCCAGCATCGCGAAGATTATCAGCAATGCTATTGGCGCCAGAAAAAAATATTTTAACTTACCATTAAAAATAGCATTCATGTTATTTAATTCCCCTCTGATTACTGTTTCGTTTATTGGCGGAGCTGGTTTATTCTGATATCATTTTTACACGCGGCCGCATAAAGTAAATTCTGCTTCGTACGCGGCCGGCGCGCGTGTTCCGCTCGCGCGGCGCTTTTTATTTAGGCGTAAATGAGAATTTTTTAACGGCTTTGCAATCCGTGTCGTCCCAGAACTCCAGCAGCGACCCAAGCTCCTTCGACAATTTCATCATGATCTCAATATCATTCTCACTGAAGCCGCCATGTTTGTTAAGCGATATATAACCGATAGGTTTGTATGTTGAATTTTTCAACATAACACACAGCGTCTTGGATTCTTCCCGCGCGATTACCAATTCATAACCTATCGGCGAAACAATCGGATCCCGGTTTTGGGGATCGAGGATGACATACTTATCGCGAAGGTCCTCTAAAAACTTAATAAACGGCGCAATCGGAATTCGGCTGAGAATATGGCCTGCAGGTTCCTTCCCTTCCCTGAACGCTTCGTACTGGCACGACATAAACAAATAAGGGATATAGTCCAAAGTCTGTTTAGGCATATGGAACTTAATTATTTTGATTCTTTCCCCGGATGTCTCGTTCAGCGCGGTATTAAGCAGCGATTGCACACGTGTTCCCATGTCAGCGTATTTCAGAAAATTCAGACCCAATTTAATGAGTTGAACGACCGCATATATATATATGGCGCTGACAAACGAAATGGGCAATAGTGTTATAACCGTGTTAAGAATCTCATTCATAACGCTCACCTGCTTTCTTGTAAAAACATGATGTTTAGGCCGTGTAGGCTTATGATGATCATTTACCGCCCCTCACTCCGGTTTGTAACGCTCACCTAAATCGGTTCGCTAACTAAACAAGGCCGTTTATGGCGTGGCTGTCGAATTTGCCGTCCGCCTCGAGGAGGCGGTATTCTATGCCTGTCATCTTGGCGTCAATAAGCGATCTTCAATTTTCATGCGCTTTTATCCTTCCGTATTAGTATTTTAGAAATTGGTACTCTAGAAATTGGTACTCTAGAAATCAATATTTTAGAAATCGCCATTTTTATGTCGGACAACTTCTATTCATATACTATGTATAATATAAAGAATTGTTCCTGCTTTTTGTGACATAAAATCCCTTGTGCGTTAAAAATAAAGGCTTAAATACGACACAAAAGCCCTTATCCGTTAGATAAGGGCTTAAAGTCTGCGAAGTCACGGGCTGTCACGCTCAAACAGTTAAGACGTCGAAAAAGGATTTGGGCGCAGAGAGCTTTCAATCTGGGCGAAAGCGGTTGATTTCGCGATTCTCCGGCTGAATCTTGCCAAAATAGAATAAATTTGAATAATAATATCATGTAAGATAGTGACAAAAGATATTGCAGTCATTAGTTTACAAACTGTTACGACAATAAAGTTATTACGAAACGGCTAAATAAAGCGTATAATAATCAAAAAAATTAAAAGGAGAAAAATCATGAAAAAAATAATCAGCGGTAAGGTAAGAGATGTTTACGAAATTGACGATGATCATCTAGTTATCGTCACGACAGACAGGATTTCGGCGTATGACGTGATTTTATCAAAGCCAGTGAAGGATAAAGGAAAAGTGTTAAACGCATTATCGTTGTTTTGGTTCGACTATACAAAAGATATTGTAAGAAATCATGTTATATCCGACAAGCTCTCGGATATGCCTGAGTTTTTTCGAAAGCCTGAGTTTGAGGCGCGAAGCGTTCTGGTCGAAAAACTGAAGATACTACCGTTTGAGTTTATTATAAGAGGATATATTTTCGGTAATATGTGGAAAGCGTATCAAGACGGAAAAGAATTTTGTGGGTCGAAAATAGAGGGCAATTATCAGCAGGCAGAGAAGTTAGAAGCACCTATCCTCACTCCTTCGACAAAAATGAGCGAGGGTCATGATGTTTATGTTTCATTCGATTATACCGCAAATGCGCTTGGCAAAGAAATGGCTGAAAAAATCAACGCTCTTTGCCTTAAACTCTATGATGCGTGTTATAAGCGCGCGTATGAAAGCGGGATTATCATTGCCGACACAAAATTTGAGTTCGGACTTGACAAAGAGAATAACCTTGTTCTCGCGGACGAAATATTTACACCCGATTCGAGTCGCTTCTGGAGCCTCACGGATTATGAAATCGGAATATCACCGAAAAGCTATGACAAGCAGTTTATACGTGACTGGCTGATCGGCAACAAAATCAATGGAGAAATCCAGTATGACAATGTCCCGGACGATATTATAAACAAGACATCGGAAATATATCAAGAATGTTTAAAAAAAATTGCCGGAGGTTATCAATAGATCGTTACCACAAAAATTGTAAATGGATCAGAGTAATGAGACTAACGCGGGCGACTGCCCGCGTTAGAATATGTACGTAACCAGTAATTCTTATTTTTATTTATCTCAGCAGGACAAGAAAGTGAAA
>JAITDJ010000201.1 GCA_031282635.1 Clostridiales bacterium
CAATATATTCAATTTGAGTAAGGCAATATTTTGTTTGATTATGTATGAATCTGAGTACGAAATAATCAGCAAAACTACGCTTTTACCTATTGCCTACCAATTTGACTATTTGACATTGCCCTTACAGGGGGGCGTCTTTTCAAACCACCCCTTGAAGGGGTGGTCCGGTGATTATATGACTCATACACAATAAATGTGCTTGGCTTTTATTTTCAATGCGCTAGGTCTAAAACCTCCGCCCTTGGCAGGCTGAATTCATGTTGCAAGATTGCCGTCGAAAATCCAAGTAAATTCTCTGTTTACCTCACATGACGACAGCCGAGTTTTTAAGCTCAGACAAGGGATAAGTATCACCTTATGTTTGCGCTCTTTTGTCGTGCAAAAATTTATTGATGTTAATACTGACCTGTAACAATTTTATTGAGAAAATTCAGCTGAAATTCAGACAGACGACATCTGGAATTCAGTTTCATATAAGATAAATATAAATGATGGAGACGATATTTGAAATAATAAAGCATTATATGGTTAAGGGGTTAAAATGGCCAAAATATTGATTTGCGACGATGAGTCCGGCCTTAGAGCCGTTATTAAACGATACGCTCAATTCGAAGGGCACGAGGTTACGGAAGCCGGAGACGGGCTGGAGGCGTTGGAAGCATGTAAAAATGAATCATTCGATATTATCCTCATGGATATTATGATGCCGGAACTTGACGGCTATTCGGCGGTCAAAGAAATACGCAAAACCTCCGACACGCCCGTTATCATGCTATCAGCCAGGGGTGAGGAATATGACAAGATCCTGGGCTTTGAGATTGGAATTGACGATTACGTTGTAAAACCTTTTTCATCTAAAGAAATCATGCTAAGAATCAGCGCGGTTTTACGCAGAACAGGAAAAAGTGTCTCTAACGGCGAGGGTCACGTAATTTTCGTAAAGGACGGTTTGAAAGCCGATATGACGGCGTATAAAGTGTTTATCGACGGCAAACAGATAGAATTGGCCCCAAAAGTCTATGACCTGTTGTTCTTTCTGATAAGGAACAAGAATATAGCGGTTCCCCGCGAAAAGATTTTAACCGAGGTATGGGGTTTTGACTATTACGGCGATGACAGAACGCTTGACACCCACATGAAGCTTTTACGGAAAGCTATGGGCCCCTACGCCGATTATATAAAAACTTTACGCGGTCTTGGCTATAGATTTGAAGGATGAAGCGGCTGAATTTAAATAACCTCAGATTGAAATGGAAAATTTTTGCGTTCCTGTTAGGCTTTTGCACTTTACTTCTGGCTATATTATGGCTGTTTCAGACTGTACTTCTGGACTCGTTTTATAAAAATATCAGGATAACTGAGATTAAGCAGGACGCGGGAATAATAGCGGCCGCCTTAGAAAGCGCCGGTACAAAAGAAGCCATTGATGAAATTTCTAAAAACAGCGATATTTCCGTTGATATTACGGATTTAAAAGGAAACAGCCTGTTAACGCTCCATGCGCCGCCAGATTGGCGCAGCCTTGAGGAAAACGCTATACTCATCATGCGGGCGGTAAACCTTGGGGGCGAGTTTTACAGATACATCGACCCGCAGGCAAGTCAGACGGGGAGCGAAAAAATGCCTGGCAGGCGCCCGTTTATACAATCGCTCATATATATAAAGCTTGCCGATAACGCGGCGGGCAAACGGGTTGCCGTCGTTATACGGGCGGTAATCTCACCGGTAAACGCTACTGTGACGACGCTGCGCTATCAGTTGTATTTTATTTCCGGCATCATGCTGATACTCGCCGTTATTTTGGCAATTGTTATCGCTAAACGGGTATCCCAACCTATTGAGATAATAAGCCGGAGCGCGTTGACGCTTGCCAAAGGCAATTACAACACGCGCTTTACGGGCAAGGGCTTCTATGAGATTATCGCCCTGTCCGACACGCTGAACACAGCGGCGGCCGAGTTGGGGAAGGTAGAAGGTTTACGGCGCGAACTGCTGGCAAACGTGTCGCATGATTTACGTACGCCCCTGGCTCTGATTTACAGCTACGCCGAAATGATGAATGATTTTCCTGATGAGATCACACCGGAGCAGACGCGGGTGATCATGGATGAAACAAAGCGATTGACCTCGCTTGTCAACGATGTGCTGGACATATCGAAACTGGAATCGGATATGGAAAGGCTTAATATTACCTATTTCAACCTTACTCAAAATATCGCGGAAACGATCGGGCGTATGGGGGCGTTACTGAAAAATGACGGGTTTGAATTCGTTTTTTCGCATGACGGGGATGTATATGTAAACGCCGACGAAACGAAAATAGACAGGGTATTTTATAATTTGCTTATCAATGCCGTTAATTACTCCGCAGGCAGCCGGGTAATATCGGTATCACAGACCGTATCGGACAATACGGCGCGAATCAGCGTCACGGACGGCGGCGAAGGGATAACGGAGGGCGATCTGCCTTTTATTTGGGACAGATACTATAAAATCGGTAAAAAGCACAAACGCGCCGTCACCGGCACAGGGCTGGGGTTGTCCATAGTAAAAAAGATCATTGAATTGCACGGCGGGAGTTATGGCGTCATATCGGAAATCGGTAAAGGCAGTACGTTTTGGTTTGGACTTAAAAAATGATATAATAAAGCGGTCTAAGCAAATTATATTATCTAAAGGGGATTTTTTGAGTGAGAACAATTAAATTGGGTAAATCGGGGCTGGATGTTCCGGCTGTCGCCGTAGGTTGCATGCGTATCAGTAAATTGGATAAGCGCGCTGCGGAAATATTTGTAAAAAGGGCGTTGGAGTTGGGCGCCAACTTCTTTGATCACGCCGATATTTATGGCGGCGGGGAATGCGAGCGCGTATTCGCGGAGGCCGCGGGCATGAACAGCGCGATCCGTGAAAAGATGATACTGCAGTCTAAATGCGGCATTGTGCCGGGTAAAATGTTTGACTTCTCAAAGAAGCATATCCTTGAGGCTGCGGACGGCATACTGTACAGACTTAAAACAGACTATCTGGATGTGCTGCTGCTGCATCGGCCGGACGCGCTGGCTGAGCCTGAAGAGGTCGCCGAAGCGTTCGATATTTTGAAAGCGAACGGTAAGGTGAGGCATTTTGGCGTGTCCAACCAGGATCCTTATTTTATTCAATTGCTCCAAAATTCAATGAATATGCCGATCGTCGCGGATCAACTGCAGCTGAGCGTCACAAACGCCACGCTTATCACCCAAAGCCTGAACATAAATATGCTGGACGAACCCGCTGTAGACAGAGACAATGGCGCCTTAAACTACTGCCGGCTCAACAATATAACCGTTCAAGCCTGGTCGCCGTTCCAATACGGTATGTTTGCGGGCGTGTTTCTGGGTAATGAAAAATTCGCGGAATTAAATACAAAAATTGACGAAGTGGCGGTCAAGTACGGCGTTTCCCCGACCGCAGCAGCCATTGCCTGGATTTTAAGGCATCCGGCCCAAATAATGCCGGTTACCGGCACAATGAATACGGAAAGGCTGAAAGACTGCGTAAAAGCGACGGAAGTAACCCTTTCGCGTGAGGATTGGTACGCGTTGTATACGGCGGCCGGACACAGACTGCCGTAAAACATTCTTAAAATATGAATATTTTAGCAAAAAAAGTTCAACCTAAATTTATACTAGCAGGCTGAAAAGCCGCCTGAATTTAGGAGGACAGATATGGCAGTTAGCAAAATACTCAAACGCGCCGCCGCGTGGATCCTGCTCTGCGTTTCCTTGGCGCCGAACGCCGCGTACGCCAACGAAAAACCCGCTGCGGGGGAAACCCTCCCCACTATGACGGTCAACGCAAAAGCCGCGCTGCTGATGGAACCGATAACCGGCCGGATATTGCTGGAACAGAGCGCGCACGAGCGGCTGGAACCCGCCAGCGTAACCAAGGTTATGACGATGCTGCTGGTTTTTGAGGCCTTGGATCAGGGCAAGATCAATTGGGACGATACCGTTACATGCAGTGAACACGCCGCCTCCATGGGCGGCTCGCAGGTATACCTGGAAGCGATGGAACAGCAGAGCGTACGCGATCTGGTTAAAGCTATAGTTATTTCCTCCGGCAACGACGCCGCCGTGGCAATGGCGGAGTTTATAGCCGGCAGTGAGGAAGGCTTCGTTACCATGATGAATACCCGCGCCAAAGAACTGGGTATGAAAGACACGCATTTTGAAAACGCCTGCGGCCTGCACGCCGACGGCCATGTGACCAGCGCGTATGATATTGCGTTGATGAGCCGCGAATTGATTACAAAGCACCCCAAGATATTCGAGTTTACGACTATCTGGATGGATAAGATAACGCATAGGACAGCCCGCGGGGAGGAGGAATTCGGTCTGTCCAACACAAACCGCCTGATAAAGAGTTACCCCGCCACAACAGGTCTTAAGACCGGTTCGACATCGCAGGCTCTCTACTGTATTTCCGCGACCGCGGAGAAAAACGGCCTGCAATTAAACGCTATTATACTGGGCGCCCCGGATCCCAATACGCGGTTCGGGGAAGCCATTAAGATGATGGACTACGGTTTTGCCAACTATGCCATGGCCAAGGGCGATCCGACAGATACGCTGATAGGTGAAATTCCTGTCATAAAGGGAAAAAAAGAACAGGTTCAAATAAAAATAAAAAATCAGGTATGCGCGCTGGTACCTAAAGGCAAGAGCGTTGATCTGGAAAAAAAGATCGAATCAATGAGCGTGGTCAAAGCCCCCTTTAATCAAGATACCAAAGCGGGGGAAATTGTATATTTGTATGAAGGGAAAGAAGTCGGCAGGAGCGAACTCGTAACCGCCGAAGCCGTAAAACGCGCGGATTTGCCCGATATTATGGGCAGGGTGCTGAACGGCTGGTTTAAGTAGAAATACCGCGGGCCTTTGGATAAAGGGTTCGCGCGTTTTTTTCGCCAAAAAAAGTCTGATATATTTTTTCCTCCATAACATAGCTTAAGATTTAAGCATAGGATTTAAAAGCTTTGTGAGGAGTATTTGTCTTTGACAAGATTTGAGGGTGGTCAAACAAAAGACGACCAACAATGCGACGATATTTTCTACAATACACACTAGAATTTTTGTAAAATTTACAACTACAAAAAATCGAAGTTGAAAACAGCAATATACAACTTAATCAAACAAAATATATGAATAAACAGTAAAGTAATCAGGGATAAATTGCCAAAAAACTCCTTTAATGCTAAGTTAGGAGTATCTGGATCAAATGGCTTTACAAGGAACACCTGTAGAAATAAAACGTAACGAGAAAAGCTATACAGAAAACTAAATTCTTAAGTCAAGAATCAAGAAATACGGAGCATTCTACCTTTTTAAGCAAATTGGGGAACAGACTGGGCTAAACAACGTGTTGAAAGAAACGCTGCCAAGCCGTTGGCAGCAAATTTTTAATATCGAATGTTATCTAAACGCTACCGGCAACCCACTTGCTTATTGTTCTGACTGGATCGATGAAACAGAAGCATTGCCATGCGGCGGAATGTCGCCGGCGGCTATAACAGAATTATTAAAGACAATCTCAGACAGCGAGCGTGTCGGACGGCACATTATAATAGGCGATAACGGCAAATTAAATTTCGCTTAAACAGAGGCAAAACGGCACACAGAAATAGGTGAAGATGGTTTATGCAGCGGTAAACGGCAAATTGTGAGAGTAAGTGATTGAGAAAATGGCGG
>JAITDJ010000242.1 GCA_031282635.1 Clostridiales bacterium
GTGCGCCGGAGCCGCGAGCGCTTCTGGGGTAAGGGCATGTCACAGGATAAAATCAACGCGTACATGACTCTATATCATACCCTGGTTAATCTGACAAAAATTTGCGCGCCGTTTGTCCCATTTATGACAGAAGCGATCTACCTGAATCTTGTAAAAAGTCTGGACGCGCAGGCGCCGGAAAGCGTGCATCTAACAGATTTTCCCACGTCTAACGCCGAGTGGATCGACGTCGATCTGGAAGCGGATATGAACCGTGTGCTGCGAATTGTAACATTAGGCCGCGCCGCGCGCAATGAGGCTTCCATTAAAAATCGTCAGCCTCTGGCCTGTATGTATGTAAAGTCCGAACAGAAACCCGCTGATAAATATAACGAGATTATTCTAAATGAACTTAATGTAAAAGAGATTTATTATACAGACGACATGGAACCGTTCGTCGCGTACAGCTTCAAGCCGGAGCTGCGCTCGCTCGGCCGTAAATACGGGAAACTGCTTCCGGGTATTGGCAAGGCGTTGGCTGAAGCCGACGGCAGCGCGCTCATAAAAGAGCTGAGGCAGGGAAATATAACGTTGAATGTGGATGGACAGGTGATAGAACTTCACGAAAGCGAACTATTAATCTCCGAGGCAAGGAAAGAGGGTTTCTGTTTTGCGAACGATCAGGACGTAAACGTCGTTCTTTCCGTAACGCTGACGCCTGAACTGGTAAATGAGGGGATTTCACGCGAGATCGTCAGTAAAGTTCAGACTATGCGCAAGGAAGCGGGGTTTAATGTAACGGATCGCATCCGATTGCTGCACGCAGGCGGCGAGAAATTGGCGCGGGTATTTGAGTTGAGCGGCAAGCAAATCGCGGAAGACGTTCTGGCCGATGAAATCGCGCTTCTATTGGATCGCGGCGGCGGGGTTTATATTAAAGATTGGAATATCAACGGCGAATGGACGCGCTTGGGTGTTCAGCGCATGTAGAACAACCGCCTGGTCATAATTTGAGATCAAATTAATCAATTGTTGTAGATTGTAATCAAATTGGAAAAATAATGTAATCAATTATTGCAGAGTCCGCTTGTCAAGCGCCGTCCCCTTTGATATACTGTTATCCGACGGTGGGGGATGTTTTTTTTGTATGCACGATCGCACAAGGAATTTTGATCCGCGCGCGGCCGACGTAAAGCGTTCCGCGTGTGGAGCGTTTTTTTATAAAGGAGGTGAATTATTGCCGTAAGGTGTTAGAATACGGCAAAAGCTTATGCAGGAAGAATCGGTTTTAAAACCTAATATTCCGCAAGGCGAACATATACCGACAGAAGATAACAGATCCGGGCTGTTTGAAAAGCAATCCGGAGCTTCTTCATTCAGCAGAAAGAAAAATTTTCACGGAAAAAATCAGTTTTATCAACGTGAATCCGTACGCAGAAGAATGATAAAAAAATTTTTCAAATTAGTTGGCACAATGGTAGGAGTGTTTTTACTCGCCGGCACTATCGCCGTCTTTATTATTAACGGCAGTCAGGCTTCACATGAAAACGCTTTGGCCGGTTCAACGTCGATACCGTCCGCGGCCGCAAGCAGTCCCCCGTCAGAAGGCGCTGCCGCCGCAACGCGGCCTTCCGCGGAACCGTCGGACTCTATATTGCTTCCGCCCGCCAAAACTAATTTTTTGGTGGTGGGTAAAGATGTCAGCGGCCTCTTGACAGACGTTATGATAGTAGGCTGCTTTAACAGAGAAACGTATGAGGTCAGCCTCATATCTATACCTCGCGATACGCTTACGATTATACCGCCCGAGCGTTTGCAGCGTATGAATGAGCTGGGTTTGTACATGCCGTCCGGCGGCGCGATGAAACTAAACGAAGTAAACAGTTACGGCCAGCAGCAATACGGTATGGCTATTTTGCAGGAACAAATACAAGATATGCTCGGAATTGACATTGAATATCAAATCGAAGTTAACTTGCAGGCGTTTCGGAACATAATAGACGATTTAGGCGGCGTTTATTTTGAAATCCCCAAGCCGGGCATGTACTATGACGATCCTTACCAGGAATTGCATATCGCCATACCGCCCGGAATCCAGTATCTGGATGGAAAAAACGCGGAAGGCGTGGTAAGGTTTCGTGATACCTATCGCGACGGCGATATTCAGCGTATAGGCGTTCAGCAAGAATTCCTGAAAGCTTTGTTCAGTCAGGTTTTGGAACGCAAAAACATCCTCGGCAACGCGTTTTCTATCACGAAATCTATTATCAGCTATACCAAAACAAATTTAAATATAACCGATGTGCCAAAGTACTTAAGATATATTAATGATATAAGCGCGGATAATTTTCATTTTTATACCTTGCCCTGCACACCTGAATACATCGGGAAGGTCTCCTATGTTATTCCAAACGAGGAGCAAATTCAGGAGCTTGTCAAGGATGTTTTTTATAAGGTCACAAAACCGGAAGGTACGCCTTCTGAAACTGTACCGGAAGTAAGCGCGCAGCCGACCGGCACGCTGGAAATAAGTTCTAAAGGCCTGAGTATAGAGATTCTGAATGGAAGCGGTAAAACAGGTATCGCGGGTTCATTCAAAGATACGTTAGAAAGCGACGGTTTTACGATTACAAGGATAGATAATTACAGCGGGGTTCAAATGGACAAGACGCAGATTATAGTCAGGACAGCGGGTATGGGTTCCGATTTGGCGCATTACTTTATAGATACTGACATTCAGGTGTTTCCAGACCTGCCCGCGGATTACGACATAGTAATAATAACTGGCCGGGGTGAGGCATGAGTACGTTTTTATTGAAGCTTATCGCGCTATTGGTAATGATTGTCGATCATACGGGGGTTGTTTTTCAGCCCCTTTTTAATATGCCCGCTTATCAGTTATCACGCTGTGCCGGCCGCGCCGCGTTTCCTATATTTTTGTTTTTTGTAGCGGAAGGCTGCCGCCGTACGGGTAATTTAAGGCTTTATCTGCTTCGGCTGGGATTATTCGCGGCTATAACGGAACTCCCTTTTGATTTGGCCCTCGCGAGTTTGAACCGTATACCCGGAAGCATATTCGACCTGAGCGCATATAACCTGTTGGAAGATCAAAATATTTTCTGCACTTTTTTTCTGGGCGTCTTGTGCGTTTATCTGTATAAAACATTTAACAGCGGGTTTAAACGGCTGATATATATAATCGGTATTCCATTAATTGTATGGTCGGTCTATATGGTTGACACCATTTATCACTACAAAATTGATTATGGCGCCGCGGGTGTAATATTTGTATTTATACTCTATATTTTGCCATATGGCAGAGACGAGAACCCTGCGCGAATGAGCGCGTTGGGGAGATGTTTAAGGGTAGCCGCGATATTCTGCCTGATGTTTTATTTATACATTATTAAATGGATGGATTTCCCCTACGCGGAATCAATTTTTGCCGAAGGCGGCTTTTTATTGGTGATGGAGTTTATGCCGTGGATATTATCTGATTTTGCGGTCAAGCTTATGCTTTCCAGTTGTGTCGCGCTCCTTTTATTGTTGTTTTATAACAATAAACGCGGCCCGCGCCTAAAATGGATGTTTTATGCCGCTTACCCTTTGCATTTGCTGATACTGGGTATTATCAGGCTGCTATATGGAACGCCGCTTTTATATTTTTGATAAAACCTCAAAATACGCCAATACAGAAACGCCTTTTTAACAGAAACGCCAGGGCAACAGCATTTACTTTTCGAATCGATAAACCTCTGGTATAATAATCCAGGGGCGAAAAAATGAATATACAAAAGATAAAGGAAGAAATACAAACAAATCTGAAAGACCCACG
>JAITDJ010000248.1 GCA_031282635.1 Clostridiales bacterium
TTGTTCAGCTGTTATTGACAGAATCATTTGTTCAGCGCCAAAACTGCGGCAAACGAGTTAAAATCCCTCCTGCTGAAGCACCCTCTCCAAATCCAGCAACAGCACTATCCCATGCTCAACCCGGCCTATATTTCTTATATATTGATTATAATGATTGAGTTTCGCGTTAGGCGGAGCGGAGATATGATCTTCCTTTATAATCAATACTTCGTTAACACTGTCAACAATTAAGCCTAATACGAACTCACCATACTCTACCACAATAATGCAAGTCTGCTCATCGTACGGTTTAGGACTTTTGGAAAAACGCTTGCGTACATCCAGAACGCCTATGATATCACCGCGCAGGTTAATTATGCCTTCGACAAATTCCGGCGACTCCGGTATACGGGTTATCGGAACCATCTCGATAATTTCTTTAACAACTGATATTTCCAGCCCATATTCCTCGGAGTCTATATAGAATGTCATAAAACGATCCGTTGTTGTCTCAACCCCGCCTGCCGCGGATGTCTTCCCCTGCTCAGCCATTTTCGCCTCCCGTTTGTTCTTCTCTATTTGTCAAATAGCCCCGCGACATCAATAATTAAACTGATCTCACCATTGCCTAATAATGTGCAGCCGCTGATCCCGCGAGTTTTTTTAAAGAATTTAGGAATAGACTTAACAACGACCTGCTGCTCGCCGACCAGCTCGTCCGCAAGCATACATATAGTTTGATCGCCGTTCTCAAGCATGATAAGAATACCGTCCTCAATATTTTTAACGGCATTGTCAACAGAAAATAACTCATAAAGACGTATAACATTATATATTTCGCCGCGCAATGAAATCATTTCATTGCCGTCCGGATCCGTAAAAATATCTTTGGGGATTGCCTTGAAGCTTTGTTTAATCGACACAATTGGAATTGTATACTTCGCGCCGCCCATCTTGACGGTCATGCCGTCTATTATCGCCAGCGTCAGAGGAATTTTTAAAGTAAAGGTACTCCCCTCGCCCGGTATGGAATCAACCAGCACCGAGCCGCCGACAGCTTCAAGATTGGTAGATACGACATCCATGCCCACGCCGCGCCCGGAATATGACGTTACCTTATCGTTAGTTGAAAAACCTGGTAAAAAGATAAACTGCTGAATCTCTTTATCGGTATATTCCGATTCGGATTTTTTGAGTAAACCGTTAGCCTTTGCTTTTTGCAGTATCCTTTCCCGATCGAGTCCGGCGCCGTCATCTTTTATTATAATTAAAACGTCGCCCCCGGAATTTTTGGCCTCAAGGATAACGGTTCCTTTTGCGTCTTTCCCCAAAGAACGGCGCGCATCTGGCATCTCTATACCGTGATCAACCGAATTGCGGATGATATGCATTAAGGGATCGGATATATGTTCAATAATGTTTTTATCTACCTCGGTCTCTTCGCCGATAACATCCAATTGTACATCTTTGCCCAATTGGCGGCACATATCGCGCACAATCCGATGCATCTTGAAAAACGTGGTGGACAGCGGCACCATCCGCATATTCATAACGGTTTCCTGCAGATCCTTAATGATTTTCCGAAGTTGTCTAGCTTCCTTATGAAAACTTTCCAGCTCTAAATGTTCCAGCTCAGGGTTCTGCGTCACCATCGCTTCAGATATAACCAATTCGCCCATCAAGTTCAGCAGCTGATCCAGCTTACTGACATTTACGCTTATCACCGCGGGGGCGGAAGACTTCCTAGCGGATGAATCCTCGATCTTCCTGGCTGCTGGATCGTCAGTTTTCGGCGGATTAGCGGCGGGTTTTGACGGTTCCGAAAACAGCTCGACGGGCGCCGCTTCCGTATCCGAAGGCTCGTCTGACGGTTTAGAATCGTTCACTTTGTCTTCTTCTATGGCCACTTCTCGGATATATGGCGTAGATTCCAGAACTTCTCTGATGCTGTCAAAAGACTTTACGGTAGTTATCGCCAGATCCAAACCATTGCCGCGCACCTCGTCCAACGATGTATCGCTCATTAAATCCTCAGGCCGGCACATCACTTGCTCAAAATTTTCACGAAGCCTCATAACGAGCGCGTAAGCGCGGATATTTTCCATTTCACTTTCCGGAGAAAATCTGATGCGTATTTTAATCGTTCTCGATTGAGCCTCATCGGTATCATCAGCTTCCACAAGAGTAAAGCTCTTTAGATAAACCGTCTGGCCGATAAGTTTTTCAATCTCCTCGACGGGATTATCACTGCTGAATTTTATTGTAAATCCGGATTTGCGAATGAGTATCAGCGAGCTTTCATCCAGTATGTCTTCGGGTATATACGCTATATCGCTGACGTAATTCTCCAGCCGCTGTATTAGATTGTAAGCTCTGATATTTTCCATTTCAGAGCCTTCCTCAAAAAAAACGAGGGCTTTATACTTTGGGCTTTTCTGTGAGGCTCCATCTCCAAAAAATTCCGGCTCATCCCCAGTCTGTCCTGAAACTTCGCCCCTTATGAATCCCAAAAAATGTTTTATCTGCGCGATAATTGAAGAACCGTCGCCGTCGACAGCGACGCCGTTTTCTACTTTGCTTAACTCCTCTTTTATGAAATCCATTCCAGCCAGCACTAAATCAGTAAGCTTGTGATAGTCCACATTTTGCGGGCTTTCTTCACGCAGGTAATAGAATAGATCCTCCATGGAATGCGCTGCCGTCGATATGCTGTTATACATCATCATGGCGGCGGAGCCTTTGATAGTATGCACTATACGGAAGATTTCATTAATCTGAGCCGCAGAATATCCGGACTCGCTTTGGATAATGTTCTGCTCAAGCTGCTCCATAAGCTGGCCCATCTCAAAAGTAAACATTTCCGACATAGAATCTCTGTCAAAATCAGCCAACCTGTTATCACCTCTATACTTTGCGGTAAACCGCTGGTTTTATATACTTATATTTAGTAGTCATGTGATTAAGCGACTCAGAATGGCCAATGAACAAAAAACCGCCGGCGACAGTCGCGTCATAAAATTTATTTACAAGTCTATCCCTGGTGGCCGAATCAAAATATATCATAACATTACGGCAGAAGATCGTCTGAAACAATTTCTGAAAAGGAAACCTCTCTTCCATAAGGTTATATTTGCGGTATATCACAAGTTTTTTTATTTCGTCGCGGATTATGCTGTGCTCCGTGTCGAAAGTCCGGAAATAATTATTAATCCAGCGCTTAGGCAGGTTTCTCAAGCTCTCTGACGGATATACCCCTTGTATGGCTTTATTTAATATAGTGGAGGATATGTCAGTAGCCAATATCTGTGTATCCCATTTAGCGGGTTTATCCTGAAAAAAATCCTGAATAATCATTTCCAGCGTATATGATTCTTCCCCGGATGAACAACCGGCGCACCATAGCCTGAGATCGTTATTTTGCGAATGATTTTCATAGATATACGGCAGAACTGTATCGCGAAAATAATCAAAATGGTCTGTTTCACGCATAAAATAAGTATGATTGGTGGTTATCTTATCTACAAATTGAATAATAGCGTTATCTGCCTTATCTTGTAATAAATAATCGAAATACTGCGAAAAATTATCGAATCCTTTTTCTTGAATTATTGCTCCTAATCGTGAATGAATCAGGGATTTTTTTTCATTACTTAGGTTGATTCCTAATTTTTGCTTGATAAAACTCCTAATTCGCTCAAATTCCTCATTAGTAATCTCCCGCAATGAACCACCACCTTATAAACAATGACGCGTATTAGGTTCTTATTACCAGTATATTGTCGAACAGTATACCATAATATCTTTTCGTCCGCAACAGCATTTCTCCTTACATTATACCGTTTAATTCAGAAAAATTCTATTTTTCTTGTATTTAATAAATATATGGTATAAAATACCAATGGTGATAGTAATGCCTGTTATAGGAATAACCGCTGAGTACAATCCGTTTCATAACGGCCATTTATACCACATTAACGCTTCGAAACTGGCTGTTCCTGACTCAAAAGTAATAGTCATTATGAGCGGCTGCTTTACACAGCGCGGAGAAGCGGCCATTTGTGATAAATTTACGCGCGCGCGAATCGCGCTTGAAAACGGCGTCGATATTGTCGCTGAATTACCCGCATATTACGCTGTCTCCAGTGCGGAATATTTCGCAGCGGCGGCCGTTAAGCTGATGAACGCGGCGGGTGTGATCACTCATATTTCTTTCGGCGCCGAAAGCGGCGATCTCGAACAGCTGCGCCTTGCGGCCTCGGCATTGAATAAACACGATGAATCTATTACGCCGCTAATCCATAAGTTTATGTCGGAAGGTATGCCTTACTTTACGGCCAGGGAACAGTCACTTACAAGTATTCTGCACATAAGTCACGATTTTATCAGCCAACCTAATCACATTCTGGCCATAGAATATTTAAAGGCATTGGAACAGACTCGATCCGCGCTTATACCCGTGGCTGTCAAACGGTTGGGTTCCGGATATCACGAAAGCGCCTCCGCGCTGCGCCGCCATATTTCAGACGGAGACTATCCGGCGCTTGCGGATTACATGCCGGAGAACGCTTTTTTCCCGCTGCTTAAATTTTTAGGCCAATATGGCGCCGCGGATGTCAGCCGGCTGGACGATGCGCTGTTTTACCTGCTTAGAACTAGGCCGACCGACGAAATAAAATCCATACTGGATATGAATGACGGCGTGGCGGAACGTATGTTAAAGTTTTGCGGCTCGCATGACTCATCGTCTTCACTTTTAGACGCCGTCAAGACTAAACGTTATGCCTATACCAGGTTAAAACGCGCCGCGGCCCATCTGCTGCTGGATATAAAACGCGATACGTTTGAAATGTTTAATCAAATGGGCGGACCCCGATATATCCGCGTGCTTGGGTTTAGAAAAGACGCGTCCGGTCTGTTGAGCGCGCTGACAAAACGCGCGTCATTGCCTGTTGTAATTAACCC
>JAITDJ010000016.1 GCA_031282635.1 Clostridiales bacterium
GGCCGGCGCTCAGGTCGGTCTCCACCGTTGCCCTATCCTCCGGACGAGTAAAAGCAAACTTAGTATTCCCAAATTTTTGTTAGATTATTCCATTTACACGGATTGCGCGACACTCCCTAGATTTTGGGAGAATTATTTCGTTTACACTAACCGGCATCCACAATCGTGGCATATCCGAGTTTTTCGACAAACATAAGTTGAACTCGTTAAGAAAAGGCAATATCTCTCTAACGAATTGAAACAACTCCCTCAACTTTAATTATAGTACAAACTATTCACAGCATAAGAATGATTAACATCACGATATAGCATGTTTAAGCCCTTTTCAGGATCTGTCATGTAACAATCTGTGCTAGATCTCTTTTCTCTTGGCGTTTGTATTAGATCGCGACCAATGAATCGGGCGGCGCATTCCCTGGTTTCCAAATCTCAGCTCACCTTTTTCAAAATCAGCAGTTTCTGCCCCGGGTAAATCTTTGATGGATTATCAATATCATTGACAGAAAGTAATTCGTCAATGCTTGTATTATACCGCTTGGCGATCTTCCAGAAGCTGTCGTCCTGCTGTACCACATATATGGTCATACTGGCCATATTATCTATAACACCGGGATCTAGTTCCTTAAACTCAATATCTGAGATAACATCTACGCTTTTTTCTTCGATAACCTGCGTATTGAAAGTCAGCAGGAAGCGCACTTCCGTTTCGCGCTTACTCAGCATATTGAACGCGATATGATCAATACTGATGTCCAAATTCACGCCCATATCTGACGTAGAGCCCTTGGTTTCAATAACCTGCCTGTAGGGGATAACGCTGCCGAAGCTGTAAATAGGGGTATCATCGCTTTCCGCCAGATAAAGTACGTCCGCCTGAATAACGCCTTCCACAATGATCTTGTCATCTATGATCTTTATGTCGTCCAGCAGGACATTGCCTTTTACTCTGAAGATTTGAAGAATATCCGGACTGTTGTTATCAACCTGTACTACTTCTTTGATTGTGGTTTGATTTCTGTTCCTGCATACCAGCTTTGGATAGCGCACTTTATCCTTTATTATATCAAGCTGTTGATCTATACTGTAGGCGTCTTCCAATATTTCGATTTCCTGTGTATTATACACTTTCAGAATAACGCCGACAGAGACCTCTATGTCCAGTACGCGTTCCTCGCCGTCGCTGTCCGGCCTAACCTGCACATACTGATCCTGCACATTCAGCGCTACATCGGCAAACATATCGTCATTGGCCCCGGTTACATCGACAGAGCCGTTAAACGGGATCGCATTTTCAATGAACTCTACCAGATTTTCGTCACTGTCACCCTTGAACAACGCGGATATAAAGAGCTCGCCGGATATGTTAACCCTGCCGGACGCTATACGTATATCTTTATTGGAGATCTGAGTGGAGCATTGTATAAGTTCCTGTATATTAGGCTTGCTGGATGGCAGTACAATCTGATCTTTAACCGTGAAATGATCCAGTTTATTCTCAACGGTCTTATTGAGGCTCAGCGTTGATTTGAGCAGCTGATTCTCAGGCACGTCCTCAATGTTCACCACAATCTCCCGTAAATCCGGGTATTCCGCGCCTACGCTTACGTTAACCACAGCGCGGTAATTTATCTTTCTGTCGTTGAGCATTTTATAATCAATATTAGCAAGTTCCGCTTTCGCATCTACCCACATGTCGCGCGTTACGCCCTCCAAGTTAATAAAGTCGTCTATCGGCGCGGTAACGCTCATGGAATAAACAGGTTTATCAGGCCCCTTAGCGATGTAAAGCACTTCGAGATCCAGTTTTCCGATGAAATTCACCCTGTCCGCGGATACCTCAGTTTTCTCAATCAGTACCTTTGCGTCGGTGGACAGCAGCTGCGCCATATCCGGTTTTACATCCGGAACAATAATATCGCCTTCAAGCAATATCTGCGTGGATTCACGGCCTATAGTCCGATCTAAATAAATCTTCTCCCTAACAAGCTGATTCTCCATAATAAAATAGCCCCCTTAACAATTGTCGCGGCGTATTTGGACTAGCTGATCCAAACGCGTACCTTTAGACAATATATTAAGAAAGCTTAAAGATTATGCCTGTTCGAAAAAATACATCTTCAGGTGTTCCCCCATTATGCGGCGCGTTAGCCATATTATATGGGCGTCGCGCGCGAAAAGCACACGCCACCCAAGGGCGTCTACTCAGCCAAAGTTATTTCCACAGAATTAGTCAACACATCTGTGTAACTGAATGACAACTTGCGTTTCGCACCGTCGTTATCTGACAACTGAATTGTAAAGATGCTTGGATAGACATTAGAGATGATACCCTCGTTTATAACTGATTTGTGTCTGCCTTTGTTAGTCTCCAGGATCACCCTGCTTCCTATCCTGCGTTCGATGTCTTTTTTTACATGAACCACATCTTTTTTATCAAACACAACGGTCACCTCACTTGTATTTATGAACTCACGCTAATATGTTCGGTTACGGAATTCACATTATATCTAGTATACCCTAAACAAGGAAAAAAGTCAAAATTGTAGCACAGAAAAATATTCCTGTCAATATCCTATAAAACCAGATTAAATGTCATTATTATGACAAATCGAAGTATTTATAAATAACGCTGGCAACAGCGTGCTGATCATTGGTTTTACTGATAACGCAATCGGCCGCGGCCTTGGCCTCCTCCGTCGCGTTCGCCACCGCAATGCCCAAACCGGCTAAACGCATCATAGAGATATCATTGTTCTGATCGCCTACCGCGATAGTTTCCGCTGGATCTATGTCATAGTACGCGCAAACCGTCCGCATACCCGAACCCTTATCGGCTTCGAGCGGGCAATATTCCAAAAGATCGCCGGCGGAAAAAAAAGTATTGCAGCGGCCGGCGGCCTTTTCCCGAAGTGATTCCTCCAGCCGCACGATAAACGCATTTTCACCGCGCACCAAGACTTTTGACACGCCGCCGTTCAACTCATGGAAATCGTTTAGAATATTAACGGGCAATAAAGCGTTCCGTCTGTAAGCTAAAATATCCGCCGACTTTTTTTCAGCATAGAGGACACCGCCCTGATAGACCAATACGGAAGCGCCTTTAGACTTCAAGCGGTCGATCAATTCAAAGGCCAATCCCCTTTCGAGCCTGTAATCAGTCAAGATCTTTTGTGACAGGGACTCATATATCAAACCGCCGTTAAAACTGATTCCCAATTGATCTTTCGACACAAGTCCTAACGCCGCCTCGAAAATACGCATTGATATGTAACACCGCCCCGAGCATAAAATAACCCGAACTCCCCTGCTCAGCGCGAAAACGACAGCTTCCTTTACTTCAGGCGATATACGCGATTCGCTGGTTAACAGCGTATTGTCCAAATCCGACACTAACATCCGATACGGCATAGCTTCCCCTTTCAAAAAAACCGGCAGGCTGAATACAGCCGCCGGCAACTAAAAAAATAAAGGAGGGAATATGTTAAGTTCTTGCGGGTTTACCGAAAGAACAATACATCGACCGCAGGGGAGGGTTAATCTCCTACGGTTAATAAAGGAGAGGAGTTAATATCGAAAATTAGAAATTATCTGTCTTATATTCGGTGAGTTTAACCTTAAATTCAAGTAAATCACTACCTTCACGGTATACTTTAACAGTAGCCACATCGCCGACTTTACATTTTTGTATTGCTTCGGAAAGTTGCTTGAAATCGAATATCGCCTCTTCGTTAAATCCGGTAATAATATCGGTACGCTTAATACCCGCTTTTTGAGCGCTGGAACCGGGTACAACCTCCTGAACCAATACACCCAAATTAGGTAATTGATAAATTTCCGCTAAATCTTTAGTAATATCCACGCCCTGAATACCTAAAAAGGGTTTAGGCGTTTGATTCATAATTTCTTCCAATATAGGCATCACAGTGTTGGAAGTAATGCTAAAACCCATGCCTTCGGCATCGGAAGGCATAACCCTCGCTGTGTTTATACCAATAATCTCACCATGAATATTTATCAACGGACCGCCGCTGTTACCCGGATTTATCGCGGCGTCAGTTTGAATAACAGGCAATTTTAAATTACTTACCACGATTTCTTTATTAACCGCGCTGACAATACCGGAAGTAACTATATTTCCCTCACCCATGGCATTGCCAATCGCGATAACAGGCTCGCCAACCTGCATTATATCAGAATCGCCGAATATGGCTATTGAAACAGTGTAGACACCCGCTTTTCTAATATTATCTTTTGAAACGGAGATAACCGCTAAGTCCGACTCCGGATTGCTGCCTACGAATGAAGCCGCTATATCGCTGCTGTCATCTATATTAACCGCGACAGACTCAGCACCAGATATTACGTGATAGTTTGTGGCAATAAAAATATGTGTGGCGTCTTCGCTGAAAATAATACCCGACCCAGAACCGCCATCAGCGCTTGGCAGGCTGAAATAATCGGTTGAGGATTTTACCGCTGCTCTGATAGAAACAACAGATGGAGATACCAGCTTGATAACATCTGTCACAGAACGTATAGTTGACGGAATGTCAGAAGATTTAGCAATCACTCCGGTAGCAACTTCATTTTTTGCCGCGATATTATCCGACTCAGACGCATCTATAAAATTACTGAATTTTTTATCGCTTATACTTGGATAGAAATAATTTTTCGCCAAGGGATAGGCAACACCAAAACCTACTCCCAACGTACCAGTACCTAAGGTGCAGATAATAGCGGTAATTGCCGCGTTACGACGGAAACGTTTTTTATTATAACGTTTCGTCTCATTTTTTATAGTTTCATGATAGAACACATTATGTGAGACATCATCTTTGGGCTTATAAACAGGTTCAGACATTTTTACGTCAAAATAATAACGCTCAGCGTCTACAGGGGTATCCGCGCTGCCAGTAAGTTTAGTAAGTTTAATAGGGGTATCCGCAACTCGCGTATTATCGGACTGTGGTTTACTATGAAGATTGCACTCGATCTCCTGCTGAATTCTATCGATTTCAGTTAAGTCCAAAAAATTTTTTCTGTATTCATCCATCCCTAGCCCCCCTCATCCCCTTTATTATTATTATATATCCTAGTTATAAATAAAATATGAACAGAATGTTAACATTATTCATCTGAGCCTGTTATCTGTATTTGTACCTGCATGTCACAACACTTTCAAATGTTTTAATATCAAAGCTGGAGTAAACTGTAACTCGATTCAGCAATAGCGGGTCGCTGTTCTGACTTACATACCCCTTATTAACAGTAAACGCCATATCAACGCCATTATTACGCAGTATATCAATTGTCTGCGAGTTATATTGCCCCAAAGGGTACGCAAATAGCTTTTTGTTATTAATACGCCTTTGACTGCGTATCAAATCAGCCTGAACCTCGTCCAGCGGCGCGCTGACAAATCCGGTTTTACCGTTCACAGGCGTATGCAGCGCGTTAGTATGCGAAGCGTACTCGAATATATCCGACCCCGCGGCCATCTGTACCCAGCTGAGCATGTCCATTTGATCAGAGTGATATTCCTGATCTTTTGTCTGCACGCTTCCGGTAATAGCGAATAATACAGCTGTAAATCTATATTGCTTCAGGATCGGATACGCCAACAAATAATTGCTCATATAGCCGTCATCAAAAGTGAGCATTACGCTCTTGGGCGGAAGCGCTTTCTTTTCATAAAGAAATGCCCGGAGTTCGTTCGATGTGACTGTATGATATTGATTCTCATATAAATATTTCATCTGCCACGCGAAAGATTCCACAGGCATAACAAGGCCGTTGTTCAAATATACGGTCTTGTCCGCTTCGGGAATAAAGTGATGATAAAGCAGAACAGCTAATTGGGGCTGATCTGCCTGCTTCAGACCCATTAAACTAAATAAAGCGATAAATACTGCGGCCAGACAAAAAAATAACTTTTTAAACATATCCTCTCCTTATTTAATTAATAAATATCATCTGCCGAAACTAAAATCCGGATCTGTAATATTTTATAGCGCTTTGTAGAAGTATACCTAAATATACCAATTAATTAAAGAGGATTTTTGTTTCACTTATATGACGCATAACAAAAGCGTTACGTTATGCCCATGTCAGCCGCACGGGAAGCAAAAATTCCCGTTACGCAGCCGTAAGTATAAAAAAGTGAGAAAGCCAATAGGCTTTCTCAATAAAGAGGGAAAGGAGAAAATATAACGAATAATAGAATTATTTCATTTTTCAAGCCATACTCAACTATTATAATATTCTGATCGTGATTTTACAATAACTATATCGCATTATCAAAAAAAATCTTTAACTAAAATCGTACTAATCAAAAAAAATCGTTCGACATTCGACATTTACGGCTAAAGCATAATAAAAGGCCGCAACAGATCTTCAAGGGTATCGCGCCTGCGAATTAACTGTATGGATTTATCTTCACGCAGCAATATCTCCGCCGGCCGCAGGCGATTATTATAGTTAGAACTCATCACATGCCCGTATGCCCCCGCGTCCAGTACTCCCAGCAGATCGCCCTCAAATATCTCCGGCAGAAGACGGTTTTTTGCCAGTATGTCGCCGCTCTCACAAATATTGCCTGTGATGTTTACGCACTCCTGTTTTCCCGATATTAAATTATCGCGCCTGTAGATTTCTATGTCATGGTGAGCGTCATACAATACAGGTCTCGCCAGTACATTAAAACCTATATCCGTACCCACATACTTAGCCGATCCGTTATATTTTACCGCGTGTACCGCGCCCAGCAGCAAACCCGCTTCCGCGGTTACATATCTGCCGGGCTCCACTGTCAAAGTCAGTCCTTTGCCGTATTCGACCGCAAACCGCGTCATCTTCTCCGCCAGAGAATCGCCCAGATCTTTAAGATCCAACCGGCCCTGACCTTCCATCTTATGATAGGGAATACCAAACCCCCCGCCCAGATCTATAAAGTCCAAATCGTCAAATTGCCTAGCTATATCAAATAAAGCGTCTATGCTTTTAAGGTACTGGGTTTTCTCCAGAAACAATGAGCCTATATGTTGGTTTATACCCGCCAGGCTCAGGTTATAGCGGCGGATTATGTCTTTAACATCCTGTATATTTTCCGGGCTAACCCCAAATTTGACATTTTTACCGGCAGTTATGACCTTTTCGTGATGTCCCGTTCCTACGCCGGAGTTAAATCGTACTGCGACGCGGCTCATGGGATTGAGCGACGCGTACTGTTCCAACTGTGAAATGGAATCCACGCTGATCAATATGCCGTGTTCGCAGGCGAACCGCATTTCTTTTTCAGAGATATTATTGGGGATGAAAAGAATGCTATCCGCGGTAAAGCCGGCGGCTAGTTCAGCAAATATTTCACCCTCGCTCATCGCGTCTACCAGCAGGCCTTCTTCACGGATAATCCGCATAAGCGCCGGATTACTGTTTGCCTTGGCGGAAAAATTCACCTTGAATTTGGGATATCCGCACATGCCAACCAATTCTCGGCAATTTTGCCGCAAAATGCGTTCATTGTACACATACAGAGGGCTGCCGTACTCCTCTGTCAATTCAAAGGGATCCGCTGCGTTGAAAAAGCCTGTTTTGTCTGTCACTCCGCCGTTCAATTTAATCATTTCGCCACACCCAGTATCTTTTTTATATTACTGATATTTGATAAACAACCCTGAAGGGTCAGATCAGCCATAACCAGAGCGGCCATCGCCTCCACCACCACCACCGCGCGGGGGACTATAAGGGGGTCGTGACGGCCTTTTACGCGCAGCGTCCTGTTTTCCCCGTCCGCGCCGACTGTGTTTTGAGAAACGGATATAGAAGGCGTGGGCTTAAACGCGGCGCGAAACACAATGTCCGAACCGTCGGCTATACCTCCGTATATGCCTCCCGCGTTATTCGTCCATTTTTTCACAACGCCGTTTTCATAATACATTTCATCATTATTCTCGGCGCCTTTCATTCTGGCGGCATTAAAGCCGGCGCCCATTTCAAACCCTTTGACCGCGTTTATTGAGCATATGGCGCGCGCCAGCAAAGCGGAGAGCTTATCAAACACAGGTTCGCCGATTCCTGGCCGAGCGCCGCTTATAACGCACTCGATAACGCCTCCCAGAGAGTCGCCGTCTTGTATCGCGGCTTCGGTTTCGGCGGCCGCGCACTCATACGCCCGCCGATCCGGCATACAAAAAGGGTTAAGCATGGCCTGTGACTGATCAAAACGCGATCTGTCCACACTTGTTTTACCGACAGCGACTGTATACGCCTGTACGCTGACGCCCAATTCAGTTAAAAAACGCCTCGCCACCGCTCCCCCCGCCACCCGGCACGCCGTCTCCCGACCGGATGACCTCCCGCCGCCTCTGTAATCGCGTATCCCGTATTTTCTGTCATAGGTATAGTCGGCGTGCCCCGGACGATATACCCCGTCGACATCCGAATAGTCCACGGAACGTCTATCCACATTATTAATGCGTATGGATAAGGGCGTACCCGTAGTCACGCCGTCAAATACGCCGGATAAAATAACCGCGGCGTCAGGCTCTCCACGCTTTGAGGTATAAGGAGAATGGCCGGGCCTGCGCCTGTCCAGATCGCGCTGAATGTCCTCTTCCGACAGAGCCATGCCTGCCGGACACCCGTCAATCACGACGCCGATCGCCGGTCCGTGGCTTTCACCCCAGGTGGTGATTGTAAAATTTTTTCCAAAATGTGAACCAGACATAACCGGCCCCCTTTCCGCATAATACGCGTATGATTTTATCATTGGATTTTTTATTTAGCAAGTTGTAAGGCAAATTGACCCAGGGCAACAGCATTTGAAAATCCATGAAAGGGTGTGGTAAGCTTAAAGTATTACTCCAACCACAAGACTTCAAATATTAACCG
>JAITDJ010000106.1 GCA_031282635.1 Clostridiales bacterium
ATTAAGAAAATGCTGTTCGTGCCCACAGGCGCGCTGATGAATACAACGACATCGCAGCAGGGCGAAAGTATACCGTCAATTGCTCACGCTGTCCGGATAGAGATGTAAGGAGGCGGATATGGATTACGTAAAGGCGTTTATCGTAGGCGGCCTCATATGCGTCATAGGGCAGATTCTGATTGATAAAACCAAACTGACGTCAGCGCGTATCCTGGTATTTTTTGTAATTGCCGGGTGTATCCTCGGCGGTTTGGGCTTATACGGCAAGTTAGTGGAATTTGCCGGAGCGGGCGCCGCGGTTCCTTTGCCGGGGTTCGGCTATGTGCTGGCCAGGGGCGTTAAGGAAGAAGTGGACGCCCATGGTTTTTTGGGTGTGCTGACCGGCGGTTTTAAGTCTATGGCCGCGGGCGTTACCGCCGCGGTGCTGTTCAGCTTTTTAGCCTCTTTGGCGTTTTCACCCAAGGAGAAATAATATTATGCCCAACGCCTCATTAGATGAAAACATCAAGCTGTTTGAGGACATGTTTATAGACTGCGGCGATTTTGTCAGCCGCAAATTTCCGGTCGGCGTTAACAAGGACATCTGGATGTATGTAGCTTACATTGACATGCTTGTAAACCGCGACACTCTGGAAAATCAGGTTATAAACCAGTTGATGGTGTTCTCGTGGCAAACCCCGCCCAAGCCCGAAATTTTAAACGATGATCCTTTGACCGCTCTGATAGACAGCGGCGTTACCACCGCGGATATTTCAAAAGTTTATGATTTACAGGCGGCGGCCGACGCAATTCTGTCCGGAGATACCATACTGATGGCGGATCGATCCGCGTCGATATTAGTGGTTTCAACCAAAGGATGGCCCAGCCGGGGCATATCTCCGACAGAAAATGAAGTGGTTGTACAGGGTTCCAAAGACGCGTTTTCAGAATCGTTCCGTATGAATACCATGTTGATACGCCGCAGGATTAAGGACACAAAACTCAAATGCAAGCAATTAGTGGTGGGAGAACGCTCGAAATCCAGCGCAGCGCTGATGTATCTGGAGGATCTCGTCCGGCCGGAAGTTCTGAACGAGGCGCTTAGACGCATTGAGAACATTGATATTGATGGGATTTTAGACATAGGGTATATAGAACAATTAACGGAAGACGATTGGAAATCGCCTTTCCCGATGGCGCAGATAACCGAGCGGCCGGACAAAGCCTCGGCCTCGATCCTTGAAGGGCGTATTGTGGTAGTTACTGACAATTCGCCGTTTGTTATGATTATACCCGCAACGCTGAATACATTTTTCCAGTCTTCGGAGGACTATTATCAGGGCTGGCAGATTATGTCTTTTATCCGGCTGCTGCGTTTTGCGGCCGGGATAATGGCTGTTGCGCTGCCGGGTTTATATATAGCCGTCGCCGTCTATCATCCCTCCATGATCCCGCTGCTATTACTGTTTAAGATGGCAGGCGCGCGTCAGGCGGTTCCATTTCCGGCCATATTTGAAATACTGCTAATGGATTTGGCGTTTGAACTGCTCCGTGAGGCGGGCATTCGGCTGCCGCGTCCGGTTGGCAACGCCATCGGCGTGGTGGGCGGGCTGATTATCGGGCAGTCCGCTGTGGAAGCCGGCCTGGTAAGCCCTTTTGTACTGATTATCGTGGCGCTTACCGCCATAGCCGGGTTCGCAATCCCACATATTAAGCTGGTAAGTGGATTTCGTTTAACAAAGTATATCATTCTGCTTTTTTCATCTGTTATGGGGCTTTTAGGATTTTGGATCGGTTCGCTGCTGGTGTTAATTCATCTGGTCTCACTGAAGAGCTACGGTTTTCCATATCTGTTCCCCTTTGTATCGGGGGATGTAAACGGTTACTCTGACATGAAAGACACGCTTTTCCGCGCGCCGTTGTTTAATATGAAAAAGCGGCCGATATTCGCCCGACCGAATCATTCTGAGCGCATTCACACAAACAGGCCTGACGCCTCGGTGAAGGAGTAGCGTATGTTTTCACTGAATAACAAAATTTCCATCAGACAGATGCAGGCGTTGCTGGTTTTGGATATATTCGGGGCGGGTATTGTCATGCTGCCGCGCAAAGCCGCGAAATACGCCGGCCAAGACGCGTGGCTGGCCATCGCGGCGGCGACGGCCGCCGCCGTACTCTCCGTATACCTTATGACAAGCGCGGGGCGGCTGTACCCCCGCGACTCTTTTGTAAACCTTGTCTCAGGCCTGCTCTCAAAACCCGTCGGGAAATTCGTCGGCGTTTTGTTAAGCGCGAAACTGTTGTTTAACTGCGCCATTGAACTCCGTCTGTTCGGCGAAATATTGCGCCAGACAATGCTGCCGGCCACCCCGTTCGCCGTGGTCTGCGCGGCTATGATCGCAATCAGCGCGTACGCCGCGTCCAAGGGGTATGAAACCCGCGCCCGGATCGCTCAGATATTATTCCCGTTGATATTCGTTCCTTTTACCTTTCTGTTTGTTTTAGGCCTGTTCGACGTGGATTTGTCCAACCTGCTGCCGGTGTTTGCCACAAAACCGGATAAGCTGCTGACGGGCGCCATACACGCCGGAACCGCATTTTCCGGCTTGGAACTGATTATGATTGCGGCGCCGTTCGCTGTTCGTCCCTATGCCGTACGCAGGGGCATGATTCAAGCGGTTGTTTTTATCGGGATATTTATGATATTCATTACCTCTGTGACCATCGCGAAGTTCGGGCCCGGGGAGGTTACCCGCCAGCTGTGGCCGATACTGGATATGATGGATTTGATAGATTTACCCGGTGCGTTTATTGAGCGGCAGGAAGCCTTGATCATGAGCTTTTGGATTATTTCCAATTTTGCCATTGTGAACAGCGGTTTGTTCTTCTCATCTGTATTGCTCAAAGATGTAACAGGTAAGGGAAGCCATTCGCTTTATATACTTATGTGTATGCCCGTGGTGTTCGCGGGTTCCTGTTTTATGTTGGACGTCGATCAAGCGGATCATATAATAGAGTTGGTTTTTTATACATTAGGCATTGGATTCATGATTATTCTGCCCGCCGTTCTCTTAGCCGCGGCAGCCCTCCGGAAAGCAGGTGACGCTCGTGGGAAATCATAGACGGTCGCGCCGGCTGCTGCCGGTCGCGCTGGCGTGCCTGCTTTCTACCGGCTGCTGGGATAAAGTGGAGATTGAAAATCGGGGGTTTATTATATCTTTAGGCATTGACAAATATGATAGTAACAAAAAATCATCCCGAGCCGAGGAAGAATATAACCGCTATACCGTCAGCGCCGCGCTGCCCAGCGTTACGGATATGAAAGAAAGCGCGGTAAGCGATAAGAGCAAAGATGTAAAATCCGCGGACAATTCCACGATTTCGGGATGCATTCAGTTAATGGACGCGGCGTCCAGCCAGAAGCTGTACTTGGGGCAGGTTAAACTGCTTGTGCTGGGAAAAGGGCTGCTGTCCGACGAAAATTTGTTCCGGCAGGCGGTAGACGCTATGGAGCGGGATAGGGATATCAGCCGGAAATTGTTCTTGCTGTCAACAAAGGAGCGCGCCGAGGATATACTAAGGCTGAATATTCCCGGCGAGCCCATGCTGGGACTGTTTGTGGAGAATTATTATAAGAATAGCGGCGGCGCCGGTTTTTATGGCTTTTACAAAGTATTGGAAAAGAGTATTTCTGATTTGCGCTCCACCGGCTGTACCCTGATTCCGGAGATAGAAGCCGAAGAGACGGATAAGGCTGAAGGTATTAGATTCGGCGGATGCGCCGTTATTAAAGACTGCAAGTTAGCCGGGTGGCTTGACGATCCGGAAACCAGGGGTTACGCCTGGGTAATGGGAAATTGCCGTAATTCGAGTGTAACGGTTGTCTATAACAATATGTATATTCCGATTAAGGTGTTAAAAAGCAGGCCACGTATAACATTTTCGCTGAAAAACGGCAAACTGGAATGCCTGATCCGCGTAAATGTCAGCGGAGCTGTAAAAGAATATGATTTTACCGCCGCGGGCTTGAATAACCCAAGTAACCTGAAGGCTTACCAAACCGCGTTCGAGCAGGCGGTATCCAAAGAAATAGGACAGACAGCCGACCGTGTTCAATCTGAAATCAACGCGGATATTTATAATTTCAAAGACCTATTAAGAAAAAAAAATTATCAGTTGTTTTTAACTTATGGCGAAGATTGGGAAAGGCATTACTGTGAAATGGAAATCATACCGCAAGTGAAGGTGGACATAATAAGCATAGGTACAATCAAATGAAAGGGATGAACGCGTCAATGAGAAAATGTCTGTCTTTTATATTTTCCATATTATTCATAATATCGTCGGGAGCGACCGCGGCGGGATCCGAAAAGACATCGAATATAAATAAGAAAAATGAACCGATCGATGACTTTTTTGCGGACTACGCGATTGTCGCCCCGCCGGAGCCGGTAAATTTGCCTATAATCATGTATCATCAAATCTCTGAGAACAGGGGCAGGTTGGATACCTACATTATATCCCCCGAGGAATTTGAGGAGGATTTGAAGCTGTTTAAGGACAACGGGTTTACCACTATAACCGTTTCGGATCTGTTAAGGTTCGTTATGAAAAAGAAAAACTTACCGGAAAAACCCATTATGCTCACATTTGACGACGGCTTTGAGAGCGATTATGTATACGCGTTTCCCCTGTTGAAAAAATATGAGATGAAGGCTATATTTTCGATAATAGGGCGGTTTACGGACATGTTCTCAGAAGAGGGCGTTGTGAAGCATATTAATTATTCGCATTTGTCCTGGGATGAGATCCAAGAAATGTATGAATCCGGCTTAGCGGACTTTCATAACCACACATATGATATGCATGTGATGGGCAAGCGCCGGGGAGCGCTGCCGCGCAAATATGAGAGCGACGAGGACTATCAAAAGATTATCAGTGATGATCTGGGTAAGTTAAACGAAGAATACAAAGAACATCTTGGTATTTCTCCCGAAGCGTTTGCCTGCCCATTCGGCTGCTATAACGACCGTCTGAAAGAAGCTGTACGCAAAACGGGATTATCTGTGATTCTTTCATCATCCCAAAAAATGAACACACTTACCGGCGACCCCGAGGAGTTATTAAAGTTGAACCGTTTTCTAAGGGAGCATAACAAAAGTATGGAAAAACTCGTACGTTCATGGGACAAATACTATAATGCCGGTAAAGAAAAGAAGAGTTAGGTAAATTCCCGAAGACAGGATTCTATTTTTATACAAGCCCTCATATAATATGTACAACAGTTTGATATGTACAACAGCCGCATACTATATGGGGGTCTTCTCATGACTATAAAATACATAGGATTTTCCCGGAAAACAGAAAACGCGCGCCGATTAAAACTAAGCGGCAGGTTATTATTCGCGGTTTTCGCGGTGCTTATAGCGGGATGCGGCGATGCCAGCGGCATGCATGACGGGCTTACACCCCACCGGGCGACCGAGGCCGATCAGACTCTTGAAATAGGCGAACCGGGCGTTTACGAATCTCCGGCCGCGGATCAGAGCCCCGATGTGACGCCGGCTGAAATGCCCGTTCCCCAAGGCGACAGGATTGGAAGGGATCTGGGCGTGACCAGAGCGATGGCGGCGAAAATGCTGGCGCTGGCATTATATGGCGAGAATATAATAGATTCTATGGAACGTGAGATAGAGTTTACGGATACAGATAAAACCCAATGGTATGATAAGTATATCAACGCGGTTTATATTGACGGATGCATGTCCGGAAGCGAAAAAACATTCACGCCGAACGACCCGTTCACATTCGAACAGGTCCGCGTTGTACTGAACCGGCTGGACCCCGATCATACCATTAACCTTCAAGATAAAGGCGCGAACGCTTCCAAGGCGGTTTCATACGAACTGTGGGTTGATATTTACCTTAAACTGCTGAAGGTTCTTGGGGTAAACGGAATGGAAAGCAAAAACTTTGTAGTTATGGCGACGGCGGGTAATAACAGCCAGTTAAGCAATTGGTACATGATTTCCGATATAGGGCCGTACCGTCACGCCGGGCTCAATATGGACAACGATATAGATAAACGCGTCCAGGCGCTGGTTAAAGGCAAGGAGATTGTAGCCCTGATGTCGATTACAGACAAATCGCCGGTAATACGCAACGCTTTTGTCGTGCGGCGCGACGACGAGACAGCGACCATTTTTTCCGGCGGTGCCGAGCGGACGTATAACTATCCCAATACGCTGACGGACGCGCCGGGAAAAATCTGCGACATACATATTGATAACGGGCGCGCGCTTGATGTAACAGTGAAATCAGATAATGTCAGCGGCATTGTCATGCGGACCAATGATACGCGAATAGAAATCGGAAATGAATCGTACGAGCGTGGCGAGGATTTTAAAGTGTATTCCACAGCCGATGGTCCGGTAAAATGGAAAGATGTAAAGGATCTGATTGTCGGCGCGGATATGGCCGTCTTTATGGTGGACGGGAACAAGGCCTGTGCGGGCATAATAACGAAAGCCGCGGCGCCGAACGCTATCAGAGCGGTTTTGCGGACAACAGGCTATAAAGGCCTTATTCATACGCATGTTAAGGGTACGTCAGATGCGGACTATACGGTTATGTCGGGCGAAGATAAAATTCAGTTCAAGGCGGGCGAAATTTTTGACGCGGACGCCCTGCCCAAAAGCGGCCGTATCTTTATTAAGCCCGATAATCCTGACGGAACCATCGAAATCCAAAGTATAGAACGTAACTGGCCGGACGGGCAAAATCCCAGATATGCCGGAACCATAGAGATTGGCGCGGAAGACGGCGGGTATTCCATTATTAACGAATTGTCTTTAGAACAGTACCTGTACGCGGTTGTTCCCAGCGAAATGCCGACGTCATACGGGCTGGAGGCCGCGAAAACACAGGCGGTTACCGCTAGAAGCTATGCGTATAACCAGTTTTACCAGAACCGTTTCCACGAGTACGGCGCTAATGTGGACGATTCCGTAAATTGCCAGGTTTATAATAATATGCCTCCTGATGATATATCAAAACAGGCTGTGGACGAAACCCGGGGGTTGGTAATCAAATACGCTGGCAGCGTAATCAGCGCCAATTTTTTCTCAACGTCTTCCGGCATGACAGCTAACAGCGGCGAGGTATGGGCGTCGCCGGATAAGGAATTCCCCGCGGCGGATACCCCGTATCTGGTCGCGACGCGGGAGTACACAGGTAAGGATTACGGCGGACTGACCAATGAAGCGAATGCCGAGCGCTTCTTTAAATCAATGGATGTAACAGGGTATGACAGCGATACGCCTTGGTTCCGCTGGAATGTAAGCATGACATCGGCGGAACTGACCGCGTCCGTAAACGTGAACTTGAAGCGGCGTTATGAGGCCGCGCCCGCACTGATCAAAACATTGACGGAAAGAGGGAATTTCCGCAGCCGGCCAATAGAAAGCATTGGCTATTTGCGGGATTTGGAGGTTACTAAACGCGGAGAGGGCGGAAATGTTATGGAAATGAGGATTACCGGCTCCAACGCGGTAATTCTGGTCGAAACAGAGTATAATATCCGCGCTTTGCTTCAGCCGATGAAGAATACGGCGAATGGCGCCGATATTGTTATAACCCGCAAAGACGGCAGTACAGCCGCCAATGTGGGTCTGCTGCCCAGCGCTTTCTTTGTAATCGAGAAAACGCAGGGCGTAAGCGGATTGGATAAAGTCACCTTATATGGGGGCGGTTACGGGCACGGCGTCGGGATGAGCCAGAACGGCGTAAGGGGTATGATCGGCAAAGGATTCGATTTCACACAGATATTAGCGCATTACTACCCCGGGACAGAGATTAAAACGATATGGCAGAATGCTTATTGACATAAAATGGGTCGTTTATTAACGATATAGCCTCGGCAAAACTGCCTGGCGGCGGCATATTTAAAAGACTGGCGCCGAACCGTGTTTCGCGGCTCGGCGCCAGTCTTTTAACATTATATTTGAGGATTTCACACCTCTAACGAATCATTCTCACCTTTACTCTCCCCGTTAACCACATAATAGGCTTTGCGCTCCTGGGGCTTATAATATACCCTCAAGGATTTTAAATCCTTCATCTTATTGCCGTCTGACTTCCAACTGACTTTGACGGCGTCTTCTATTTGATCTAAATTTATTTGCCGCCCATCGAATTCAACGTAAAACTCTGTCTTCATACGTACCCCCCTCAAAATTCCTTAAGTTTTTATTTATAATAAAGTATTTTGGGAGGTTTGTCAAACATCCTCTTCGTTTTGTTCGGACGGTTCTTCAGGCCTCAAACTTAATATGTCCGTCTCAATTTTCGAAATAGACACCTCGTACGCTATTTTATCCAATACCTGTCCGTCCTCTTTCTTCTTTTGATAGGCCCGGCTCTGCATACGGCCATAAATGCATATTTGGTCGCTGGTTTTCAGGTGACCCGCGAAACGCGCGTTCCTGCCCCAGGCTATACACGGTATATAATCCGATTTATTGTAAGATCGGTTAACAGCCAGAAGCAGATCGGCGATCTCACGCCCAAAAGGAGTCGTCCGATAAATGGGCGGCTTGCAGATAAAGCCGTTAAGCATAATCTCATTGGGGTTTAGATCAGAGTCGCTTTCAAGCCGTTCAATATCTTTCGCAAAAATGGTTAAAATCAGCTTGTTCTTTTTATCGGACTCAACATAATTATTATAGGAACGGATTTGACCTGTAATATGTACCAGTGTACCCTCCTCATAACGTTCCCCCTCCAGGAGCCTTTCTGATATGGTTACAGGCAGAATATCCGACGCCTCGCTTAACCGGAGGACCTCAACAGAGAAATTAAAGAAACCTTCCCCGTAATATTCGTGGCTGAAGCTGAAATCAGATACAATCTTCCCCACAATGGTGGCGCTGTTATTTGTCGATAAACCATCCTGCGGCATGTGAATAACTCTCCCTTCTCTTTGCATTTCCAAGCCGTCAGGCAGACGCATCGGCCAGGGCTTCATGCTGGCTGACGCCATGCAGTGGGGCTTCGCTTCACCTCCGTACATAAAGCATCGCTTGGAAACAATCGGTATATCTGATTAAATCTATTCTATTTACGCCTTATTTAGAACCATAACTTGAACGCCCGCAACCAAAGCGGTCGTTATCGCAGCCAGCCAATTCTCCGCGTCGCATGCTTCCGTATCCACGATCACGCCGAATTCCTGCTGATCAACCCTGCCTCCGCGCAGCGTCGGCAGATCGCGCTGTACGCATATCTGAATCTCGTTTTCCGTAACGCTGGAGGCGGTTACACATACCTTGCTGTTGAATCCGTACGTTATCAAAAGTCCGCGGCTGTCTGCCGCCAAAGCCAGTATATCCTTTT
>JAITDJ010000111.1 GCA_031282635.1 Clostridiales bacterium
ATGAATAAGACGTATTGTTTGGAACTGATGGATCGCGGTGTGTTTTAGTTATACCGCGCAACGATATGATTTGCCGCCGGACGCGGATTAACGGACGCTGCGCGGTCTTGGCGGCGCTGGTATAAGTAAAGCGAAAAGGACAGAAGCGGCGGGGCTCCTGTCCTCTTTATATACTCACCGCGCTATCACCAGCAAATAAGCCAGAGTAATACACGCGGTCAGCAACGCCAGGTTCAGCATTATGTGAATCTTAACGCTTCGCTTTTTACGCGCCAGTTCTTCCTTTACCATGTCTAGTTCAAATTCTGGGGCAAAGCGGATATACGCGTCGTGTCCGCGCCGTTTTTTAGCTAAATGCAAACCAATGATCCTCTCCGCTTCGGCCACGAAATCCATCGGGATTTTATTTTCGGGCAGGTTCTTTTTAACTATAAATATCGCCTGATCAAAAAATTTCGAATTATCTCCGTTTACAAGTATAACCTTGTTTTGCTCTGTCATCAACCGCGCCTCCATAACTGCATGAGTTTTCCAATATATACTAGGAGTTTCGGCGATTTTTTTTAAATTTATACCTTGAGAGGCGGATAAGCCTTATTTTTTGAACGAAGCCGCTGTGAGCTCCGGCATACCGCCTATTCTTTTTCCCATACCCTGGCCGCTAAAACGGTCATGTCGTCGCCGACTTCCCCGTCAGACAGCCGTTGGGCCTCGAACAGCAGATAATCGGCTATATCTTGCGGGTTAACATAGCGGCAGTCCCGCAGCGCTCCCGCTACCCAGTCCTCTTTGTTATCCGCGGCGGAAACGTCCGTCACACCATCGGTAACCATAACCAGTATATCATTGTGGTACAGCTTTTTCCGAGATATTTCCATGTCTACATCTTTCAGCATACCGATTGGCAGTGACGCGGATCGTACCACAAATACCTTGCCGTCTCGCAGCAGGTATGTTGAAGACGCGCCCAGTTTGATAAATTCCGTGTCGCCTGTGTATACGTCAACCGTGCATATGTCAAGTGTGGCGAAACTCTCTTCGCCGCCGTTCAGCACCAGCGCCGAATTGATTATTTTAATTGCCAGGCGTTTATCAAAGCCCGATTCCAGGAAGTTTTCCAGCAGATCCACAGCGGCGGCGCTTTCGTCGCGCGCTTTTTTACCGGATCCCATCCCATCTGATAAAACCAGCAGCGTATGCCCGCTTTTCAGATCCATAAACGAATAACTGTCGCCCGATTCACCCTTCCGGCCCTTTGCCAGCCGCGCGGCGCCGCAGGTTACCTTCAATGGTTTTTCCTCAATAAATCGCGTGTTGTAAACTTGCGTTTTTTCGCCGCCGTCAACCTGCATACTCCGTTTCAACACGCTGTTCAGCAAGTTGGCGACGGTTCGGTTCCACCGCTTGCTGTCATAGTAGAACTGATGCCGTATGTTGACTTCATATCGTCCCGATTTACTTTCCAGCACCGTTACGCGATCCACTTCGATATTGTTCCTGGCCAGAGCCAGCAGGATCTTTTCCTCTAAGTCTTCCTTAAAACGCAGGGAGCTGTCCATTTCATCCGCCAAATTCTTGATAACGCCGGAAACGCCGGTCAGCTGCTGGCTGATCAATTCACGGCTTTCCGCGAGTGTGTTTTTCCAGGTTAAATTAGTTTTGCATAATTCAAACATAGAATTCGTTGTATTTATAAAACCTTCCAAATCTATACACCGCTGTTTCAGCCCCTCGTCCGCTTCAACCAATTCGGCCCGGCCTTTTTTTTCGCATTGTTCCAACAGACCGAAGGTGAACTGATAAGTGGCGTAAAAATTTTCTTCCCAGCATAACGCGCGTTTTTCACACGAATCGCAGGCTTCCGACGCGATATCATCAATCAATTTTGCCGCGTCGCGTTTATCAAGACGTCCCTGCTCTACGGCCATCTCACCGAATTTGTGGCCCAGTCGGGCGAAGACATCTGAAAACGCCTCCAGCCGCTCTATGGCCATGCCGCGTATCTTTGCCGCGTATTCCTGAGCGTTGTCCATAACAGGGTTAATCTGCGCGGTAATATGGAAGTTGAACTTCCAAGGCGTAATCAGAAACAGCATGCCCGCGAAGCTTGCGGAGTAACCCACCTCCATGCTCAGCAATTCCTTGTTCAGATAATAAAACGCCGCGAACCCCACTGCCGCGAACCCCGCGAGCACATACGGCTTCCCCTGATTTTTAAACAAGCCGCCTCCCAACCCAGCCAGAGATAAAACCACAGCCATGGAAGCGTTCCAACGCCCCATTCCCGCCAGAAGCAGCATCAGCCCCGTCAGCATCCCCGCCGCGGCTGCGACGGCGCCGTCACCCAAATACGCGGCTAACAGGATAAAATAAAAGCATAAAAAATAGCGCAGCGACACAACACCGATATAAATATCCGAAGCTCCGGCTATAATACAGCCAAAGAGTATCGCCAGACTGATCATTTCTTCGCTGCTGAGCATGGGCTTGCGTTTAGGGGCGATCAGTACCGCCGAAGCCTTGCTCAGCACAAGCGTCAGAAAGAATGCCAGGGCGGATTCGAACATGGCGAGCGGCAGCAGCCACATAGTACTGTCCACGTGAAGCCAAGCGACAGACAGCCCGCCGATCAGCATGCATAGAGCGCCGGACAGACCTTGCGCGAACACTGTAAAATACAGGCTTTTTTTCAGAAACAGAAACTGACGCTCAAAGATATTTATGACACAGAGCAGGCTGACGCAGATAAGGTAACGAATCAGGTATATGCCATGTAATTTGGTAGCGATACCCATAAGCAGAAAAACCGCGGTTATGTAAAAATTCAATCCCGTACCCATAAGCGAGGCTAAAAAGCCTGCGGCGACAGGGTTTACCATATCAAATAAAACCGTACGTCCGATAAATAAACCTATGGCGCTGACCGCCAGACGCGCCGCGTCGCCTCTGGTTAAAAAAAAGCGCCCCCCTGCGCGGGAAACGGGTTTAACAATTGTATTAGCCACGATCTGCTTCCTTTCAGATTGTCCCGAAGTTATACTGTTATTATAATGGAAACAAATATTGACTGTAAACATAAATCCATTACAATTATAATACTGAAAACGACAGCGAGAGGAGGCGGGCATGCCGGCTGTAATTACGCACTATCTGATGAGCAAAGCCAGCGAGGATTTAATCGGCGACAGCGTCGTTTTAAGCTGCGTGAAACAGCATAACGATGTTTTCCGTCTGGGGGCCCAGGGACCGGACATACTGTATTTTGCGCTGGGCAATAAAGCTTTAAATAGATTGGGCCGGCGTATGCACAGTGAAGGCGCGGGCGCCTTCTTCGCCGAATGTCTTAACCGGATTCGCAAAACCGCCGCGCACGAAGGGCGGGATGAAATGATCGCTTACATGGCGGGGTATATATGCCATTACGCGCTGGATGTCTGCACATGTCCATACATTTATTATAAAGCGGGTTTTGCGGATGAAGACGGCGGCTTAAAGGGAGAATCCGCTGTTCGGCATCATTCTCTGGAAACATCGATAGACTGCGTTTTATTGAATAATTCAGATAATATAACTCCCTATTTTTTAAATATTCCAATGATAGTAAATGTCCGGGCTAAAAAACGTTTGATTATCGGAAAGTTTCTGTCTGAAACTGTAACGTCGAGTTATGGCGTTTTTATATATCCGGAGGACTATGTGAAGGCTATGAAGGACATGGTATTTGTATACAGTGTGTTCCGCGATAAAACGGGCGTAAAGAGGAAGGCTGCCGAAGCGCTTGGAAAAGTATTTTTCGGTATACGGATAGCCGCCTCAATGATGCATTACAGCCCCGCGGGGCGGTTCGACTATCTGAATGAGCGGCGCGCGCCCTGGCATTATCCTTGGGATGACGCGATAGATATAAACGCCTCGTTTATGGAACTGTTCGACAAAGCGGTTGACGACAGCCGGATCTATATAAACGCGTTCGCTAAAGCGCTTAACAAACAACTGGATGACAGAACGGCTCTGAGTATTCTCGGTAGTAAAAACTTTTCGACAGGACTGGAAAGTGCAGTAAAATTTTTGTATTATAATATAGAGTTCTAATAAATTTGAGAAAGAGTGGTGCGATTGTTCAAGCGGATTATCGCTTTTCTGATTATAATAGCGGCGCCGGCCGCCGCGGCGCCGGCGTCGGCCGCCGAGCCGGATTTTGACCTGACAGCCCAGGCCGCCATTTTAGTCGAGCGGACCACCGGCAAGCAGTTATACGAAAAAAATGGGAATAAACGTATGTACCCCGCCAGTATGACCAAGATACTGACCGCACTGGTAGCCCTGGACTATCTAAAACCGGACGAGTTCATCGTTGTGGGCGCCGAAAAGAGCGAAGCTCCGTCGGGTTCAAGCGTCGCCAGCCTGGAGATTGGCGAAACCATACTTATGGAAAATTTGCTGCGCGCGTTGCTGATACCTTCCGGAAACGAAGCCGGATGCGTCATCGCTTATAATGTGGCGCTGCGCGTGAATGGCGTGCCGGAAATGGAGTATAACAGCGCGGAGGTCTTGTTTTCCGATCTGATGAATAAAAAAGCGTCTGAACTGGGCGCGACAAATACCCATTTTATAAACCCCCATGGCTTTCACGGCGATAATCACTACTCAACGGCGCACGATATCGCGCTGTTCTCGCGGGCGCTTCTTGAGACGCCTCTGCTGCGCACGATTGTAAGAGAAAAAAAATTTGAGGGGAACAGCGCCGGGAGCAATGCGCCCGAAGGCGCCAAAACGGTAGAACATGTCTGGGAAACCCATAACGAACTGATAATGGACAACAAAGAAGCCTATTATACATACGCCGACGGTATAAAGACAGGTTTTACGGACGAAGCCGGCGACTGCCTCGCGGCGTCCGCCGAAAAGAATGGCGTTACGCTGATTTCCGTGGTGTTTTTCTCACCGAAGCCGGGTACTTGGGACGATTCCCAAATTCTGTTTGAATACGGTTTTAACAATTTTTCTTTCGTCGACGTACAGAGAGACAATGAATCGCTGGGGCAGGCCGCTGTCAACAACCCGCGGCTGGGCGACCCCAAACTGATGGACGTGCTGAGCAAAGGCAATTTTACGGGTTTCTACGGTAATGACGAGGCGGCGCGCATTGAACGTGAAATCATATACGATCAGGCTTTACTGAAAAAAACCGAACAACAGGCTCCGCTTGAAGCGTCTGTTTTCGAACCCCCGATAGATGCAGGCCAGGTTCTGGGAAAGGTTAATTATTATTTGGACGGACAAGTTATATATTCGGGCGAGGTCATCGCGGCGGCGGACGTCTGCAAGCGCACCTTGAGTTCGGATTTCCGTTACTATCTGGATTTAGCCAGAAAGAAGTTTTTTCAAACGGACGCGGTTACTTTTTTTGCGGGCGGCGCGGCGATCCTCGTCGCCTTAATTATTATTCTGGCGGTAAGGCATAGAAGGCGCAAAAGGAACCAGAGGTTTACCGTGTACCGCTAGCGCTGAATCCGAACGCAGCTGATCTTGCTGGAAAAATGTTGAAAATCCTGCACGAACAGTGTAGTATATTACTTAATAGTTAACGAATGAATTCCGGAGGCTTATATGTTTTCAAGAGATTTGGGGATAGACCTGGGAACGGCGAATACGCTGGTATTCATGAAAAATAAAGGGATAATTGTTAACGAGCCGTCTGTAGTGGCTATTAACACGCGAACAAAAGAAATATTAGCGGTAGGCGACGAGGCAAAGCAGATGATTGGGCGTACGCCGGGGAATATTGTGGCCATACGCCCGATGAAAGACGGCGTGATCGCTGATTTTGAAACCACGCAGGCTATGCTCCGATATTTTATCGAAAAGGCGGCGCCGCACAGATTTTTCCTGTCGCGCCCAAGGGTAGTGGTCGGCGTGCCTTCCGGGGTAACCGAAGTGGAAAAACGTGCGGTTATGGAAGCCACAATCGCCGCAGGCGCCCGTGAACGCGACGCTTTATTGATTGAAGAGCCGATGGCTTCATCTATCGGCGCGGGTCTGCCTGTGGCGGAACCCATGGGCAATATGGTGGTGGATATAGGCGGGGGTACCAGCGAGGTGGCGGTTATTTCCCTCGGAGGCATCGTAGCCAGCAAATCATTGCGTGTGGCAGGCGACGCGCTGGATGAACATATTGTGAACTACATTAAAAAGGAATTCAGTTTGGCTATCGGCGATAGGACGGCCGAAGACATAAAAATATCTATCGGCTGCGTATATAACCCCAACCCTAACGCCAAAAAAAACATACGCGGCAGGGATCTTATTTCGGGGCTGCCCAAAACAGTTACCATCACGTCGGCGCAGGTGCGCGAGGCTATTGCCGAACCTATAGCGGCGATAGTGGACGCGATTAAATCGACTTTGGAAAAAACACCGCCGGAACTGGCTTCCGACATTATGGAAAGCGGGATAGTGCTGACTGGCGGCGGCGCGATGCTGGGCGGCTTGGATAAGCTAATCTTTAATGAAACCGGAATGCCGGTCAGCATTGCCAACGAACCCTTAAACTGTGTAGCGCTGGGGACGGGGCTGGTAATAGCGCATCTTCAGACACTTAAGAATGTGCTTATATCTCCCCGCGCGTTAAAGATGCGTTAAACGAGAAGGTAAAAAAATGGAATTT
>JAITDJ010000154.1 GCA_031282635.1 Clostridiales bacterium
CCAATGAGAATTCGCTGTATAATACGCCGCCCACATACGCGATTTACATGGCTAAGCTGGTGTTTGAATGGCTTAAGGATCTGGGCGGCGTGTCGGGCGTTCAAAAGATAAACGAGGAAAAGGCCGCGCTTCTGTACAATCATTTGGATAATTCAAATCTGTTTAAGAGTACGGTCGCGCCCCAATACCGTTCGATAATGAATGTTCCATTCGTAACAGGAAGCGAAGAACTGGATAAAAGGTTTATTAAAGAAGCGGCGGCGGCAGGATTGGTTACCTTGGCCGGCCATCGTTCAGTCGGCGGTATGCGCGCCAGTATTTATAACCCTATGCCTGTTGAGGGCGTAAAGGCTTTAATTGATTTTATGAAGAGATTTGAGTTTCAAAATAAGTAGGGGGCGATTATGTATAATATCCTGACGCTAAATAAGATTGCGGACTGCGGCGCCGATCAGCTGTCCGCCGATATGTTCCGGGTATCCTCCGACGAGAACGCGCCTGACGCTATTCTGCTCCGCAGCGCCGACATACATTCATATGAAACCCCGGCGGGGCTTCTGGCTGTGGGCCGCGCGGGAGCGGGCGTGAATAATATTCCGGTGGATAAGTACGCTGAAAAAGGCATCGTCGTTTTTAACACTCCGGGCGCCAACGCCAACGCGGTGAAGGAATTGGTTATCGCCGCGTTGATGCTGTCTTCACGCAAAATTGACGCGGGCATAAACTGGGTGCAGAGTTTGGCGGGGCAAAGCGGCGTGGCCAAGCTGATTGAGGCGGGAAAGGGCCAGTTCGCGGGGCCGGAAATTTCCGGCAAAAAACTGGGCGTTATCGGGCTGGGCGCTGTCGGCGTGCTGGTCGCGAACGCCTGTAATTCATTGGGCATGGAGGTATACGGTTTTGATCCCTTCCTGTCCGTGGACGCGGCCTGGCGGTTGTCGCGCGGGGTACATAAAGCGCTGGGTGTGGATGCGATTTTGGCCGAATGTGATTATATTACGATTCATGTACCTTTAAACGCCGAAACCAGAGGCATGATCAATACGGACGCGCTCGCGAAGGTCAAAAGCGGCGTGCGCATTCTCAATTTTTCGCGCGGCGAATTGGTTGATAACGCCGCCATAAAAGACGCAGTGCAAACGGGTATTGTCGGCTGCTACCTGACGGACTTCCCCAATGAAGAGCTGTTAGGAGTGGACGGGATTATTCCTATACCGCATCTGGGCGCTTCCACGCCGGAATCGGAAGATAACTGCGCTGTTATGGCGGCGGAAGAAATCAGAGAATACCTGCTGTGCGGCGCCATAAAAAATTCGGTCAATTTTCCTGATTGCGACTTGCCGTATACCGACAAGAAACGTTTATGCGTACTTCATAAAAACATCCCCCATGTAGTGGCGAGACTCACCGCGGAAGTCGCGGACAGGGGCGTAAATATTGATTATATGATAAACCGCAGTAAGGGCGTTAACGCATATACCGTCATAGATGTGGATGAGAACGAATTAATCGGCATAGAGGATAAACTGCATCGCGTCGAAGGCGTTATCCGAGTGAGAGTCATATAAATGGCCGTAATAAAAGCCTTTGCGGCGTTAAGGCCGAAGCCTGAATACGCGAAGCTTATAGCCGCGCCGCCTTATGACGTCTTAAGCGGTGATGAAGCGCGCGCGGCGGTTAAGAGTAATCCATACTCATTTTTAAGGGTCGATAAGCCGGAGGCTGACTTGGATTCCGCGAATATCTATGATGATCGCGTATATGCCAGAGCCGCCCAAAACCTGAACTGGCTGGCGCGAAATGTTATGATTCAGGACAGAACGCCGTATCTGTATATCTATAGGCTGATTATGGGTAACGTACGGCAAACGGGTCTGGTTCTCTGCAGTTCTGTGGATGAGTATTTATCCGGCGTTGTCAAAAAGCACGAACAGACACGCGATGACAAGGAACGCGACCGCACCAGGCACATAGAAGCGACAAACGCCAATACCGGTCCTATTTTTTTAGCCTATAGGCGTAAGGACAGCCCCATGATCGGCGATATAGCCGCAGCCTGTACGCTTAATAACGAACCTGTGTATAATTTTGGTTCCGGCGATGGCATAACGCATCAGGTATGGGTTATTGACAGCGCGGACGTAATTATGACGCTGACAGACGCGTTTAAGGCCGTGCCGGCGTTATATATAGCCGATGGCCACCACAGGAACGCGGCGGCGGTTAATGTGGCGCTGAAACGGCGGAAAAACAACGCGGATCCAAGCGCGGAATTCAACTATACGATGTCGGTGATTTTCCCTGATACGGAACTTAGAATAATGGACTATAACCGCGTAGTAAAGGATCTTAACGGTTTGAGTTTTTCAGAATTGCTGGAACGGGTATCCGAACGTTTTAATGTGTCACTTGAGGAAACACCCCAAAAATCCGATAAATGGCATGTGTTTGGCATGTATTTAAATAAAAAATGGTATCGCCTGGAATTAAAGGAAACCAGCCGGGTTCCAAAAAAACAGTCGGATACTTTAGATGTGTCTATTTTGCAGAATGAACTGCTGTCGCCCATACTGGGTATTGGCGATCCGCGCGTGGACAAACGTATAGATTTCGTTGGCGGCGCGCGCGGGATGGACGAATTGGAAAAGCAAGTTGATTCCGGCGAGATGGCCGCGGCGTTTTCAATGTACCCCACGTCGATGAGCCAGTTAATGGATATAGCGGACGCGGGTGAAATAATGCCGCCGAAATCCACCTGGTTTGAACCAAAACTCAGGAGCGGACTGTTTGTGCATTGGCTGGGATAGGGGAAGCCGCCCGCAAGGTTGAGAATCAACCTTGCGGGCGGCTTTATTAAAACAGTCGTTATAATTTCATCAATCGGGAACAGCTGGATTATGTTTGGGAGGCTGCTATATTACTGGTACAAACCCTATATATAAACTCTTACATCATCGGAGGTTCCCAATAGCCCATCCGGACCTTTATCCATGAACCAGCCAGCTTCGTCAGAATCAGCCGCCAAATATTTTACCCCATTTATTAAGTTTTTCGTCAGCTGC
>JAITDJ010000178.1 GCA_031282635.1 Clostridiales bacterium
TTCCGGCGGCGAGATGTCACGTGTTATGCTGGCGATAAAGAGCGTTATTGCCGGCGCCGACGCCATTGAAACATTTATTTTCGACGAAATAGATACCGGGGTCAGCGGGCGCACGGCTCAGCGGGTGGGTGAAAAGCTGCGCGTTATTTCTAAAAAACAGCAGATTCTTTGTATAACCCATCTGCCGCAGATAGCGGCCATGGCTGACAGCCATTATCTTATTGAGAAGAAATCGGACGGCGACAAGACGCGGACATATATACGAGAATTAACGCGCGATCAGCAGATAAAGGAATTGGCCCGGCTTATCGGCGGCGCACGGGTTACCGAGGCTACGCTTAAGGCCGCGGAAGAGATGAAAGTTATGGCGGAGGGATAATATGCATTCCGACTGGGACGAAGAGAACGGCCGTCTGCAAAAGATTTTAGTTTTTCTGCGGCAATATAAGATAGCGATGACGCAAAAAAAACTTCAGGTTGACGAATTGGTAGATTATTCGCTGAAGCATTTCAACTCCGATAACGCGGAGCAGTTTACCGAATTGACGTTTAACGTCAGCAATCAGGAGTATATTGAACGAAAACTGAAAGATACGGAAAACGCCTTAATAAGGCCGTACTTCGCCAGGGTGGACTTTACGCCGGATGATGAGCCAAAAAACGAGCGTTTTTATATCGGTAAAATGACCCTGATGGACGACTCCAGCCGTGAGCTTCTGATTACAGACTGGCGCGCCCCGGTGGCCGCGCTGTACTATGAAGGCCGTATCGGCCGGGCGGGGTATGACTGCCCAGACGGGCATATTACGGGTGAAATAGGCCTGAAGCGGCAGTATGTAATTGAAAAAGGCGAACTCAAAAATATTACGGATATAGACATCACCACCAATGATGAGTTTCTGCAGGCAGCGCTGGGTTCCAGCAAGGATCGCCGCCTCAAAGATATTGTTACAACGATTCAAGCCGAACAGAACCAGGTAATCAGAGGCGACATGTTCCGGCCAATGGTTGTTCAAGGCGCCGCAGGAGGCGGTAAAACAACTATTGCGCTGCATCGTGTGGCCTTTTTGCTGTATACGCACGAAAAACGCGTCAGGGCCGCTCAATTCCTGATAATGGCCCCCAATCGCTTTTTCTTAAGCTATATCTCGGACGTTCTGCCCGATTTGGGCGTGGAACAGGTGGCGCAGACCACGTTTGAGGAGTTCGCCATGGGCTTTATAGGCCGGAGGCTGAAGATAAATCCATCCGTTAACGTAATAGCCGATATAATTAACAATTCCGATTATTACAGTTCTAAACTGTCGGCGGCGCGCCTTAAGGCTTCATTGGCTTATAGAAAAACGTTGATAAAGTATACGGAATTTATAATAAAAAAGCTTTTGCCGGAAAACGATTTCGCCGTGGAAGGGTCTGTTATACTGGAGAGAAACGTTATTGCGCGCATGCTGGCGGAGGATTACCGCTATCTGCCTTTGAAAAGGCGGGTGGATGAACTGAAAAAAAGCCTCACGAACGCTTTGCGACGTCGAAAGCCCTGGATAATAGACGATATAAACGAATTTTACGATAATCAAAAAAACAAGATCAAACTTTTAATGCCGGACAGCGAGGAGCGCCGCGTCACCATAACCAGGCTGCTGGACGAAAGGGACGGGAAACTTAAAGCGGCGGTCTGTAAGTCCAAGACGGCTGTTAAGCGGTATTTGGAACAGTTTCATGTGTTGGAACCGCTTACTTACTATCTCAAACTCTTTCAGAACCGCAAATTGTTCAGCCATTTGGGGAACGGCCTGTTTTCCGAGACGGAATTAGAGCTTATCTGGAATGAAACCCGAGCCTCGCTGGACGTCAGATGCCTGGAAGCCGAGGACCTGCCCGCCGTTATGCTGCTGAAGCACCGGCTGTTTCCTCCGGAGGACGCGGCGGACATCCGGCATATAGTTATAGACGAGGCTCAGGATTACAGCCTATTCCAGTTCAGCGTATTGAAAGATATACTCAAAAGCCAATCGTTTTCGATACTGGGAGACATAAATCAAGGCATATATTCTTATAAAGGCATAGAAGATTGGAATGATCTGATGAGCGAGGTTTTTGACGAAAAACCCGGTTTTTTTACGCTTAAACATAGTTACCGCACCACAGTGGAGATTATGGAGCGGGCCAATAGGGTAATAAGACATCTGGGGTATTTGACCGCGCCTTTAGCCGTCCCGGTCATCAGGCACGGCAGCGGGGTAAGCTTCATCACAAAAAACAGCTTAGCGGAAACAGCGGCGTCCATTGACGCGGACATTGCCGCGTTTATTGACGCCGGATACCACTCCATAGCCGTTATATGCAAAACGGAAAAAGAGTGCGGCGCCCTGAAAAAATTGCTGCGTTCCGAAATCAAACAAATTACCGGAAAAGAGACAGATTACCAAGGCGGCTGCCTGATCCTGCCGTCCTATTTAGTAAAGGGCCTGGAGTTCGACGCAGTACTAATCGCAAACGCTTCGGAAGAAAACTACACGTCCGAGCCGTTGGATGTAAAACTGCTGTATATCGCCATGACCAGGGCGATGCATGAGCTTAAAGTGTACGCTTTGGGCGGAATGACGGCGTTAATCGAGCAGTTGATAATTTCCCCGGATGTTTTATAAAATTACGCCGGCAAAGAATATGTTAGTGAAGAATATGCCAGGGGCGTTGACAATTGAGCGGCGGCATGACATTATATAAGAAAGACACTAATCAGATCGAGGTGAAGCGATGAGGAAGAAGTTGCAAGAAACTACAAATGACGCTCTCTCCTCCGTGCTGCCGGTGGCGATAATCGTGTTTTTAATGAGTGTTGTTATATCGCCGATGCCTGTGGGTACGTTAATGCTGTTTCTATTCGGCACGGTGCTGCTGGTGGTCGGCATGGGGATGTTTACCACAGGCGTTGATATGGCTATGATTGTATTGGGCGAAGATATCGGCATTTCAATGACTAAAACTAAAAAAATCGCGCTCGTAGGGCTCATCAGCTTTGCCATGGGCGTGATCATTACGCTAGCCGAGCCTGATTTACAGGTGCTGGCGCAGCTGGCGCCCGGAATTCCGAATATAATACTGGTTCTTACAGTGGCCTGCGGCGTGGGTATTTTTCTGTTGCTGGCTATATTTCGTATTTTATATCAGATCAATCTGTCAATTTTGCTGGCTGTCTGCTATGTCGTTGTTATGGCCGTTTCTATTTTTACACCCCGCAATTTTATCGCCGTCGCTTTTGATTCCGGCGGGGTGACTACCGGCCCGATAACAGTACCGTTTATTATGGCGATGGGGCTTGGGCTTGCCTCGATCCGAAGCGACCGCGAGTCTATGGAGGACAGCTTCGGGCTGGTGGCCCTATGCAGCGTGGGGCCCATTCTGACGGTCATGATTCTGGGTATATGCTTCCGCCCCGCCGGAACAAACTACGCGCAGCCTGTGATCCCCGATATTATTACGTCCCGTGACGTTACGCTGGAATTTATTCGCCAGATACCGCATTATTTCATTGAGGTTATAGCAGCGGTCTGGCCGATTTTCGCGGTGCTGGTTATATTTGAACTGTTAACCCGACGCTACCATAAACGTCAATTCGCGCGCTTGTTGATAGGCTTTATCTATACGTTTGTTGGACTCGTTATGTTCTTAACCGGCGTTAATGTCGGGTATATCCCTGTTGGGCAGTCGCTGGGCTCCGGTATGGCGTCTTCGTCCGTGAAATGGATACTCATACCGCTTGGCGCGTTGATCGGTTACTTTATTGTCGCTGCTGAACCGGCGATCCACGTGCTGAAAAAGCAGGTGGATGAGGTGTCGTTAGGCGCCATACCGGCAAACCATGTACAGCGCTATCTTTCCATAGGAGTGGCGGTATCCGTTGCTATCGCCATGCTGCGCGTACTTACGGGCATTTCGATCTACTGGTTTGTTATACCCGGTTACGTCGCCGCTATTACGATGACGTTTTTTACGCCGAAAATTTTTGTCGGCATCGCATTTGACTCCGGAGGCGTGGCCAGCGGACCGATGACCTCAACTTTTTTACTGCCGTTCGCGATTGGCGCGTGTCATGATCCTGACCGTATTATGACCGACGCGTTCGGACTTGTGGCAATGGTAGCTCTGACGCCGATTCTCGCGATCCTGATAATGGGGATTATGTCTAAAAGCAGGATAACTCCGGAAAAAATCATTGATGTTGAAGATGAAATTATCATAGAGTATAACGAGGAGGCTCCCAGCCTATGATACAAGAGGCGCAAATAAATCACGCGCCTAAGCTGCTTGCGATAATTGTTGACCGTGGCGGCGGCAAGCGTCTCGAGGGCATTCTTCATGAGAAACACGCGCATTTCCATTATATGTTCCATGCGATGGGAACCGCGAGTTCCGAAATTTTAAGATTGTTCGGACTTTCAGGAACTGAAAAAACAATATGTATCTGTATAGAGCCGGCCATAAAGATAAAATCGATCATGACGGCGGTTGTGGAACGCATGGAACTGACACGTCCGGGGAACGGCATTGTATTTACGATACCGGTTTCGGGCGTCAGCGTCACCGTCTATAACGCGTATTCCAAAGAATTTCAGGATATCAAGGAAAGGTGGCTGGATAAAATGGACAGGGACGCTGAAAATACAAGACAGGAAGCGAATTACGAACTGGTCGTCACCGTTGTTAATCAGGGGTACAGTGAGAATGTTATGGCGGCAGCCCACGCGGTGGGCGCGCGCGGCGGCACGATTGTCCACGCCAGGCGCACTGGCCTTGAAGACGCTGTTAAGTTTTTGGGTATATCTTTACAGGCGGAAAAAGAAATAGTGGCGATCGTAATCCCCAAAAACCAAAAAAAGGATCTAATGCAGGCAATCAGCAAGACTTGCGGCATGAAAACGGACGCGCACGGTATCGTTATATCCCTGCCGGTTGAGAGTTGTGAGGGTATAGGACTTGATACGCATGACGAAGAGTGAATCCTTAGGAGGGTGACGTATTTGGAAGAGAGCGTGACGGAACCGTGTAATACGGTCGGAAGCCGATATGAAGCGTTAAAGGCGCGCGGTATGTCTCTGGACATGTCGCGCGGCAAGCCCGGCCCCGATCAGCTGAATCTCGTCAGCCCTATGCTAAACGTTTTGACGCCGGACGATTACTGCTCCGAATCCGGAGTGGACTGCCGCAATTACGGAGGCGTAAACGGTATTCCCGAAATACGGCGGATATTCGCGGATATATTAGACGCGCCGGTTTCCGGAGTTATTGCCGCCGGCAATTCCAGCCTCAATTTGATGTTTGACCGAATATCGAGATGTTTCACACATGGGGTAAACGGAAGCGAGCCCTGGCAAAATCAGCGCGGAGTCAAGTTCGTCTGCCCGACGCCGGGGTATGATCGGCATTTTTTAATCTGCGAGTATTTTAATATACAAATGGTATCTATTGAAATGACTGAAACCGGGCCTGATATGGATGCCGCCGAAGCGCTGATTCAATCTGACCCGCTTGTAAAAGGCATGTGGTGCGTGCCTGTGTATTCCAACCCTACCGGCTGTGTTTATTCCGATGAAACAGTGCTGCGCTTGGCGCGGCTTAAACCTAAAGCCCCCGATTTCCGGCTGTTTTGGGATAACGCTTACTGCGTTCACAATTTCAATGAAACAAGGCCGGTAATTCCAAATATTATCCGTGAATGCGCGATTAACGGCGCGGCGGACATGCCGCTGGTTTTCGTCTCGTTTTCCAAGGTGAGTTTTCCGGGCGCCGCCGTATCGGCTGTCGCGGCTTCCGATAATAATATAAAAAATATACTGAAAGAGATGAACCCGCAGACCATTGGCCCAGATAAAATAAATCAACTGCGTCACGCGCGTTTCTTCAAAAACGCGGATGGGGTTTACAGGCATATGGAAAAACTGGCCAAACTTGTAAAGCCTAAATTTGATGTCGTGCTATCCGCGCTGGAAGCTGAGCTGTCCGGCCTGGCGCATTGGAGTAAACCTAACGGCGGCTATTTTAT
>JAITDJ010000033.1 GCA_031282635.1 Clostridiales bacterium
TCCGCGATCAGATTGATGAGGGCGCGTTCTTGTTCGTTTAGTTGTGTCATGGGGAACATCTCCTTCTTGTTTCTTGTGGAAATTATTCCCATTTACACGGTCTGCTATACGCCCTCAAGTGAAACAAGCTGAAGGATCCCTAAAGCGATGCAGGCCATCATTACAAAGCCTTCTATCCCAACCGCAGATTGGGTTAGCCGGCTACTTCGGGTTTTACTCCCCCTCTAGGGGATAGTCGTTGAACGTTCCTCATATTCCGCTTTATACGAAACTTAGAGGATTCGCTGCTAAAACTATTGTACATATTTATATAGTTTTATTTAAATTTATTTAGATTTATCGTAACAGTTATGTTACCCATGCCGTAACCTGAAGTATAGAAAGTGTCTGAGAAACACATTAAAAACCCCGCGGGGGCGGTTTCAATCCCGTGGGGTTTTATATCCATTTCCTGACTTTATAGAAACACTTCCAGCATTTTAGTAATATTCTTGAACTTGGCTTGATCCGTTTGCGGCAGCGATTCCCCTATAGCCTCGATAACCGCTAATTTCTCGCCATGCGTCAACGGCCTGCCCCGTGATAGTTCTTTGCTGAATTTCATATACAGCGACATGATTTCGGGGCCCGATTTTCCGTCCAGCTGCGTCGCAAATTTACGGAAGACTTCCAGTTTATCCGGCTCCAGATTTTTAAACGCTTCTTTCTTAAATAATTCATTCAAATCAGCGGCCATTGTTCATATCCTCCATTGCGAAAATAATCTCTTTCAATTCCATTACTTTGATTAACATATCTATGGTACATTGCTTTTCATAACTGACATGCGGGCGCACCGACATCAGCATACCGCTGCGCCAGTCAGCGTACTCCGGGCGGCTGCGGCCTTCAGCCGCCCGTTTTGCGTAAAACCGCGTCATATTCTGCATTTCTAAAAATTTAATCCATAGGCCTATTGCCTTGTGGTATTTTGGATCGACAAATCGTACAGCCGACTTTATCGCCTTAATTGACGGCGTGGTGAATGTCTCGTCATAAAAGCGCGAAAAATCCGAATCTTCTATACGCTTATCGCTTTCGCCGGACGCGTTGTCTTCCTCAAGATCGTCGGATGTAAACTTATCATCTGCCGACGTATTATCATATGCCGCCGCGTTGTCCGATGTTTGCCCGCTCTGGCTCATGGACTGAAATATTTTAACGGCTTGAATGGCTTTTTCTATCGCATCCTGATTATCCGTCGTATCCGGGGCCGGGATCTCACTGCCGCCGGAAGAAAAAGCGCCGGCGTAATCCGCGCTGTCACCGGCTGAATCCGCTTGTCCGCCCGTTTCATCGGCATGTATTCCTTCGGAGTTATTCACGCCGCCGTTCATTAACCGGGACAGAAACCGGGCCTGCTCCACCAGCTTTTCAAAATCAAGATTCTTGTCCATATTAACCCCCCACCCGCGTTCTTCTCTTTAGAATCTATGATCGGCTCCGAAAAAATATGCGGCGCCTAAGCGCGCAGATATATAATAAATCGCTAAAGCTTGAGCCGAGTTTTCATCCTTAACGGCGGCGAAAACTGTAAAATTGTCTGAACCCTTTCCAAGTCCGGACGATACTGGTATAATATATTGGGCGTTGGACGAGCCGGGATCATATAAGATATGGCCGTAAAAAGAAAGGTGAATCATGCATATAAATAGAATCGAGCAATCGGCGTCAAATAAAGATGAAATATTAGAGCTGCTGCGAAAGGTACAAACTTTAAGTATCACGCCGGAAGAAGCTTTGCTTAAGCTCCAGACATCGCCTTTTGTGGATTTAGATTACGCTAAAGTTGATTTGCACCGCGGGTTGCGTCAGGGCATAGGCGAGGTAATTTACGGACAGAACAAGACGCCCGAACAAATAGTGGGCATTGTGTCCGCCATGCGCGATAAGGGCCTGAAGAATATTCTGGTAACGCGCATTGCCGGACAGACCGCCGATCTGCTGGTTAACGCCGGCGTTGAACTGGAATATCACCCGATTCCCAGGTTGGGCATTGCCGTAAAGGATGACAGCAGGCCGAGGGTGGGTTCTATTGTAGTGGCGTCAGCGGGAACCAGTGATATGTCTGTATGCGAGGAAGCGGCTTTAACCGCGGAAACGCTGGGCAATGCGGTAACACGCGTTTATGATGTAGGCGTAGCGGGGTTAAACCGTCTGTTTGATAAACTTGATGTTTTGCTGTCAGCTAAGGTTGTTATTGTGGTGGCCGGTATGGAAGGCGCGCTGGCCAGTGTTATCGGCGGCCTGATCGGCGCGCCGGTGATCGCGGTGCCTACCAGCGTGGGGTACGGCGCAAATTTCGGCGGTTTATCCGCGCTGCTGTCTATGCTGAATTCATGCGCCAGCGGAGTGTCGGTTGTAAATATAGATAACGGTTTCGGCGCGGGTTATATAGCCAATAGTATTAACAAGATAGGATTGTGATTTATGAAAATGTTATTTATTGAGTGCAATATGGGTGCGGCGGGCGATATGCTTATGGCCGCGCTGTATGAACTTTTAGACGATAAAAACGGGTTTATTGAAACAATAAACAGCCTGGGCCTGGCGGACGTTAAGGCTGAACCCGTTGTTAAAAAAGGGATAACGGGAACTCGCATACACGTGACAATAAATGGTATTGAGGAAGAGACTTCGGACGCGGAACCAGGCGCTCACGCGCATGCTCATGAACACAACCACGCGCATTCCCACACATCAATGGCGGACATTGAAGGGCTCATTCATTCTCTGCGGCTTTCCGATAATGTTAAAAATAATATTACGGCCGTTTACAAATTAATAGCGGACGCGGAGGCTTCAGCGCATGGCGTACCCGTTTCGGAGATCCATTTTCACGAAGTCGGAACGCGTGACGCGGTGGCGGATATAGCCGGGGTATGTATGCTCATGGAGAGACTGACCCCCGATCAGGTGGTGATATCGCCTGTTCATGTAGGAAGCGGCTTTGTACGCTGCGATCATGGGCTGATGCCTGTGCCCGCGCCGGCTACGGCGTTTCTGCTGCGCGGCGTGCCCACGTACGGCGGGCATATACGGGGAGAGTTATGCACGCCTACCGGGGCCGCGCTGTTAAAGCATTTCGGGGACTCGTTCGGCCCGATGCCAATTATGCGCGTAAGTAAAATAGGATATGGCATGGGCGCTAAGGATTTTGAAGCGGCCAACTGCGTGCGTGTTTTTTGGGGTGAGACAGAGGACAGCGCCGCAAACGGACAAGTCGCGGAACTGCGCTGCAATTTGGACGATATGACCGGCGAGGCGATCGGGTACGCTTTTCAAGTGTTGATAAACGCCGGCGCGCGTGATGTTTTCACACTGCCGATTCAAATGAAGAAAGATCGGCCGGGGGTTTTGCTCACGTGTCTATGCGACGTGGATAAGGCCGATTATTTCGCGGGATTAATACTTAAACATACATCCACCTTCGGGGTCAGAAAAACTGTTTGTGAAAGATATATGCTGGATCGGGAAATTAAAACCGTGTCAACGGACTACGGAGAAATCCGGCTTAAAACAGGGAAAGGCTACGGCGTTTCCAGATATAAAGCCGAATATGAAGACATCGCAGACGCTGCCCGCGAAAATGACGTAACACTATGGAAGGTTCAAAACGAGGTTAGGAAAGGAATGTGCTCTAATGGAATTAAGCCGGAAATATGAAAAGCTGAAAGATTATCTTAAAGAATTGGGAAGCGTGGCAGTCGCGTTTTCAGGCGGGGTGGATTCCACTTTACTGCTGAAGACCGCCGCTGGTATTCTAGGCGAAAAAGCGCTCGCGATCACCGCCCGTTCATGTTCTTTCCCCAGACGCGAGTTGAACGAAACAATCGCGTTTTGTAAAAAGGAGGGGATAAAACATATCATCGTGGATTCCGAGGAATTGGATATAGAAGGTTTCAGCCATAACCCCGCGAACCGGTGTTATCTGTGCAAAAATGAGCTGTTTGAAAAGATATGGCAAAAAGCCCGCGAAAACGGCGTGGAACATGTCGCCGAAGGCTCTAATATGGACGATAACGGTGATTACCGTCCGGGGCTGTTGGCTGTTAAGGAGCAAGACGTTAAGAGCCCGCTGCGGTATGCTCAGCTATACAAAGAAGAAATTAGACAACTTTCCAAAGAACTCGGGCTGCCCACTTGGGACAAGCCCTCTTTCGCCTGTCTGTCCTCACGTTTCCCATATGGTGAGGATATAACAGCTGAACGCCTGAATCAAATCGACGACGCCGAGCAGTTCCTGTTGGATTTGGGCGTACGCCAGGTGCGTGTAAGGCATCACAATAAACTGGCGCGTATTGAAACGGATGAGAATGGCTTTATAGTACTGTCTGATCGGCGAACCCGCGAGCGTATACATAAACGATTCCGGGAAATCGGATTTACCTATATAGCTCTGGATCTGCTTGGATACCGTACAGGGAGTATGAATGAAACGTTGAAGGAAAGTGAAAAAGTAACCGACAGGTAAAGTTAAACGCCCATATACTTTTTCCGTAAAACGAATAGGATGATTCTGAGGGGTAAAATTCTTAACATCATATAGTACAATTTGTAAATCCCGCCGGAAACCGCGACTTCCGGCGGTTTTTTTCGTTTTACAAGTTTTAAAATATCCCTCGCCACTTGCTTTGCGTAAAGGCCGGTTTGTTCTTCCCTGCTGAGGGTTTCTACGGCTTTGCGGTATCCGGAGAACATCGGGTAAAGTTCCTCATACCGTTTTCGTTTGCGTGTAAATCCCGTTCTGACGCCGCCAGGCAAAATAGCGGAAACGGAAATGCCGAAAAGTTTGGCTTCATTATGGAGTGAACCGGCGTATGCGCAAAGCGCAGCTTTTGACGCGCTGTAAAAGCATTCATAAGGCAAGGGTAAAATCCCGGCCATTGACGATATGATAATAATTTTGCCGCCGCGTCTCTCCTTCATAATCGGCAGAAAAAAAGATACTGTCTCCGCAACTCCAAAAAAATTGACGTCGAATAGATATCTGGCGTCAGACATGTCCGTACGCTCCACAGGAGAGGATAACCCTGTTCCGGCGCAGGCAATCAGCAAATCTATCGTTTTGGATTCCTCAATAATTACATTAAGGGCTGACCGGAGAGATTCAGTATCGGTAACATCAGCCGGAATTTCCTTCATAAACTCTACGCCTGACTTTGATCTCGAAACGCCATAAACCATATATCCATTTTTATAAAGTAATTCGGCCGCGGCATATCCGATTCCAGACGACGCGCCTGTAATAACTGCCGTCATACTACCATCTCCACTATTTGATTAAAACCCATACTAACTGAAAAAGCGGCCCAGGTATAGAGTCGCTTTTTATATCCGCGGCGATAAGAGCCCGTTTAAATCATGACCGCGCCGGTTATACCCGCGCGGCGCCGCTTTTTCGCGCTGCGTCCGCAACCGCCGCTGCGACCGCGTCTTTAACGCGAGAGTCAAACGCCGCGGGAATTATATATTCTGCACTGAGTTCCTCGGGCGAAACCAGCCCTGCCAGAGCATACGCCGCCGCTATCTTCATCTCTTCGTTTATTACGCTTGCGCGGGTATCTAACGCTCCTCTGAAAATACCCGGAAACGCCAATACATTATTAATCTGATTCGGGAAATCACTGCGGCCTGTGCCAACGACCGCCGCCCCCGCTTCCAGCGCCAAATCCGGCATAATTTCCGGCACGGGGTTCGCCATAGGGAACAGAATGGGATTTTGCGCCATAGAGCGCGCCATATCCGCTGTTACTATGCTGGGCGCGGACACGCCGATGAACACGTCCGCGCCTTGAATTACGTCTCGCAGGCCGCCCTTTTTAATTCTGGGGTTTGTAATCGCGGCCAATGCCGCCTTATCAGCGGTAAGGCCTGGCCTGCCCTCATAAATTGCCCCGCCCCGGTCGCAGAGTACCGCGTCCTTAAGCCCCATGGCCATCAGCAGTTTGACAATAGCCGCGCCCGCCGCGCCCGCGCCGCTTATTACCACACTGATCTCGCTTATATTCTTCCCGGCTACGCGCAGGGCGTTTAACGTCGCCGCCAGCGTCACGACGGCGGTTCCATGCTGGTCGTCATGAAAAACAGGTATGTCGCATCGTTCTTTAAGTTTCTGTTCTATCTCGAAGCAGCGCGGCGCAGATATATCCTCCAGGTTTATACCGCCGAAACTACCCGCCAGCAGGGCTACTGTATTTACAATCTCATCCACTATTTTTGAGCGTATACAAAGAGGCACGGCATCCACCGCGCCGAACGCCTTAAACAGCACGCATTTGCCTTCCATTACGGGCATAGCCGCTTCAGGGCCTATATCGCCCAACCCCAAAACAGCGGTTCCGTCCGTCACCACCGCGACAGTATTCCAACGCCCGGTCAGTTCGTAACTTTTGTTCACGTCTTTTTGAATTTCCAGGCAAGGCCGCGCTACGCCGGGCGTATACGCCAATGAGAGTTCCTCTTTGGATGTAACCGGCATTTTAGGCGTTGTTTCCAACTTACCTTTCCATTCATAATGTTTTCGCAGTGATTCCGAAGCGTAATCCACAATTACTCCGTAAGCCGTAAGGTGTTAATCTTGACGCCCGGCCCCATAGTAGCGGACAGAACCACGCTCTTTAAATACTGCCCCCTGGCCGCTGCCGGCTTGGCTTTGATAACCGCGCTGATCAATGTCTGAAAGTTATCGCGCAGTTTATCGTCGCCGAAAGACACCTTGCCCATAGGAACGTGTATGATATTAGTTTTATCCAGGCGGTATTCGATTTTACCGGCTTTTATATCCTGCACAGCCCGAGCCACATCCATTGTGACAGTACCGGCCTTGGGGTTGGGCATAAGCCCTTTCGGACCCAAAATACGGCCCAAGCGGCCGACCAGGCCCATCATGTCGGGCGTGGCCACTACGACGTCGAACTCAAACCAGTTTTCCGTCTGGATCTTGCTGATCATATCCTCCGCGCCTACGTAATCAGCGCCGGCGGCCTGCGCTTCACTGGCTTTGTCCGCCTTGGCGAACACCAACACACGTACGGTTTTACCGGTTCCGTGCGGCAGTACAACCGCGCCGCGCACCTGCTGATCGGCATGGCGGCTGTCCACGCCCAGACGGATATGAGCCTCGACGGTTTCGTCGAATTTAGCCGTGGTTGTCTTTTGAACCAGGCCTATAGCGGCGTCTACGTCATACAGCGTCTGACTGCCAACCAGTTTGGCTTTTTCCATGTATGTTTTTCCGTGTTTCATATATCTTGCTCCTTTAAATATAGACAATTATATACAAACTATCAGTCTTTCACAACTATCCCCATACTGCGCGCGGTGCCGGCGATCATACTGGCCGCCGCGTCGATGGACGCCGCGTTGAGGTCGGACATCTTAGTCTCCGCAATGACGCGAATCTCCGACTGGGTAATAGTAGCTATTTTAGTTTTGTTGGGTTCGGCCGATCCGGATTCTATCTTTACGGCTTTCTTCAACAGAACCGCCGCCGGCGGCGTTTTAGTAATGAATGTAAAACTCTTGTCCTGGTATATCGTGATAACGACAGGAATGATATATCCGGCTTGCGACTGGGTTCGTTCATTGAATTCCTTGCAGAAACCCATTATATTCACACCGTGCTGGCCCAGCGCCGGGCCCACTGGCGGGGCCGGGGTAGCTTTTCCCGCGTTAATCTGCAACTTAACAATTCCGGTGACTTTCTTTGCCATTTATAGTGTGCCTCCTACTTATTACTTATATGCTTAGATGCGTATGACCTGTGAAAAGTCCATTTCCAGCGGCGTCTCCCTCCCAAAAATAGACAGTCTGACCACAACTGTACGCTTATTCTGGTTAACCTCTTTAATACTGCCGATGGAAGTTTCAAAAGGTCCGCTGATGACCCGCACGGAGTCGTTAACAGCCAGATCTATAGTATCCCGCGGTAGTTCTATCCCCATAGATTCGACCTCTTTTTCCGTCAGCGGAACAGGTTTAGAACCCGGGCCCACAAAACTGGTTACGCCCCTGGTATTGCGCACTACATACCATGTATCATCATTCATAACCATGTTCAACAGTACATAGCCGGGGAATATCTTTCGCTGCACAACCTTCCTTTTGCCGTTTTTTATTTCGACAGCATCCTGAACAGGCACGACCACCTGATTTATCAATTCATGCATACCGCGATTTTCAATAATCTTTTCAATGTTGGCCTTGACCTTGTTCTCATAACCGGAATAAGTATGAACTACATACCATTTTGCTTCTTCAGACATTTATGCCTCCATTAAAGGCTCTTAGAGCAGCGCGGAAGCGAACTGGGAGAACTGTGAATACAAAAAGCCGAGCGCGCCGTCCAGAATACTTACATACAGCCCAAACAGCAGCGAAATCACTATTACGGTAACTGTCTGTTTTATCAATTCCTCACGTGACGGCCATACGATTTTTTTGAACTCAGACGTATATTCAAGCCTTGTCAGATGAAACCAGTTCTTAAGCTTTACATTAAAAGGCTCTTTTCCTTTTTTTGATCGCTTCTGTGATTTGCCGGACGCGTCCGCGGCATTATTCCCAGAAGTATTGCTTTTGTCGTCCGCCATAATTTCACATCCTTTTTATCGTGTTTCCCTGTGAGGCGTATGCTTATTGCAGAAACGGCAGAATTTTTTTATCTCCATTCTGTCCGGATGCGCCTTTTTATCTTTGGTAGTGTTGTAGTTGCGCTGCTTACATTCCGTACACGCCAAGCATATCTTTGTCCTCATAATTGCACCTCTCTCTTTTTGGGCATAAAAAAAAGACCTTGTAGTCATTCATTTATTAAACAAGATGTTATCACATAAGGCCAAATATGTCAATCACTTCAGCTTATGTTTTTGGGGCGCCGCGGCCGGCGCGGACAATCAGGAATACAAAATGTTTCCTCCTGCTATACCGCGCAGCGATAACATTTGCCAAACCCGCAGATAAGTAACGCTGCGCGGTCTTTGGCGGCCGCGGCCGGGAATCGCGCCGCTACGGGGCGTCAGCAAAATAACCTCCCCTCATCGGCATTACTTCATAACAGTACGTATCGTATAAACCGTCGCGGCCGTTGCCGGTGCGGTCGTATTGTTTTTCGAAATCATAGCCCCAGGCCATTGCGCCTGATCCGTCGTATGCCCATTTAAATAAATTACCGTCGTAATCTAAAATGATGTAGCTGGAACGCGACCCAATGATCCGCTTGATCTTAGGAATCGGCTGCAGTGCCAGAGACTTCCAAGCTTCCTCGCCGCTCGCCGCCGCGTATTTGTCGTCATAAACGGTCGGATGCAATCGGTTAAATCCGTATGTTCCATAAGTGGAGTCTTTCTTAGCGCCATCGCCTGGGGTTTTAGGGTCTTTGTCGGTAACCTGGGTGTCTCCATCGCCGATTATCTGAGGATATTGGTACGCCTTCCGCGCTATTATTTTAAGCGCGTTAATATATCCGCCTTCCCTGCCGAACCCATGGTAACGCCCGTCGCCCCATGCCCACGAACGGCCGTGCTGATCGATAAAGTAGCAAACACTCTCCCCCGCCCCGATCCCATGCGCCACTGGCGTATACCCGATTCGCTGGATCTCTTCAGGCTCAGCCTCGACAGCGCGCGGCGTCTTTACAATAGTTGAATTACCCGCGGCGGGCCCAATGAATACGCGCCCCCATTGCCAAACATTATGATTCGAATCAAGAATCAGGTTATTTCCATAGCTGACGCTGATCTCAACCGCTTCGCTCATCCCATCAGGGCGAGGCAGCTTTTCCGGCGTCTTGTATGTTTTATTTTTTCCGTCACCCAGAAGTCCGCTCAAGCCGTAACCCCAAACCCATACGTCTCCCCGATCGTCAAGCGCGATATTGTGATAGTCGCCGCCTTGTACATCCGTAATGATTGTACCTTGCGGGAATATAACTTTGTGAGGCGTCATCTGGTATGAAGCCGTGTTCTCCGTCGTACCGACCCCATGCTTGCCATTCAGATTTGAACCCCACGACCACAGCTCGCCGCCGCCGGTCAAGGCGAAAGACTGGCCTCTGTTAAGATATCCGTTATTGCCCCATATTCTGATAATATCTTCTGGCAGCCCCTGGACAAGCTGAGGGAATGTATAATGTGACTTGCCCTTTTTGCCAATCTGCCTGTCTGTATTGTAACCCCAGGCCCAGACCCTGCCCCGCTTATCCAGAGCCAGCATATGGTGGTATCCCGCGCCGACGTCAACAATTTCAGTCGGACTGGTCAATTCGGGCGCAATGCCCAAGTCGGCATAGTTTGCACTATATCGATCCGGGCGCGTAAAAAAATCCACCTCGGTATAACCGCCCCCGTACGTCTGCGCGTCCCAATGGGCGGGTTTAATGGATTCTTTCGGTGTGCCAACCGCCGGCAAGGGCAGATCGTCTTTGCCTATACCCAATTGGCCATGCCCATTCCAGCCCCATGTGTAAACCGTACCCCCGTCCGCGAGCAGAATGCCGCCCAGGTGAGCGTTCGCGGCTTTTACTACCGCTTCCTGCTGCCGTAGACCATAACTCGGAGCGTCGCTGTTATCCGGCGTATAGTTCGAAGGCGGAATGAGTACCGAGGCCGATTTTATCGGGGAATAAATCCATGGAACGGTTATGCCGGGGTTCGAAGGATCCTGCGCGTATTCCAGCATCTGCGGCGTACCCTGAATGGCTTCAACCGCGAATGTCAGTTTCAGCGAAATCGCGTCAACAGGGACAGGCAAATATCGGCTGATATCATCTTCGCTTAGTTCTATTTCAAAGCGTGTTTCGTAGCTGTCCCCATGAATCAGGTTCGGAGGGGCGGCAACCGCAAAATCCAATCCTTCCAGAAGGTATATATAAAAGGCTTGGGAGCTCGTATCAACCCCGTCGGAATAGACAGGGTTGCTCCCTAAACCGGCTTGCAGCCGGTTAATTTGATCATACGCGGCTTGGAAAACCTCGGCTTGCGGAGTTCCCGGCGGCGGTTCCCCTCCCTCCGGCGTCAGCGAACTGACGTGAAACACGTTGGTGTCGAATAACTGCCCCAAATGCACGGGTTCGGCAAATACCGGCGGTATATCGTCCGAACCGCCGGCGGTCTGCCATTCGGGTATAATCTTTATACGGACATAGGTTTCACGATTACTTTTGTTTACAATCGTAAGTTTGGTGGTTTCACTCGTCGTAACAGTCATATAAACTCCGCTTTCTTCCCCCCAATAGTCCGTGTAAGGCGTCAGCCCCGGCGTGGGCGTTAATTGATCGGTATTAACGGAAAAATGGAGCGCCTGGGGCTGAGCTTGATTTTGAAAAAACGCTTCATAGTACAGAGTAGCGGTGTGTTCATTATTTGTTTCTATATGTCTTTGAGACAGCCAGGCTACCGCGTTTGCCGCGGCCGGAACCAACAGAAAAGTTATCATCAGCGCCATTTTAGTTATAGGCTTTTCCAGAATTCTTTTCATATACATTAACCTCATTGGTGATCGTTTGTAATCCGCGTCCGCGCGGCCAAAAAAATATCAGCGTCCGCCCAGACAGCCGGGTGCAGCCGGCGCGTCTCCATAGCTGTCAGGCCTCCCGCGCTTGTGGTATCAGCCGGCGCGTTTCCGGAACCGCTTTCCCATGTCCTGGTCCGGAATACATAGCCGCCATCGTTTGGCGTCTCGGCGATAATGCCTTGAATAACGGCGGCCAATTCCGTATTATCATACAATTCCCGTTGTGAAGGCGCGAACATGACATCCTTAACCGCGCCCTCCGCCGAGTTCTTCGGCGCCGAGAATTGATTGTGCGGATCGGCGTCCAGATTATCCGCGGACGCGGCGTAAGACTTTATCATGGGCATAGGTTCATTGGCGTACCAACGCGCTAAATCGTTCTGTACGCTCGAACCCTCATAATACTCCGGCGGCCCCGCGTCAACTATGGCGGACTCATCCGGCAGACATTCTTTTTTAAGCAGCAGCGCCCAGCTTATGCCATTTTTTATCACATATTTAATAACAATCCATTCATGATGATCTATCATCACGTCACTGCCGGCGGCAGGGTATGCCGGCATATCAGAAACAGGGCGGCGCGACGGGCGTACCGCGCCCGTCGGACTTACGGTTAAATCCGGTATTGGAGTGGGGGCAGACGTGGGTTCAGGCGTGCTGACAGGCGGCAGCGTAATTGTAACATTTTCTTTTTCCGAGACAGATTCTGTTTTCTGCCAAAGGCCGGCGTCCGAGGCCCCTATCTCCAAAAACACCTCTTTCGACAGGCCGTTATACAGGGCTTCCATAACGACATCCATGTCGTCCGGGTGTAACGCCGAGGCAGTCGGGAGTTTCGCGAGTATATCGTTTATATTGCCAAACGCTTCCGCGTCAGCCTTTACAGGGAGGTTCGCCGCCGGCAGCAACCTGTCAGCCTCCTGAAAATCCTGGCTGGGTACGTTCACGTTAATTTTGAAGTTCATAGGCAAAGCGGCTTCACATGAGATAACGTCACTCAGACTCTCCCTGCCCAAGGGGATTATTCTGGACGCCAAAGGCGCGTCCTCTGTCAGCTGCACGCTCAAATGACAAGCCAGGCTGCCGGCGCGATTCCCCAAATTCAATAATATATCGAATGTCTTAACATCCTTGTCAAAGATATCGGGCATTCCCCTCACATTGACAGTCACCGACGATTCTAAAAACCTAAGCGGGAATGTATAGATATCCGGCGATCCTTCTGGCCTGAACAATTTAAGTTCCGCCCTGTATTCATAATCGCCTGTTTCTGTTATTGCGCTCCGGCCCGGTAAGCGGTTCCAATTGAAAATCATCTCAATATAGTCATCGTTCCGTTCAATGGCTGTGTTCCCGGTAAAATCCACGCCGTCTATGGTAAACTCATACCCGCCTATCAGCCAGTCAGCCGGCAGATTATAGAACGAATCGCCGCCTTTAACGGCTATACTTATTTGGTTTGATGTGAATCCCCTGAGCGATCTTATCGGAGAATCGGCGATAAACACAAAACGCTGGGGGTACGCTGCCCATTCAGACGGATCGGGAGGTATATCAAACTCGCCGGGTAATTGACCGCCGGATAAGCCGACGATATGATTTTCGTCATTTTTATTCACAAATTCGGCTGTAAACGCGCTGTTACAGGCATCGAACAGCACCGCCTCCTTAACGCCCTCAGGATCGTCTAAATCGGCTGTGAACCAGAACGTGTACGAGATAACGGCGTTACCCCCGCCGGGCGCTGACAAAGTCTGTACGTTTTCCAAAATCGACCACTGCGTAAACTGCCCCGAGCCATTCGGCCAGCTGAATCCGTTATCGCGAATATACGCCGCATCTACCGGTCGGCCGTTAAACGTCAGCCTGCGGTTCAGATCATTACCGCTCAGCAGATAGACGCCTGATCCCAGCGCGTCAGACACATAGATATCGCGCAGGAATATATCCGAAGGCGAATCGTTTGTTACAATCAGCTTTACCTCAGCCTTATACCTGTTAAATTCACTCGCGAACATTGTGACGACCGTCTCAAGACGCTGAGAAACCCCGGCAATGGATGAGACAGGTCTCACATCGGTCTCGGAATCATAGGTCATCTGCAGATCGCCTTTTACAAGATCAGGCAATAGATCATACAGATATTTCATATAACCTTCCCCATATTCGTCCAGACCAATGTATGAGTCTGAAGGCCGCCGATCCATGGCGGCCTTCAGAGTGTCCAAAAACTCTTTCAGCATTCCGCCGCCCGCGGTCATATCGTCAAAGTACTGCCGGGCCAGCGGCTCGGACATGTTCTCCACCTCAGTGAAAAACCGTATCAAACAGTCCTCTTTTTGCGGGCTTCCCGTAAAGTACGTCTCACTATAATCTTTCAGCGCCTGCCGTATATCCGTTTCTTCGGTCCCCGGGGCGGGCGAAACGACTAAAGCCGCCTCATCCGTTTTATTGGGTTTTAGCCCGGATTCGCTGGTGACATACCCCTGATCAGTTCCGGCTGACAACCCTTCGGAAATACTTCCGGGATACCGCGATATATCGGCGGCCAGTAAAAACGACAGCGGCATCATAAAGTATAGACACCGTAAATCCCATTTCATTATTACACCTCTGTAACGCAATTATTTACCTATTAATTATCCTGCCGTTTGAATAGACTTTTAACCGCGAAAAGCACTGGATTTTACTGTCATAGACGCTTGGAGACGAACAGAACGCCGCGTCCGGTATATTATCATTCCGCTCCAACCATCCGGCTGGGTTAAGGGCATAAAAAAACAAGCGGGAAGGCATTCATCGCCCCTGCCTGTTTAGTTCATGGCGTATATAACCGCCCCTAACGGGTAATCCGCGTACTCTGAAACAACTGCTCCACAGCCGGCGCCCGCCGATTCCCAAATCTCATTCAGCAAGCGCACAGTCACAGCGCCCTTGTGAATATAACACGGCGCCGGGTCGTTGAAAAACTCTATACTCTTTTTCAGGATCATTTCCTCTTTCAGCGGCAGATCCATCAGGTTCCCGCGAAACAAAACCTCGCCGTTCAGACGTACTTCTATGTTCCTGATTTGAGAAACCGCATTCGCTTTCTTTATCCGGAACATTACTTGGCTCCTATCATATATATAGCAAAGGCCAGAAATAACGCCGCGTTAGCCAATTTTATAACAGGCATGTTTTTACGCGCGAATTCAGACATTTCAAGTAAACGCCTGCCCCGGGCGCATACAATCAGCAGTATGATCATAGGAAGAATCATCGCGGTAACATAAACTAAGAACGCCGTAACCGCAAAACCGTCGCCGGATCGCAGCACATAAAGGATCGTGGCCAGATAAATCTGCCCTGTGCAGAGGAACTCACCCGCGGAAATGACCACGCCCAGCAAAAAAACAAGAGGGATCATAAACCTGACGCCGCTGTTTACAGTTTTCTTAATCAACTCATTATTAAACGAGCGCAGTTTCTTAGGCAGCTGAACCCGTATCCTGCCGTACTTTTCGCGACGCGCGTTAAAATAGTCCAGCGCGTTAAATATACACAGCGCGACGGCTATCGCCACAACCACCCATTTGGCCGCGCCCGCGGCGAAACGGAACGCCGCCGAATCTAAAACCTGCAGCGATTTATATAGCACAAGCCCCAGAAACAGATAAGTGATAAATTTGCTTATGATATAAGACACGCCGGCCCGCACAATGCGGTCGCGCCTGCCGGCCAAAAGTGACAGCAGCATTAAAACCATTGAAACCGAACATGGGTTAACCCCGCCCAGCAGCCCGGCGCCGATAATAAGCGGCAATTTTAAAGACATATCCGGCGTCTCCTCCAGTGTCTCCTGAAAATTTTGAAGCGCGCCAGCGCGAATCAGCATCTCCAGATTCTGCGTAATAACATGGTCGCCTGTCAGATAAAGCCCGCCGGTATAGAATAATACGGGGGTGCGCCTATCGTCCCGAGGCACGTTATACGCCTCGAAGAAACGCTGGGCAATTGCCGCGCCGTCCTGTTCGCTGATATTTATTATCCGCTTATCTAACCGCGTAGTCCCGCCGCCATCCAATGCGTACTCTTCGTCCAGCGAGTCTATAAACGCCTCCGCCCTGATGCATCCGATACAGGTTGTGGTGGTAAACAGGATTATCAGCGAATCGGAGGGATCGCGCGGCGTTATCGGGGTATCCGCGGCGAATGCGGTATTAACGCAAATAATCAAGCAAGCCAAGGTTATTATAGTTTTTTTCAGCATAATACAACATTTCCTTTTTGAAAAAGCGGATCCTATTGGATCCGCTTTCGGGTTTTGTTTCAGACCTCGTTAGGGGCGCCGACCGGACATACGCCGGCACAGGAACCGCAAGAAATACATACACCCTCATCGATCACATATTTAGAATCGCCTTCAGATATACAGGAAACGGGGCATTCACTCTCACACGCGCCGCAGCTGATGCACGCGTCATTGATTTGGTAAGCCACTATAACCCTCCTTCATTTGTGACTCGCATAAAAATTTCATAATCAGTATATAGCACTGCTTATTATATGGCAAGAAGATTTTAGAATTTTAAGATTTTAGGATTTTAAGACTTTAGGATTTCAACATTAATGCCTAAAATTCCTCATAAACCAGTTCCCCTGCCCTGCCGGTCAGCCCGTTCTCCTTAATATGACGCATGAGATCCCTTTCAGAAAACGAGGCTGTTCCCCCGTTCTCAAAATATATATTGAACACGCTGAACGTATCCCAGCGCAGACAGTCGATTAAATCTTCCATACTCGACTGTGAGGTTACGGTAAAGAACTTTATAGGCGTAATCCTTTGATCTGCGCCGCGCCCCGGGCTGAAATAACAGAAGAATTCAAAACTCAGCTTAAGCTGCTCCCTGGGCAGGTTCTTTATAATATAAACGCCAATGCAGTACAGGCTAATATTGTATGAGAAAAGCGTAAGCTGAACAACACCCGCCGCAATCAGCAGCACGGCGAAAAATCGACTTATTCCGCACAGCAGCCGGTTTGCGCGCGCGGCGCCTATAATATTGCCCAGAACCATCTGACAGAAACGCCCCCCGTCCAAAGGGAACGCCGGCAGCAAGTTGAACGCTCCTAACGCTATATTCGCGGCAAAAAAATAACCTGGCCCCAACCCCTTTTCAGGCATGGCAAAATCGGTGACGTTAAATACCCGAACGCCTAAATAACCAATAGCCAGGTTCAAAGCCGGTCCGGCCAGAATTACGGCCGCTCTGACCCCCGGCGGCTTCCGTTCCAGCCCCTTTATGACCGCCGTCTCGCCCAGCGGCGTTATAATAAACTCTGTTACGCGCGCATGAAAAACAAGACCCATGATAACATGGGTCATTTCGTGAAGCGTTACGGCGGCCGTCAGCATAAAAAATTCACGCGCAAATCCGAATACGGCGGCGATGCCGAGCGCCAGCCAAAAGGTCGGATGGACGCGCGTCACCATTCGCCCGATTCAGTCTTAATCTGTGTTAATATATCCTCGTCGATCCTGAAATCCACCGGTTCCCGAACCGTTCGCGCGGCGACGCCGGGGCTTTCTTCATTGTACGTCCCCGCGCCGGAAGCCATATCAAAATTATCCGCAGTTTGATCGTTATATGTATTTCCGAATATTGTACGCGCGGTGTCGGAAGCGTTGGTAAGTACCTGTTTGACGTCGGCCGCCGTAGGCTGATCCTGTATTACGTTTTTTACGCCCTCGGATATATTATGTGTCACTGACGCGTCAATCAGGTTTATCACTAATATCAGCGCCATAATAACGCCGCAGACAATAAACTGGGTTACCAGGCGTTCAGATAAAGCGGAGCGCTCGGGTTCACGCGCCTGTTTAAACCCTGCGGGCGTTTTGACTCCGGTTACGCGCCTGTAATGCGGTCTTTCCATATTATCACTCCCGTATGCCTGTGGAATAGATCCTCCGGTTAGTGATATATATGAATATGATGAGAGAATTATTACAGGAAATACGATTAAAGAAAAGCTCCCCCGAAAAGAGGGAGAGCAAAGATACCCATAATGAAAGTAAATACCCATTGAAAATAAATACGTTCAAAATAAATACGTTAGGAAAGTTTCTTGATTAAAACGGATATATCGGTCAAATTCGGGAATTTGGTCCCATCGTGTAAAATATTAAGACCGAAAGACATTCCCGCCAGCAGGCGCGTAACCAGGGCGGCCGAAATAGCCGGGATAATTAACGTATCCGGTGTGTCGGCGGAAACAGTCACAACCCGCTCGCTTCCCACTATTGAAACGTTTTGCGGCGTTTCAAGATCCAGCGTTAAGCTGAACGGCCGCTCCTGCGGCAGTGTTACAACAGCCCAATAACTGATTTCATAAATACCGCTTTCTTTTACAGAAAATAAACCTGTCGTTTCATCATAGGTAACCGCCGCGCTTTCACTAAATAATAAATTCGCCGGGAATATCGCGCGGGCTTTTGAGGCAGTTCCGGATGGAATGATGGATCCGGGAAATGCCACATATAAATAGCTGG
>JAITDJ010000112.1 GCA_031282635.1 Clostridiales bacterium
ATCCCATTCAATCCAGTATTCGTCCAGCAGAATGCGCATCATTTCAGCCACAGCCAACGTAGGATGCGTGTCATTCATCTGGAATTGAACCTTATCGGGCAGCAGCGACCAATCGTCATGACGCTGTGAAAACCGGCGCAGTACGCGCTGCAGTGTCGCGGAAATAAAAAAATACTGCTGTTTCAGGCGCAACTCTTTGCCCGCTATGAACTCGTCCGCGGGATAAAGCACTTCCGACAGCACGTTGGCCAGATTTTGATCCTCCAACGCGCGATCATAGTTGCCTTCATTAAAAGCCTTCAAGTTAAAACTGTTCTTGGGTTCCGCGTCCCACAGACGCAGCGTGTTCACCGTGTTATTTCTGTAACCTAATATAGGGTAATCATAAGGGATCGCCAGTACGGACGAGTAGTTTTCCATACGGAAACGGTAACGGCCGTCGTCCATTTTGAATGTGGCCACATTACCGCCGAACTTTATTTCTTGGGCGTATTCGTTACGCTTTACACCCCAGGCGTCGCCGTCTTCCATCCAGTTGTCCGGCCGCTCAACCTGATACCCGTTTTCAATCTTCTGCTCAAACAGACCGTAATGGTATCGTATGCCGCAGCCGTACGCGGGATATTCCAGCGTCGAAAGGGAGTCAAGGAAGCAGGCGGCCAAACGCCCCAAACCACCGTTTCCCAAACCGGGGTCGGCCTCAGCGTCTTCGATCTGGGCGTAGTTCACGCCCAATTCGGACAGCGCCCAGGAAATTTCATCGTATTTGCCTAAATTTATTACCGTATTCCCCAGGAACCTCCCCATTAGGAATTCCATGGACAAATAGTAAACGACCTTCTCATCCTGTTCATTATATATATTATGTGTCGCAATCCATTTTTCCGACACGAGGTCTTTTACCGCGAAGGCTACCGCGTTATAACACTGGCGGGTTGTGGCTGTTTTTATATTCCGCCTGTAAAACGTTTTAAGAAATGCGTCCACACGTTCCATAAATTCATCTTTAGTAATTGTCCGCAGCGGATCCATGCGCTCCTCCTCAATCTCCTTAAGCTTTATACTGCTCAAACTCTATTTTTTCAATAACCACGTCGGTCAGCGGCTCATCTTTTGTATCCTCTTCCTGCGACGTTGGGACGGACGCGATATTGCCGGCAATATCCAATCCGTCAAATATCTGGCCGAATACGCCATATGTCATATCCAGTCCGGGTATGCCTCCGCCTTCCAGATATGCGTCTATAATTTTTTCGGGGAATATCTGAGCCATCGGAACCTTCGCGCCGTCCGTTGTTTCCGCGACAACCTGATTCTGCTTGTCTCTATAAGACTCGATCTCCGTTTTGACTTCATCGCTCAGTTTGCTGTTCACGACGATAAAGAACTGGCTTCCCTGTCCATAGGTATTCTCGTCAATCACCATGGACACCGCGCCGCGAATATGGTGCAGATATGGGGAAGCTTCCGGACTGAAAGACTGCCCCCATATACTCTGACCGCCTGTTCCATCGCCGGGATCTCCACTGTATATCATAGAGTTTTCAATTACATGATTAAAGAGAACACCATCATAGTAGCCTGATTTCGCGAGCGTCTTAAAGTTTTGCACTGCTTTCGGCGCGTAATCCGGGAAAAATCGCAGATGAATTGTACCCATGCTGGTATGCATCAGAGCAATCTCCTCACCGTCCGCTATCGGCTCTAGCTGCGGGAGCGGCAATTCCTGGTATTGGGACAGATCGACAATCTCCGGCGTGGGACTCGGACCCGTAGTAAGACTCGCTTCCGGCGTTAACGGCGCTTCTTCTGATGAAATCGTTTCAGCTGCCGGTTCCGATACGTCTTTGGACGGGTCGGCGGAAGAGCATGAAACTGAAAACAGCAGCGCCGCGGATATACATCCGCAAAAAAATTTGAGCAGCGCGCCGCTTTTGCTTCCGTCTCTAATATTCCATAACATGCAAATAAATCCTCCTGATTTTCATCCTATGAATTTTTTGTCAACTCTTTCAGTATATCATAGTAATCCCCGGTCTGCAAACGATATGCGTATAAAACGCAATCCAAATAGAATCATCGATCAAAAATGTAACAGTATTGTTATTGCATTCATTACAAAACCATGTAAAAATAAAATAGGTAAAGGATCTTTCGGAGGTGATCCGTAATGAGAACTATATTGACAATAACAGTTCTTCTTACTATACTGCTTATCAGCGATTTTGCCGATATACGCGATATTCCCACCGCGCAGGCGTCATCCGATAATGCGTCATCCGCTAATGAAAAGTACTCTCCGCCTGTCGTGAAGAAGATATCGCTGCGTGAGGAAGGGCTTGAAATCAAAGGCGAATTGCCTGTACTGGTAAATACGGACAATTTAAGCTCTCAAATCAATCTGCGTATTGATAAGGCCTACCAACAAAAAGTCAGCGCCGCTAAAGAAAGCAAAGCCCGCAGTATTACGTTCAGTTATACGTTTTACCCTCCTTCAAACGGTGTCGCTTCTATATTGTTAAAGACGAGTACCATAACGGCTGTTTCTAAAGATGAGGCGGATTCTTTTAATTATATTCCGGAGGAATCACGTCTGGTTGGCGTCAACGATATTTTAGGCCCCAATGGGCTTCAAATTGCCGGTAAAGTGATTTCGCGGCGCATTCGAGCCGACTCCGAACATTATTACACAAATTTTCCGGGCGTACTGGACAGCGACGCGTTCTATGTAACCGATGACGGCCAGATATTTTTTCTATTTGACGCTTTTCAGATAGCGCCCGGTTCGGAGGGCATCACTTCATTCTCTTTAAATATTGACGGCGTGATCAATACCAAGCCTGTAAAAGAAGGCGTCGGCTATTGGATTAAAAAGTCAAGTTACAGTTTGAAAATGGTTTCGTTGCGAGCCGCCTGCGGTGAATTGAATTATGAAATACACTGGGATGAGGCCAGTAAGGTTATTACAGTCGATCGACCCGGCGATATCACCGTTTCCTTTAAAACCGACTTTAATATGTATCAAAGAAGCCGCGTTAAC
>JAITDJ010000180.1 GCA_031282635.1 Clostridiales bacterium
GTATTCTGTGCCGCTTGCAGAGCGTCAACAGCCGCCTCAAGCCTTGTTACCCGCGCTTCAAGATCCGATGTATTTCTTAAACTCTCAGGCTTTACATCATAAAATTCTTTATTAACCTCAAGCATTTTTCTATACGCGGCTATGGCCTCCGGCGTCCGGATCTCGTGGATCTGCTCCTGGATATCATCCGGTAAATCGCTGATATCATCATCCGGCGTATAAGCCCGGCGGTGATTTTCTCCTGTATCATCAGCGGTTAATAGGCTAAAGCCGCCATAATCCGAGATTGTATCAATTTTGTACATAAACTTGCCTCCATTATGCTATGCGATAAACTGCCTGCGCATAAATCATTGTATTAGCAGAAAACGAGGTTACCGCGATCTGCGCCCCGTTTCCGGCGCTGTTATTCCTTACATACATTACATTCCCGACAAACGGGTACGAGATTGAGCTCGCCCCCGTATAATTGCTTTGCACATTGTACGCGCCGTCAATCCAGTTTTGCGTGGCGTTAAACGGAAGTCCGGTAAATTTGGCGTCACCGGCCCCAGCGGTATTAACCGTACTTATTTTAACGTTTATCGAAAGATGGCATAAATTACCGAAACGATAATAACGATTATTCTGTGTCAAAGTGTATGATCCCGCTGTATTGGTTCCACTCAGAGTAAATGTAAAACTACCGGACGCTACCGGGAAGTTATGATTGCCCCATATGTTATAAGTCCCGGTCAGCGCGCTGCTTTCGTTATATGCGCTTAGAGTCAAGCTGCCGGCGGCGACAGTCCCTCCGGAACCGGGGGAATATAAGTTTAATTGGCTTCTCAGGTTTGAATTGCTCGCCCCCGCTAATTTGCGGAGTGACAATGCGGTATCAGAATGCCAGATATCACTATAAGACGAAGTTCTGGTAAACGCTATAGGCGGGTTAGCTGTACCGCTTATATTCAGCGCGCCGGTCATCTTATCTCCGGTTTTTCTGACAACTCCGCCCGGCTGGAAAATGACGCCGCCCACTCTTTCATTAATAGCCGTGCCGGCGGGCAGCGCGGGGTTTACGTGAATAGTACCCTGATAATCCGCTTGCAAAGTATAATTTGTATATCCGTCAAAAGTATTATTATTCATTAGCATACGAGCGTTCCAATAACTTCTGTAAGCGATGGTTTTATTGTGCATCGCGTTATTTTGTAAAACCGCGCTGTGACAATTAGTCGCGCGTATTCCCACTACGCCCGCAAGAGTTGAGACATGGCCATGAACATCTATTAACCCCGTGTTTTGGTGCAATTCTATTGCCGTATCGCTAACCGAGCCGGTTAACGTAAAATTACCAACGTTTATTCTAATAAGGCTGCATTCTGTTATAGATATGGCTGTTAGTGTCCGCGCCGCCGCGTCGCCGTCATTATTTATGGTTAAACTGCCCGTGCCCTGAAAACGATTGATTGTTAAGATATTATTCCATACGCCGGGGTTTACGATTATAGTGACATTGGCGTTTATAATTTTTGGGAGTCCGTTTATGATACTTTGTAAATCAGTTATATTACAAGTAATGCTAATGTCTGTATTTTGAACCGATAGGACTGTGTTAAGCGCCTTAATATTGTCTTGTATGTTAGTTTGATCCAGAGCGGTAAAATTTCGCGCAATCGGATCGCCGGCTGACCAGCTTTTAGCCGTTCCTTGAATACCTCGCTGGACATTACTTAAAATATTTCCGTTTTTATCACCATACGCGATTGTCTCCGACACATCGGCTGAAGCTCCAATAGTCGCGATATTTGGAGCGTCCCCAAGCAAAGCCCCGTCATCTACCGTGACTGTTGTATCCCCGGCGCCGATGGCCGCTGATATTTCCGTTACCGGACTGTATGGTACAGGTTGATACATTGGTTTAGGTAAATTCACTATGAACCCCCTCAGTCTCTCTATATTTTTACCCTATACGATATTCATTTCAAAAAAATTTATGAGTGTTTCGGCGGTGCATAGTGTGATTATTCTGCGCAGTGTTGATATTCAAACTGGACGGTGATACAATATGAGGCGTACGGCAGAGCCACTGTGGAAAAGGTAAAAGCGCGGCTCAAGGAATGTGCCGAGCAGCGATATGATTGGCCGCCTGACGCGGATTAATGGACGCTGCGCGGTCTTTGGCGGCGCTGGTATAAAGCTTGATGGGGAAGGGGCAATTCGATATGCTGTACCCTGCTGTAAACATACCGAGAATAGAATGGAATCCACCGTACATGATTGTACGGCGGAGCGCCCGGCCTTTGGAAACTGTGGACGGCCGGCTGGACAAGGCCTTTTGGGAGCAGACGAATTTTTGTGACGACTTTCATGACATTGAGGGCGACAGGCTGCTAGGCCCTCTGAAAAAGACGGAGATCAAGCTCTTATGGGATGACGTCTGTCTCTATATCGGAGTACGGTTGACGGAAAATGAGATTTGGGCGAATGTTACAGACAGCAATCTGCCGTCTTACCTGGACAACGATATGGAGTTTTTTTTCACGCAAGATCCTGGGCTGCAACCCTATTTTGAACTGGAAATGAACGCGCGCAATGTTCTGTGGGATCTTTTTTTGAGCACGGCTTATCGGGACTGCGGTCGACCCACGAGCCAGGCGCTTTTTTCCTGGGATATGCCTGGGGTGCGAAGCGCCGTTCATATTGACGGCAAGCTGAACGACCCTTCCGCGGATAATCGCTTTTGGTCGGTCGAAGTCGTCATTCCTTGGTTCACACTGAGCACGTTTCCCCCGGATGAGCGCTATCCCGATCGTTACGCGCCGAAGCCGGGCGATATCTGGCGCGCGAATTTCTCACGTGTGGAACATCGGGTTGACGTCCGTGAAAATCAATACCATAAGCGCATGGATCCGGCTACAGGCAAACCATTTCCCGAATACAACTGGGTATGGGCGCCGACCGGCGTCATTGATATCCATATCCCGGAAATGTGGGGCTTTTTGTTGTTTTCCGATGATCCGCGCGCCGCGTTTATTTTCCCGCCGGACGCGTGTTCGCAAATGCGGTTGTTCCGGCTCTATTACGCCATGCGCGCCTATGGCGCCGCTTATGGACGCTATACGTCGGCATTTGCGGAACTGGCGGAATTTGCGGAACGGACGGACGCGGAAGGTCTTAGAACGCTTAGAATCGCGGGCCGTCCAGGCGAATGGCCGCCATCCCCGGAACTTTACGTGACGCCGAATCTGTTTGAAATAACCTCGCGGGAAGAAACCGGAACGTGGCACATTCGTCAAGATGGGTATATATGGAAAACCTGCTGATGAAAAAGCCCGCAAATGCCGTTGTTGCCGGCATTTGTGGGCACGCGAAAAACCGTCGATCCAATAGCCGCTGCAAAATTATGAAGCAATGATATTCAGCACTAAATTGCTGTTATAACAGTTTTTTATCTCATTCATATTTGAGACTTTATCTCTGATTGCTTTATCTTTGCAGAAAAAGAAAAACTGCTCGTCGTCTGTATCCGCTATACATGAACTGCTCGTAACGCATTTCTTGATTTTTATTTTTACAAGGTAATCCGTAAAAATCTTAAAGCGTTCAATTTCAAACATTTCAGTGTACATTATGATAGCCTTAACATTAGACGTAGCGTTTTTCAGGGCAATATAAATACAGTTTGGAGCGATGTTTTTTCCAAGTACCGCAAAAATATTGCCGCTGAGTATTGTTTGGTTAATGCCTTTCCATTCATAGTGTTTTGCAAAAACCTGCGCCGCAAAGTCCGATAAAAAAGATAGATTCACACTGCAGTGATGGTGCGCGGTACTCCTGTCGCTTACTATATCATCAATTTTAAACACGGCATAATACAAAAACATCAATCTGAATTCGTAAAAGATATCTACATGGGCGCTAAAGATTTTGTCACACATATTCTTTGCGGCAATGGATGAAGTACTGTTCACGCACACAAGATTAGTAAACCGTAAATTTTCTTTTAACGCGAATAACTCAAACGGAATTACACAGTCCAAGACCGTACAATTATAAAAGTACTTATTACCGTCGTTCAAGTTGACCTGCGGATGTTCTTTATAGAAAATATTGGCGTTTTGAGGAGCGTTGCAATAGAAATCCAAAATCAACTGATAAACATAGCATCTGCGATTCACCGGAAGCCTTGTGCGGGGCGACATATAACCTGTGCTGTTTGGAAGAACCAAATATGAGTCAGTTTTGGTATTTACATTAACGGGTAAATCAAGACAGGAAACAAGCTTCCCCTTAGTTTCATTACCGCACGAAAGGAACATTTCATCAAAGTCAAGCAGAACATCCTTTTCAAGCGGCACTTCGATTTTCTCAATATTGCTGTGCATATACCGTATTTTGGTATACTCGCCCTCACCTAAAAGCGCGTGCCTCGAACGCATCCAATCGACATACTTTTGAGGCAGTTTGCCTAAGGTATGTGAAATATCATAAACCCAATTTTGGCAAGTTGCGATAATGACATTATGGGTAATCCCACGTAAATCAAGATAAGCCCCAAGCGGATTAAATGTGTCAAAGGACAAATAAATTTCTGTAAATTTTTTAAGTTCGATATTATTTTCCGCAAAAAAACTGTCATAATATTCTTTGATTTGCTCGTCATAGCCGCGCTCATGATCCCCTGGCTGGCCTTTGCAGGAAATAACCGAACCAAAGACCCGATTATCCTTTAACCTTGCAAAAAACGGCGCGTCAACATCAGGGGTATGAAATCCCTGCAGCAGCAGTGACTCTTCATCTGCGTGATACTTATCTTTTATGACAATCAAGCGCGGCAGCATCCCTAAATGTTCCAAGTAATATAGTACCATTATCAATCCTCACGGTCGCCGAGTTTGTAATTTTCCATTTCTTTTTCCCAGAATTCGGTAAGATTAAAGCTTTCATCCATTCCGAAATCGTCTTCAAGCGAAATGTTCTTAAAAATAAGCCTGTCAAGCGGCTTTGAATAGTGTAAAAACATTTCAAAGGGCATCGCCGCGTCATAAGGCCGGAATACAGCCTCGTCAAATATATCGCCGAAGAATTCTGTGAATTTGTCTACAAAATTTATAGAGTTTTTCTGCATAACGTTTATGATAAAATGTTCGACCGGCTTTTTCTCGTATTCCTCAAACAAAGGCTCGCCTTTGTCGAAATCATATCCGACACATGAAGGCGTATCCGGAAGAAAAATTTTCTCGCGTACAACAAAAGTACAGCTTGGATGATACGGAAAGAAAGTCTTATTGATATAGCCGATTTGTTTTGAACGTCTAAACGGCAAATCGCAATCGTCATGAATATAATATGAATTCACCGGGTAAGACAGCAGCTTAAATAATGTCGCCTCCGTACGGCCGTTGTAACCGATGTCAAAAACGACGTCGGTCTTCTTCACTATACCGGAAAAATACTCTTTCGCCAGTTTCTGAAAAGCGGAAACATATTGTTCATCATAAAAGCTATTCTCAAAGGACTTGATAAATCGATAAAATGAAGCGTTGTTGATAAATTTTTTATAATAGGCAAAACCGTTTTTCTGAGAAATCTTTACTGCCTGTGTTATTCGTTCCTGAGGTATAATAGGCCGCAGCGCCTTAATTATTTTTTCGGGGGTTTGTTGAGTAATCTGAGCAGGATTAAAAATTTCATATAAATCGCGCGGCTGCTGAACAGTTAAAGGCGTCATTGATTTTCTTGAACAGAATAAATAATTTGATTTAGGCAAACCTCCTATTTTGGCAGACACTCTGTCATACGCTTTTTGCAAAAAATAACCGTCTCGCGCGACAAAGTGTATTGTTGAAACATTTTTGCCTTTAAGATCGTCCGCTATCCATTTGACGATGGCGAATAGATACATCCCGCAGTTAAAAGTTCCGATCAAACGCGGGTCAAGGTTATAATTCGCTTTCTCATTCTGGAAGACATACGGAAAGTCATACAGAATATTCGCAGCTAAACCCACCATATTGCGAATGCCGTTATGCATGTCAAATGAACCCATACCGGATACCATATTCCCGTTCTGACGAAAAATTTTATGGAAGAAATTTCCTACATAGAACCAACTGTTCCAGTTGGCAAAAATGCTTCTCGGTTTTGGCAGATGGTACCCTTTGAAACCTATACTTTCGGGCACTTCAACTTCGCTGTGATAGTCATCGCCGATTATGATTATCTTGTCTAAATCCTCTTTCAGCTTATATTCGGAAATGATATGTTTGTACAAAGCGCCGCTGTGTTTTGAGGATCCAACTTCGTTAGAAAGCCACAACTCGCAGTCTTCGTAACCGTTTTTATGTAAAATGTTTTCGATTATGTCCTTGTTCAGATACATGTCGGAAACAAGCAGAATTTTCTTGCCGTAGTCCTTTGCAAGCTGAAAAAGCTCATAGCCTGTATTTCTGCCGTAACATAAGGTTTTTTCCAGTTCAATTTCGCGTTCTTTCAGTTTGTCGCATACCTCTTGCGGAATTCCAAACGATCCGGACATAATGTCAAAGATCTCATCGATATTTACATCTTCAAAATTAGGGCGGATAGAACTGTAATAAAGCCGCGCCTCGCTTTCCGCCGCAATGCGGATATTTGCATAGTAAGTGTATGATTTGTTATTGATTATTCGGTTATAATAACCATTCATCATTTCAAACAAATCGGTAGGGAAGAAAAATGGGCGCAAAATCAGCGTGTCAAAAACGTCAAACATAACTATTTCGATTTCGTCACTTGTTATCGCTCTAATTACCCCATCGTAAGCATCGTATCTCGGATACAAGTCCGTAATATATTCTTCAAAGAAACAAACCCCAAACTTGTCTATATCAAAGGTCTTTTTGACATATTTTTCGGACGCTTCAAACTGCTCTCGACTTACAGCCCAATCATTCCTCCACCAAAAACGCTTACCAATGCTTCTTTGAGCAAATTTAACACTTTTTTTGTATTTTTCATCATTTGCAAGATTAGAAAAAACATCAACCGCTTGTTTGAGATTATCAATCATAGCCGTAATGTTGTTTTTAGCGTTTAATTTTATAAAATCATCCTCAGCGATCCAGTTGAATATGGCATATTGGTTATGAATATTGACGATATGCTTTGCGTTACAGAATAGACAGGAAGAAAAAACAAGGTCTTCACCAAAGTAAAAACACTCAGCAACCCCATCAAACGCGGAATGTAACCCTTCATAACAACGGTCTAATAAATCACGGCGTATTAACTTGTTGTTTAGATAATACCACCAATACCCGGAACCGCAGAGGTCAACAAACGTCTTAAAGCACTGTTCTCCGGAAAGGTCAAAATCCTCAATACGAAAATGATTCAAATTATAATATTGTATATTGGGAGTATGCAGCCAGCGAACGGCGTTTTCACAAATAACCATATCGCAGCCGGCTGATTCCGCTTTTAAGACGAGTGAACGAACAGTGTTTATGGTTAATGTATCACCCGCCCGCAAGAACAGAACATAATCCCCAGTTACTCTTAACAAGCCGGCTAATCGTGCGTTTCGGCAGCCTGATTTATCGGGTGTTTCTGAATTTACAAAATTTACTTTTTTATAAGATTTGGCTAATGATTGCCAATCAAACGACACTTCCAATTTCTCAGCGGATTTATCATTTACGGCGCTATTTGCAAAAGCAGCGTCTTTATTTTCGGATTCCGAATAAACAACAATAGTTTCAATGTTTCTATAAGTCTGTTCGCTGATGGAACGCAGACTCATATCAAGCATTGTATCGGTGTTTGCTGCCGTCACTATTACAGAAACTTTTAATCTCTCATAAGTATTCATTTCCAAAACAAAACCTCACTTTCTATGGTTTGTTTTTCATGTGCGCGGTCTGAAACCTCCGCGGTATATCGGCTCATTTACTACGGGCGAAAAAGGTATGTAATGACTTACTGCAGGGACTCAATTCTGTATCGTAAATCCGTTTCCGTGCATTTCAGCTATATTATTTCCTAAATCATCGGTGACAACTATCCGGTACACGGATATTCTCCTGCCCTTGGACAGGCAGGTCGAACGCGCGATCAGTTTTTTGCCCCTGACAGATTTAAGGAACGAAATCGAGCATGACTGTCCGACGGTTAATCCCACATCTTCGCCCTGCGCATGGGCTAAATTACAGTGAACCGCAAAGGTAAAATCGGCTAAAGTGAAAATCGCGCCGCCTTGAACGCCTCCGCCGGCGTTCAGGTGTGACGCGTTAATATCCATGCCGCAGGTCACACATTCAGCTTCGGCGTCGTCAATAACAATGCCGGCGTTCATGGCAAAACGGTCGTCGCTGAAAAAGTTCCTGATCTTGTTTATATCAGTCAAAACATCCTCCATCATCAATCTTATTCCGGTTTTATCCAGAGAAAACCGAGTATTTATTCATAATTCTATCACACTGAGGACATACAAGCAATAAATTTTCCATAATAAAAACAGACTTCCCAATGAAACGAAAGTCTGTTCTTCGTAATGTTTTACTTGCTTACATAAACACAGCCATATCCGACTCGACAGATGAAACGCAATCCATTCCGCAGTTCCGTGAGGAAAAATACAGACAGTCCTTGCAATTCACGGAATGCATGTTTATATAATTAAATGACAGCCCTTTTTCAAGGGATTTAAAATTAGCGCATGGTTTCATACTATAAGCGTTTATCATCTCATTCGCCTCTTTGGGATTAATAATTATAGTATGCGACGGATTCCGGCAATTATTCAGCTGCCGTAATCCTCAAGCATTTGCGCCAGATGGTCGTCATTTTTTACATTAACGCCTGTTATCAGCTTGTTTCGCTCATCTATCGACAAGGAACTGAGCGGCGTGGCCGTAACATCCTTTAAACTGACGCCGCCTGAACCTGACTTCTGATAAACCGCCACATAATTGTCTTTCACGCCCAGCACATACTGGTCTTCAGACGGTTCTGGAAGAACAATACGGCGCAGCTTAACCCTATCTTCATTGAATTCAATAATATCCCAATCCGGATAATATTCCTTGATCTTGTCGCTTGAGAGATCCACCAAAAAATAGAGAGGGCTTTCCTCGCTGGTTATCGTCCGGTTATCCGCCTGATAAAAATACTCGTATATTATTTTGGTCGTAGGCTTAATGCGCGTCGGTTCCGGGGTCCGTACGGGGGCGGATGAGGGCGCGGCGTTATCGGAGGCGGATTGCGCGGCTTCGTTCCGCCCGGACGCCGCGGGGGGATTGCCCGCGTCACCGGATTTTTCGCTTTCCGGCGACATATACGACAGACCGGCGGCGACCGCGATGCTGCCGGCTATTACTCCGACGCAGACTAAAGATAGGATATATTTTTTCATTATTATCATCCTCATGCTATGGCAGGTATACTTATCTGTCATAATCATTGCCTTGTTTTTTATAAACCATTCATAGTACAGCCATTCTTTCACATAAATTTTACGGATAGTATTATGGGTGGGGGTATTCTATGCTTAAGTCAAACAGAGGACGATATGGGGCCGCTGTATTTTTTATAACGGTAATCACGGCCGCCATTATAATCGGCGGCCATAATATATACAGAGAAAAATGGACGATACCGGAGAGCGGGGAGATACGCGCGTTTGAAGATGATGAGCCAAAACCGCTTGAAGCGCCGTTTTACCCGACTTTTGAAACGGTGTCGAGAATCATCACCATGGAAGATAAGCTGGAATATCTCTACACAGTCGATGAAACCGCCTATGTATTGCCGGAGCAGCTGGATATTCAAGGGTTTCTGAAAATGGATCTGTCGGCCGAACTCAAAAGCGGCAATCCGAAAATTTTAATTTTTCATACACATTCAAGGGAGACGTTTATAGATTCGCGGGATGGGGAGGACGAAGACACGGTTATAGGGTTGGGAAGCCTTTTGGCGAATATACTGGCCGATGAATTTCATATACCTGTTATACATGACGTGGGCCGCTATGATATGGAGAATGGGAAGGAGAAACGGGAGGGCAGCTACGAGCGTATGTCGCGCGGAGTCGGGGGGCTCCTGAAGAAGTACCCGTCCATAGAGATAACAATTGACCTGCACCGTGACGGCGTACCGGATAACGTACGTCTGGTTCAGGATATAAACGGCGTTCCGACCGCGAAGATGATGTTCTTTAACGGCATAACCTGCCTGAATGAGAATGGCGGCCCTAAGCCGATGCCCGAACTGCCCAACCCTTATTTACATGAAAACCTGGCTCTGTCTTTACAGCTTCAATTGACGGCAAACGGACTGTACCCCGGTCTGATGCGCCAGATTTATATAAAACCATATCGGTACAGTCTGTTTCTAAAACCCAAATCCATGCTGGTCGAGGTAGGCGCCAACACGAACACCGTCGCGGAAGCCATGAACGCCATGCGGCCTCTGGCACAGATTTTGACCTCGGTTCTGCAAAGCAGCGATTGAAAAATAAGAGCCGCTGATATATCCAGCGACTTTTATTTTATTTCAGTCTTCTTTTAACTGATTCAACGCGGACTGCGCGGCGGCCAGCCGGGCTATCGGCACGCGGAACGGCGAGCAGGATACATAACTTAAACCGATCCTATGGCAGAATTCAATAGAGGACGGATCGCCGCCATGCTCGCCGCAGATACCCAGCTTAATATCCGGACGGGTTTGTCTGCCCTTTTCAACGGCAATTTTCATCAACTCGCCGACTCCGACCTGATCTAATTTGGCTGTCGGGTCGCCTTCGTAGATGTTTTTGTCAATATAATCCTTCAGGATGCGACCGGCGTCGTCGCGGGACAAGCCGTAGGTCATCTGCGTAAGGTCATTGGTGCCGAACGAGAAGAACTCGGCGTCTTTGGCGATTTGATCGGCGGTCAGAGCCGCGCGCGGGATCTCGATCATGGTACCGACGTGATAATCCAGCGTCACGCCCGTTTTCTCGAAGAGCTCTTTTGCGGTATTGTCAATGATATCTTTGACATAACGCAATTCTTTAATATCACCGACCAGCGGGATCATTATTTCAGGTGTTATATTATACCCCTTATTACGCTTGACCTCAATGGCGGCCTCCAGGATGGCTCTGGTCTGCATAACGGCAATTTCCGGATAGCTGACGGCCAGCCGGCAGCCGCGGTGACCCATCATTGGGTTAAGTTCGTGCAAAGCGCGGGCCTTTATTTTTAATTCTTCCACGGATTTACCCATGTCCTTAGCCAAACCTTCGAATTCGGCGTCCGTATTAGGCAGAAACTCATGCAATGGCGGATCCAGCAGGCGAATGGTTACCGGCCTGTCTTCCATAGCCTCATAAATACCCGCAAAATCGGCTTTTTGGAATGGGAGCAGTTCATTCAGCGCGGCTTCGCGTTCCTCTAACGTATCGGAGAGGATCATTTTACGCATCTTCGGGATACGATCCTCTTCGAAAAACATATGCTCGGTACGGGTCAGGCCAATGCCTTCCGCGCCTAATTCAACGGCATTTCTGGCATCCTTGGGGGTATCCGCGTTGGTGCGAATCTTCAATGTACGGACTTTATCCGACCAACTCATGAACAGATCAAAGTCTCCGACGATCTCCGCTTTAACAGTCGGGATGTCCTCGCCGTAGATCTGGCCGGTGCTGCCGTCCAGAGAGATATAGTCGCCTTCTTTGAACGTTTTTCCACCCAATTCAAAAGTTTTTTCCTTTTCGTTCATCTTAATGGCTTCACAGCCGGAAACGCAACAGCGGCCCATACCGCGGGCTACCACAGCGGCGTGAGACGTCATGCCGCCGCGCACCGTTAAAATACCCTGCGCGACATTCATGCCCACGATATCTTCCGGGGAGGTTTCAAGACGCACCAAGATAACACGTTCGCCGACCAGCGCGTGTTCTTCGGCCTCCTCGGCGGTAAATACCGCCTTGCCGGCCGCAGCGCCGGGAGAGGCCGGCAGACCCTTGCCGATAACCTTGGCGGCCTTGAGTGCTTTCGGATCAAACGTTGGATGAAGCAGCTGATCCAATTGCCGCGGATCAACCTTAGTCAGCGCTTCCCGCTCGGTGATAAGGCCCTCGTTAACCATATCGACCGCGATCTTAAGAGCGGCGTGCGCCGTGCGCTTGGCGTTGCGGGTCTGGAGGAAATAGAGTTTGCCATTTTCAATGGTGATCTCCATATCCTGCGCGTCTTTATAATGTTCTTCCAATTTCTTGGCATAACCGACAAATTCATCATAGACGCCAGGCAGCAGGGGCTCGTTCTTAAGTTCCGCGAAAGGCTTAGGCGTGCGGATACCCGCCACAACATCCTCGCCCTGCGCGTTAACCATATACTCGCCGTAAATCTCGCCGCCGCCGGTAGCCACATTGCGGGAGAACACCACGCCCGTACCGGAGGTATCGCCCATATTGCCGAATACCATAGTCTGAACGTTGACGGCTGTACCCCAGTCATACGGGATGTCGTTCATACGCCTGTAAACAAAGGCTCGAGGATTGTCCCATGAGCGGAATACGGCGCTGATGGCTTCATAAAGCTGTTCCTTGGCGTCGGACGGGAAGTCCTTGCCCTGATCTTCTTTGTAGATCCGCTTGAAGATGCCCACGATCTCTTTAAAATCGTCCGCGGACAAATCGATATCCTGTTTAACGCCGCGTTTTTCTTTGTATTCGTCTAAAACACGCTCAAATTTGCTTTTGGCCACGCCGATAACCACATCGGAGAACATCATGATGAAACGCCGGTACGAATCGTAGACAAACTTCGGGTTGCCGGTGGCAGCGACTAGGCCGGACGCGGCTTCATCATTAAGACCCAAATTAAGTACGGTATCCATCATGCCTGGCATAGAGGCTCTGGCGCCGGAACGCACGGAAACCAGCAGGGGGTTTTTGACGTCGCCGAAGCTTTTATTATTGATCCGTTCCAATTCAATAATGGCTTCGTCAATCTGACTCTTTATTTCCGGCGACAGAACCTTGCCGGTACTGTTGTAGAACGCGCAGGCCTCGGTCGTAATAATGAAACCCTGAGGGATGGGCAGACCCAGCTTAGTCATTTCAGCTAAGTTAGCGCCCTTGCCGCCCAACAGATTGCGCATGGACGCGGCGCCCTCAGAAAACTTGTACACATATTTTTTGCTCAAGGTAGATCCTCCTCTATTTAAGTGTAACGGTCGCGCCTACGTCAGTTAATTTTTTCTTGAGATTTTCCGCGTCGTCCTTCTGCGCCTGTTCTTTGACTACCCTCGGGGCGCTGTCAACCAAATCCTTGGCTTCTTTCAAGCCCAGCCCGGTGATTTCGCGGACAACTTTGATAACTTTAATCTTCTCCGAACCGATGGCGGTAAGTTCCACATCAAATTCGGTCTTCTCTTCCACCGCTTCGGCGGGGATGCCCGCCGGGCCCGCGGCAACCGCAGCCGCCGCGGATACGCCAAATACTTCCTCGGATTTCTTAACAAGGTCATTTAATTCCAAGACGGTTAATTCCTTAATAGCGTCAATGATCTCGTCTATCGACAATTTAGCCATGAATAAGGTACCTCCAACATAATAATAGTCTGTTAAAAAACATATGCGTTATGCTTCGGCGGGCGCCTCAGCCGACCCTCCGCCTTTGCTTTCGGATACGGCGCCGACCAGCCTCGCGAACGCGGCCATAGGCGCTTTGAACGAACCGAGCAGCTTGGCTAGGAGCTCTTCTTTCGGCGGGATATCGGCTACAGCCTTTATGCCCTCGGCATCGTACAAAATATTATCCACTACGCCGGCTTTGAATTCCAGATTGGTTATGGATTTCAAATGCTTGCTTATTAAACTGGCGGCGGCGGTTGGATCATCGTAAGAAAAAGCCGTGGTCGTCGGCCCGGCCAAATACTGGCTGAGGCCCGAGAAAGCGGTATCTTTAACCGCGAAATCCATCAGCGTATTTTTATAGACCTTATAGTCAACGCCGGCTTCACGCAGGGCTTTGCGCAGCAAGGTATCCTGCGCTACGGTAAGGCCCCGAGCGTCAACCAGCACCACTGACTTGGACTTATCAAGCTTTTCCTTAATTTCTTTGACAATCAATTCCTTTGTTTCAATTTTAGGCATGTTCTCACCTCGCTTTCAGCCGTTCTGACCAACCGGCGTAAGGACGCCGCGCCTTCGCGCGAAAGGGTTCGACGTATATGCAAAATTAACAATACGCGGTTCGCCGCCTTCACGAAAAAAAACCGTCGGCAGACGGGTGGAATAAAGGCGCAAAAGCGCGGATACCCCGCCTCGGCTGGATTTACGCGATTTTCGCACCGGCTGTCTACGGCAGTTTTATATCAACGATATTATATAACAAAAAATGCCGTTGTCAAGGAAAACTACATTTGTATATTTGCGTCGGTTAAGCTGATAATAGAATCACTAATATACGAGGAGTGAAAGATTGAGAAAACTCGCGACCGCGGTTCTGGCGGCGATAAATTGTTTTTTATTTTCCATAGCAGTGTCCGCCGCCCCTTATGTGGTAAAAGCCGGAGATACTATGTGGCTTATTGCCAAAACTCACGGGATGACTATTGAAGAATTGATTTTAGCCAACCCGGATATAACCGATCCAAGTAATATTTGGCCCGGCCTTACGCTGAATATTCCCGATGAGAATACTCCCGATGACGAAAACGGCAATTACGCGTCGGAGGGTAAGGAAAGCCTGACGTTTTTATATGCCGGCAATACGGTTTCTTACTTGAAGATTATCGATACAGCGCAAAACAGCCTGAACACGATCTGTCCGGATTATTTCGATATCGACGCGAACGGTAATCTGTGGATAACCCCATCGAATAAGATTGATCCTGAATTTATCGCGAATATACACGAGCGCCGCATCCGGATTACTCCGTTTATCAGCAACCATTGGGACAAGGCTAAGGGGAATGCCGCGCTGAATAATATGGAAGCGCTGACCGATCAAATCGCAAACGCCATAGACGTCTATAATTTAGATGGTGTAAATATTGATATTGAGAATGTCAGCGAGGAGTATCGGAACGCATATTCCAAGTTCACCAGGCTGCTTCGCGGCAAACTGCCCGCGAACAAGATCGTGTCTGTAGCCGCGGCGGCTAATCCCAACGGCTGGAATACGGGTTGGCACGGTTCTTATGATTATAAAGCCCTGTCGGACTATTCGGATTATTTAATGATAATGGCATATGACGAGTCATACGCCGGCGGTTCGGCGGGCCCGATTTCCAGCAAGGCGTTTTTTGAAAATTCAATTAAGTATGCGTTAAATAAGGGCGTGCCGAAAGAAAAGATTGTTGTGGGCATCCCATTTTTTGGGCGATATTGGAAAGCGGGGGACGCCGTTGGAGGCAACGCCGTAACCGCGAGTGACGTAGAGTTTTTGACAGCGAATTACGAATCGGTAAAACGATACGATACGGCGAGAGAATCCGCTAACGTAACAGTCACCATAAAGCCGGGAGAGCCTGAGCCTAAATTATGGGGCGGACGTATACTGACTGCGGGAGTCTACGATATCTGGTATGACGATCTGCATGCGGTTAAATTTAAATTGGATCTGATAAGGCAATACGGGGTAAAAGGCGCGGGCAGTTGGGCGCTGGGACAGGAAAACACAGAAATGTGGAGGTACTATCTGGACGCGCTGAACGGAGGTTCAACTGCGACGCCAACCGCCACAATTACGCCGACGCCAACCAATACCTTCACGCCGACGCCGACCGTTTCAATTACGCCGACGCCGACTAATACCTTTACGCCGACGCCAGCCAATACCCTCACGCCGACGCCGACCGTCTCAATTACGCTGACGCCGACTGTCTCAATTACGCCGACACCG
>JAITDJ010000243.1 GCA_031282635.1 Clostridiales bacterium
TAAATTGCGGGCAACGTTTAACAGCCATGCCAGCGGTTTCCCATTGGGCACATACAAATGAGCGCTTCTTCGGACGCATAGATATGTTTCCTGTACAATATCCGTCACGTCCGCGGGGATCTGTATAATCGACAGGATGTACGCGTATACCGCGCGTTCTGTTGATTCGTACAACTGCGTAAGGGCATACGTGTCATTCCTGCCGATTCTGATGATCAGCGCCTCATCAATTACGTTCTGGCGCATTCGGCCGGATTGGCTGTCATACCCAATAAGTGTGAAAAAAAGCATGTCGGTTCTCCTTGTCGACAGATATTTATTGTCTTTTTATAATTATATCACATATCTTCTGTCGGATAAAGGCTAAAAAATTATTCTGATCATGTTAAAATAGATTATATTGAAATAATTATATTATCGGTGTATTATGTTATCTGGTAACATTGAAATATATTTAATCGGAGGGTAACTATTATGACCTTTGACGAAATTGTAAAGGCTAGACGCAGTATACGCTCTTACAAAAGCGCGCCGATAGAACAGGATAAACTTTTGGCTGTCCTGGACGCAGGGCGTTTGGCGCCATCCGCGCGCAACCGCCAAGATTGGCGATTTACCGTAGTGACGAACCAAAAGCTCAGAGAGCGGCTGTCGTATGCCTGCTGCGGTCAGAGCGTAGTGGCCGAAGCGCCCGTTTCAATAATTTTATGGGGTAGAGCGGAAGATGTTATGGAATGCGATCAAAGCGCCGCGACTGTGGACTGCTCCATCGCGCTGTCTTTTATGATACTTAAAGCGCAGGAATTGGGCTTGGGTACATGCTGGCTGGGCGCGTTCAAAGCGGACGAGGTCGCCAAAGTTCTGGATTTACCCGACGGGGCGGTAATAGTAGCCGTAACGCCGCTGGGGTACCCCAATGAAGAGCCCGCGGCGCGGCCGCGCAAAAGTCCGGACGCTATTTATGATTTCAGGGAGTAGCGCCAAGCCGGACGCGCGCTAAGCCGACTGAAAAAACCCCGGCGGAATAATCCCCGGGGTTTCTTCAGTCTGTTCCACTATCTTTCTCGCCAGGCCTTTTCCTCATAATGATGCGCCTGCTCCAGCATCATATCCTTAACTTTCATCAGACGTATTTGATTTGAACGCTCGTTCTCATCCAATTTCATTGTAATGTACTTAATCGTTTCCCGCATTTCCGGAATCACCGTATATTCAAGCGCGTTAACCCGACGGCGGGTTTTTTCTATTTCAGCGGCCATTAGCTGGCAGCCCTTCTCCGCTTCAGCCAGCCGCAGCATAACAGGCAGCACGTCGGCCAAGCTTTTCACGGCGATATCCAGATCGCCTGTCGTGAAGCTCAAACCGTAGGAATAACTCCCCGCGCCGTCCGGGTTTCGCAGATTAAACTGAAACACAGGCGTAAGTACGCCCATTATATTCTTTTGCCCCGCTTCCAGACCGACTTCCTGGTTAGCGAGCAGCAATCCCGTATCCAAAACAGGCGACGGTATGACGGCGCGCGCCAGAATGAAATTCGCGGCCGCGCCGGCCAGGCCCCTCTCCATCTCCAGCCGCAGGCTCATATTCTCGCGGACTAATATCAAAAATTGCCTCATTAGTTCATCGCGTTTATCTTTTAATAGTTTATGCCCTCGCACAGCCGTGATCAACTTGCGTTTTTGGGCCGTCAATTCCATACGCGTGGGGTTTACCTGCTTTTTAGCCATATGCCACCTCTACGCGCTGTAATATTGATCCAGAAACGAATCGCGGATACGCTTTAACTCGGCGCGCGGCAATATACGCAGCAGTTTCCAGCCCAGATCCAGCGTATCCTCTATATCGCGGTTTGTAGTGTAGCCCTGGTTGACGTACTGTTTCTCAAACTCGTCCGCGAACTTGGCGTACAAGAGGTCTATTTCGGTCAGCGCGGCCTCGCCCAGCACGGTCATCAATTCTTTGGCGTTTTTACCGCGCGAGTACGCCGCGAACAGCTGGTTCATAGTATTGGCGTGATCGGCTCGGGTCTTGCCGTCGCCTATACCCTTGTCTTTCAGGCGGGAAAGGCTGGGCAGCACGTCAATGGGCGGCTGCAGCCCTCGACGGTATAAATCGCGCGACAGGATGATCTGCCCTTCCGTAATATAGCCGGTCAGATCCGGTATGGGGTGGGTTTTGTCATCTTCCGGCATGGAAAGTATAGGGATCATGGTGATGGAACCTTGGCTGCCCTCTATGCGCCCCGCCCTTTCGTACAGCGTGGCCAAGTCCGTATACATATAACCCGGATATCCCCGGCGGCCCGGCACTTCCTTACGGGCGGCGGACACCTCCCGCAGCGCGTCGGCGTAGTTTGTAATGTCCGTAAGGATAACCAGAACGTGCATACCTCGGTTAAACGCCAGATATTCGGCGGCGGTCAGGCCCATGCGCGGCGTGGCGATACGCTCAACCGCCGGATCGTTCGCCAGGTTTATGAACATGACCGAACGCCCGATAGCGCCGGACTCACGGAACGAATCAATAAAGAAACTGGATTCCTCAAAAGTAATACCCATAGCCACAAAGACGATAGCAAACGCGTCGTCAGTATTGCGCACCTTGGCCTGCCGCGCGATCTGAGCGGCCAATTGAGCGTGCGGCAGACCGCTGCCGGAAAATATGGGCAGCTTCTGTCCGCGTACCAACGTGTTTAAGCCGTCTATAGCGGACACGCCGGTTTGAATAAACTCCTGCGGATAGTTGCGCGCGGACGGGTTCATCGGCAGCCCGTTGATATCGTTCCTGAACTCCGGCAGCAATTCCGGGCCGCCGTCTATAGGCCGGCCCAGACCGTCGAACACTCGGGAGAGCATGTCCTCGGATACGCCCAATTCCATACTGCGGCCTAAAAACCGTACCTTACTTTCTTCCAGGTTTATGCCCACGGAATTCTCAAACAACTGTACTATCGCGTTGCCGCCGTCTATCTGGAGCACCCTGCAGCGGCGCACTTCACCGCTCGCCAGTTCTATCTCGCCCAGTTCGTCATACGCGACGCCGCTGACGCCGCGCACTATCATCAAAGGCCCCGCTACTTCCTGAATCGTTCTGTATTCCCTCGGCATCAGCGCGCCTCCTGTTTCGCTTTAATCAGCTCTATCTCCTGGGTAAGCCGCCGGCCTATCTCTTCCGCAAGCTCCGGCGTTTCCGACGCTTCGGCGTATTTTACGCGCCCAATCGCCTCGCGAGCCCGTATATTGACTAAGTTCGATATGTCGGCGCCGTCGTCCAGCGCGTTGGAAGCCATGTCATAGTATTTCAGCGCCAGGCCCATCATGATGTACTGCTTTTCCAGCGGGGTATAGGTATCGACCTCGTGGAACGCGTCCTGGTGCAGAAAATCTTCGCGGATACCGCGCGCCGCCTCCAATTTCAGGCGATCCGGAGCTGACAGCGCGTCTATGCCGACCAACCGAACGATTTCATCCAATTCACTCTCTTCTTGAAGAAGCAGCATAATTCTGGCGCGGTACTTCATCCAATCCGAATGAACCTGACTATTGAACCAGCCGCCCATATTATCGAGGTACAGCGAATAACTGGTCAGCCAGTTAATGGCCGGAAAATGTCTGGCATACGCCAGTTGAGAGTCCAAGCTCCAGAACACCTTTACAATACGCAAGGTAGCCTGAGTTACCGGTTCGGATATATCGCCTCCGGACGGCGATACCGCCCCGATGACGGACAACGCCCCTTCCCTTTCGTCTGTGCCCAGCGTAATGACCCGGCCGGCGCGTTCATAAAACTGCGCCAGCCGACTGCCCAAATACGCGGGATAACCCTCTTCGCCTGGCATTTCCTCTAACCGGCCCGACATCTCGCGCATAGCCTCCGCCCAGCGCGACGTGGAATCCGCCATTAACGCCACGGAATAGCCCATGTCACGGTAATACTCGGCGATGGTAATACCCGTGTAAACGCTGGCCTCGCGCGCCGCCACCGGCATATCCGAAGTATTGGCGATAAGTACGGTGCGTTCCATCAGGCTCTTGCCGCTCTTTGGATCCTTCAGCTCCGGGAATTCCAGCAGCACGTCCGTCATCTCATTGCCGCGTTCGCCGCAGCCGATGTATACGACTATGTCCACATCCGCCCACTTGGCCAATTGATGCTGCACAACGGTCTTGCCGCTGCCGAATGGCCCGGGAACCGCGGCCGTGCCGCCCTTGGCCACAGGGAACAGAGCGTCTATGACCCTTTGACCCGTTACCAGCGGCACATCCGGGTTGAGTTTGGTTTTATAGGGGCGGCCCCTGCGTACCGGCCATTTCTGCATTAAAGCGATATTCACATCGCTGTCTTCGCCCGTAACAACCGCGACCGTCTGATCAACCGTATAATCGCCTTCGGAAATAGACTTTATTATGCCTTTGACCTGAGGCGGAATCATTATTTTATGCTCCACGACATCGGTTTCCTGAACAACGCCGATTACATCGCCGCCGGTTACACGATCCCCCGCCGCGGCAGACGGGATAAAACGCCAAACGGTTTCCCTGTTCAGGCTGGGCGCTTCCACGCCCCTGGCCAATCTGTTGCCGCCGACGCGCTTAATGGCTTCCAGTGGGCGCTGAATACCGTCATATATACTCTTTAACAAGCCCGGCCCCAATTCCACCGAAAGTGGCATACCAGTGGATTCCACGGGCGCGCCGGGCGTAAGGCCGCTGGTTTCTTCATAGACCTGTATGCTGGCCAGGTCGCCGCGCAGTTCTATGATTTCGCCAATCAGCCGATTTTCGGACACTCGCACAACGTCGTACATGTTCGATGACCGCATCCGCTCCGCCACGACCAGCGGTCCCGCCACTTTACGTATAATACCCGCCGCTTCCAATCAACCTCCCCCTTTCTCATTTCCGAAAAGGATATCGGAGCCAACCGCGCGCTCCACACTCTTTTTTACCATTTCCACGCCCATACCCGAACTGCCGGAAGCCCCGGGTATAGGAATAATAGCGGGAAGCACGAATTCTTGATATTCCGCGATATCCGCCTCCAAAAATTTATACAGGCGCTCTGTTATATAAATAACCGCGTATCCGCCGTCGGCCAGATCGCGCAGCTTGCGTCCCGCGGCCGCGTCTTCCTCCGCAGGGATCACCTCCAGACCAACCGCCGCAAACCCGTAGATACTGTCGCGATCGCCCATTACAGCCGCTCTATACATATGTCAGGCCCAGCCTTTCCTTAACGGCGGTATCGCTTAAACCCGCGGCCTTCGAGCTGAGTATAAGGCGAACCGCAGTTATTTCGTTCTCTCGCGCGAGAATATACGCGGCCAGCGGCTCAACGCCGGAATAAACGTTTGTCTGCGGCTTAATCATCCGGATTATCTCATCGTTCCGCCAGCGTTCAAACGCGCCCGGCGATTCAGCCGCGCCCGCGTAAGGCGTACCGCTCAGAAACCGGCCAATCTCAAAGCCGTCGCCCAGCGCCGCGCCGATAAGCCCCTTCCTGTCCAGTAAACCGCCCTCTGAAATAACCCGTTCCAAGAAATCGCGTCCGCGACCCAATAAATGGGCGCGAGCCGCCGCTTTGATATTGGCCGTATCTACAAAAAACGCCGTGAACCGTCTTATCAGCGGGCTTTCGGACGCCTTGCCCACGCGATCCAAATCCTCCAACGCCGCGCGGTCTATAACAATTTCACACAACTGGCCGTTGCCCGTATTGACCAGAACATCCCATGCCGCTTTACCGGCCTTAGCCAGATATTCAGGCAGAAGCCCAAAGTCTCGGTTCTCCGCCGCCCGTATGACGCTCTCAACGGGCGTCAGACCATATTCCAAAAAATAAAGCGCGCGGTTATACTCAAGCTCGCCGGTATAAGTCAGTTTTACGGCGGCTTTCAAATTATGAAAGTCTCTGGTTCGGCGGAAAATATCCAGTTCCTCGACCCGCCCGGCGGCTTCCGCGATCAGTCCCCATATCTTTTCGTATTCCTTGTTGATTAACGCGTCTGTATTGCCGCCGGAAACAAGCTGAATATCCCAACCCTTCGCGCCCAGCAGGCTTAAAGCCTCCGAAAAGCTTTTGGCGGAAGACAGAGCCTCTATATCGGCGCCGTTTAACAGATTTCGCTCGCGGATATGTACCCGCGTTACCGCGTAAATATAATCCTCCGGCATATGCTTACCCCTCGAAAATGAGTCCGCGGATCAGATCTATAAACTCATCGCGTCTGTCTCTGAATATGGCCGCAAACGAACAGTTCTCTTCCAATTCGCCGTATTTCAATATAAATCCGCCGTCTATACGAACCGGAGCGTCCGATACAACCAGCGTCTTGCCCTCCGGTAAAGCCAGGTTCAGCAAATGTTGAAAATTTTTGGGCATTCTTGCCCTGTCCCCGGCGTTAAACAACAGGACGCCTTCGCCGGACGCGGCTTGCGCCGCCGCCAGTTTGAGGATAAAGGCGAAATATTCATTGTCCGGCAGGTCAATCAACGCTTGCCTGCCTGCCGTAAGCGTTTCTTCCAAAACAGCCTGGCGCGCTTCAAGCAGAGCCTGCCTGCGGCGTAAAACATAAGAGGTCTCACGCCCGGCTGTCAGATCCACAATCCGTTTATCCGTTTCAGCTTCCGCAGCGCGGGCTTGGGCAGCCGCCTGAGCCGTCGCTTGTTTTTCAATCTCGTCCGCTTCAGCTCGCGCCTCGTCCAGAATGCCCGCGGCTTCGCGCCTGGCTTCGGTAATTATTTCATCAATTATTTTGTCCAGCCCTGTCATACAGTTATCTTTCCGACATTAATAACCGACAGCAGGCTGATAAGCATAGCTAATATAGCGTATGTTTCAACCAAAGCGGGGAATACCATCGCTTTACTGAATTGATCCGGTCGTTTAGACACCAGGTTAATGGACGCGATAGACGCCCTGGCCTGATGAATAGCGGAAAACAGGCCCACGATGGCAATAGGCAGGCAGGCCGACAAATAAGCCAATCCCTTCACGAACGTGATATGCACCGGTTCGCCGAACATACCCAGATTTGTCAGGGTTATAAATGCGATAAGCAGCCCGTAAATACCCTGCGTACCCGGTAAAAGCTGCAAAATCAGCACCTTGCTAAATAAATCGGGTTCTTCGGTAACAGCCGCAGCCGCGCTTTGACCGGCCATCCCCACGCCTTTCGCCGAGCCCCATCCGGCCAGCAGCGCCGCTAAGGCCGCGCCGAACAGCGCGAAAACAATACCTAGATTATCCATTCCTCACTGCCTCCTCAATTTTAATATGTTTTGTATGAACGCTGAAGGGTTGAAATTTACGCCCGCCGCCCTCATAGAATTTACCAAAAAATTCTACATATGCCAGACGGTTGGAGTGTACATACGCTCCCAGCACATTAATACCCAGATTCATTGACTGCCCGACAATAAACACCAAAATAAACAGAATAAAACCCAACACGCCGCCTCCGGCCATAGAACCCAATTGGTTCATAACCGAGGCTATTACGCTCGTGGCAAGCCCCAGGGCCAGCAGCCTGGAGTAAGACAGCGTATCCGCCAGCCAGCCGGCGAGCGTGTTATACAGCCCGTACAGGCCTGAAATATAGCGCGCCGCCCCTTTACTTTCCCTGCCTGCCGTCAGCGCGATCCCCGCCATGCTTAAAACCGAGAGCCACATAAGGCCGTCGCTTAACCGTTCCGGGACGCTTAGCCTGAACCCGGCCATGTCATTGAACATGCCGCTTCCCATGAATATAAAAACAAGCGGATATAAGATCAATAACGGAAAAAATGCGTCAAACACGGCGTCCAGCGGGCGCTTGTGCGCAAGTAAATGGCGCGCTTTAAGCAGATATCCCGCCGTAAGATGGATAATACCCAATCCCAGGCAAAATATTAAAAGCAGCATGGGTTTTTCCAAAGGCGCGAACCACAGCGGCGGTATACCGACTTCACGTCCAATGAATATACTTGATATCACGTTAACCACATCGCCGAAATAACTGGAAAAAACGATTCCCCAAAATACAGTGGACACGCCGCACATAAGGAACATACGCAGATTATCTTTCCAATTTTCATCCATATTCTTATATTTCCACAGCAGGAAGCCGCACACTCCGACTAAAATAAGCCCGTAACCCGCGTCGGAGAACATCAGGCCAAACAACAGATAGTAAAATACGCTCATCACGGGCAAGGGGTCAAACTCGCCGGGGCCGGGCATGCTGTAGCTTTCCAGTATGCCAGACAAAGCCCGTATATATTTGGCGTTTTCCAAATACACAGGCGCATCCTCATCCTCTACGCCGAACACGTCAAACGACAGCGTAAAATTTTCCTCCAGCGCTTGTTTAAGAGCCGGCGCGTCCCGATCCGGGACAAAGCCTTCCAGAATAAACGTATGTTTTGACTGCGCCAGCCGGTTTATAACACGGTACTTTTCCGCCCGTATGGCGTAATAGTCCTCTGTAAGCTTCAGTTCATGCGCATGGACGGCCAGCTTCCCAATATCACTTTCCATTTCAGTTATTGAGTCTTCCAGTTTTTTCCTCATACGTTCCAGATCGCGTTTGTGTTCGCCCGGCGATTTATCCTGTTCCGGAGAGGCAGGCCTTGTAAACCCTATTGCGACAAGCCTTTTCTCCAGATCGGCTTCCATCGCCCGCGGGGCAATTATAAACAGATTGGTCTGCTCGGGCGAGGTATATATAATCTCCGCGTAAATGGGATCAAAACCGCCGCCGATCAGATCGAGTACGGCTTGCTCCGTATATTCTCCGGACAGGGAACCGATAAACGCCGCCGTATGCGCGGTACCCCGGAAAGTTTCGCAAACCGGCAATACTTCCCATGAGGCTAAAATCGCCTCACGCGTTTTATATTGCGTAATTTTAACCCGCGCGTCGTTTATTTCATCCACAAGAACCAGAATGCGCTCCGCCGACTGCATTAACAGTCCGGCGTTTTCAGCCGCCGTTTCTATAGTCTCGGGCGGTACAGGTTTTCGGCCCTCTAAAAAAGCCAGCGCGGGCTTTTGCATCTGATATCTTTCCTCCAGCGCCTTTACCGCCATTGCCGCTCGTTCGGAGTTTTTCAGGCAATATATGTAGTCACCGCGCGTGTCTACCTTGGAAAACGCCCCGCATGCAAAGCCCGATTCTTTGATTTCGGCGACGCCCTTATACTGAAGAAATTCCAGTATGCGCTTTCTGTCACGCCGCATTGCGGCCAGCCGGAACCCTTTCATTTTTAAGACCGCCATCCACTACTGCCCCTTTCAGCCGGCAATCGCGTCCAAAATGCTGTCCACGGCGACCTTCCCGCGAACCCTTGCCTTGTTTATAACGGTTTCTTTTTCTTCGTACAGAGCGGCCTGAGCGGCCTCAAGCAAACTTTGGCTTTCGAGGCCCGCCTCTTCCATACGCTTTGCTGCTGTTTCCCTGGAAGCAGCCTCAGCCTCGCTGATAATCCTCGCGGCTTCCCGCTTCGCTTCTTCAACGACAGCCGCCGCGTCGCGCTTTGCCGCGCTTATAATCTCCAAAGCCTGCGACTCAGCCGACTGAACCCTTTCAAATGCGTCCAGCGCCATAATCCACCTCCTCAAAACAATACAATTTTATGTTACCATTGAAGGAACATAATATCAAGGGCGAATAAACCGATTAACCTTCGGAATATATTCGCGTCTATATTTGGCGTAAATCGCGGCGCGCTCAGAAAAGCGTTCCTTGCTGTCAATTTCAGCCGCATTATCCCCTTAACAAACAGTGGAAAAACTCTATTTAATCTGATACAATACAAAAATTGGATATATTATTAGATTGATAATAATAAGGAGTGAATATATTGGCCCCGTTTCTTAAAAAACTTAAAAAACTGCTTGTGGAACGCTGGGATTTCGGCAAACAGAAGCGCCCCTCGCAACGGATCGAACAGAAAAATATAATAGAACATTTCGAGACATACTTTGGCAAAGCAGACAGTGTCCTGACAGACGAAAAAAATGATATTGACATTTATATCGTAAGCCCTACGATTGAAAGGCCGTGTTATACATTATTCACCCAGGGGATGAGCAGCCAGCCCATGCGTGTGCCGCCTGATATGGAGGGCTACGAATACGCGGAATTGATGCTGCACCTTCCTTTTTATTGGACACTGGATCGCAGGCCGGAGAATTACTGGCCGATTGAATGGCTTCAAAAGCTGGCCGGATACCCGCGGGAACATGACACATGGCTGTTTTATGGAAGACTGATTAAGGGCCGGGAGGGTGGCGAACCCTTCGCGTATAATACGGATCTAAGCTGTTTCATCCTGGGCGCCACGCGCATGCTCCCCAATAACACGGACCGTGACGCGTTTTCTATGATGGAGGTTGCTCCGGGAAAGGTCGTATATTTTTTCACAGTTCTGCCCCTGTATGTGGATGAAGCCGTTTACCGGCAGGAGCACAGCGCGGAGAAATTATTTAATCTGTTCGATCAAAAAAACATCAGCGATATTATTGACATACATAGGGCAAAAACAACCGTTCTGGAGGAAAGAGCGTAGATACGGCGCTTGTTTTATTATGACTGAATTTTCGTAAAAAATTCTGAGAATCGTCCTGTAAAAAAGCCGAGCCGATGAGGTCATATCAGCTCGGCCGCTTTACTCAACCGCAGGCGCCGCCTTATTCCGCTTCCGCGAACCGAAGCACATTCCATGACGCGGGAGACAGTTCTATAACGAAAGATTTCTCTGCGGCATGTGCGGGAATGGGCTTTTTAATCGGTATAACGCGGTTTGGGTTCTCAAATGTATTAGTCGCCCTCAAACATTCGCTTTCCAGCGCTATATGCTCTATGAGCTTGTAATTCTCAAAGCCTCTAAGCGCGCATTCCAAATGGAGCGGTTCGTGTACATCGCGATTTACAGCAAAAATTGTCAACTGGCCGGTCTCATCGCTCACAACACCGGCCGCCTCTAAATACGGCACATCCGTGAAGTCCTTTGAGTCATATTTATCCGAAGTAATTAAAGGCAGCAGGCTCACGCCGCGTCCATAGGCCGATACATGCAGGAACGGGTAATAAATAGTCTGACATAATACGCCGCCGCCGGGTTGGGTTATTATTGGGGCAATAACATTTACCAGCTGCGCAAGACACGCCATTTTGAGCCTGTCCGTATGTTTAAGAAGAGTAATCAGCATACAGCCGGTTACTAACGCGTCCTCAAATGTGTAAATGTCCTCAAGCAGGCTGGGCGAAATTTTCCAAGGATTTGTCCGCATGGCTTCCTCAGCGCGCCCACTGGAATGATACCAGACGTTCCACTCATCAAAACTCAAATATATATCCTTTTTTCCGCGTTTTTTGGCTTTGATAAAATCGCAGACGGCAATAACCGATTTTATGAATTGATCTGTCCCAAGGGTACAGGCGAGAAAATTTCCAGTGTCGCCCTCCGCGTTGGAGAAATATTGATGCAGTGAAATATAATCCACAATGTCGTATGATTCATTTAATACTTCCGCTTCCCAATCGGCGAAAGTGGGCATATCGGCGTTGGAACTCCCGCACGCGGTTAACTCAATATCCGGACACATTGCTTTCATGGCGCGGCCGGTTTCCGCCGCAAGCCGTCCATATTCCCTGGCTGTCTTATGGCCCGTCTGCCAAGGGCCGTCCATTTCATTCCCCAGACACCAAAATTTAATATTATGAGGTTCTTTTACCCCGTGGCTTATCCGTAAGTCGCTGTAGTATGTATCCGAAGGATGATTGCAGTATTCCAGCAAATTAAGGGCGTCTTCTATTCCTCTTGTTCCCAGGTTGATAGCCATCATTAATTCCGCTCCGGCCTGTTTACACCATTCGCTGAATTCGTTTACGCCGATCCTGTTTGTCTCTAACGTGCGCCACGCCAAATCCAAGCGCGAGGGCCGATCTTCAATTTTACCGACCCCATCTTCCCAGCGATAGCCTGAGACAAAATTACCGCCGGGATAGCGGATCAGTGAGATTTTCAGCGCCCGTACTAATTCGAGGACATCACGGCGGAACCCATTTTCATCAGCGGCGATGTGGTTAGGCTCGAAAATGCCGTTGTAGACGCTGCGCCCCAAGTGTTCCACAAATGAACCAAAGATTCTATGATCAACCGCGGCGAGTCTATAGTCCTTCTCAAGAACCAACCTAGCTTTACTCATATTCATAAACCTCCCATTTGTTTAATTTACGCTTAACACGCCTTCCGAACGCGGCTCAGGCTTGGTTAATACGCCAAAATGCGCGCCGGATTCTCCACAAATATTTTTTCAATAACCCGATTGGGAATATCTAATATATTTCGCATTGTGGGAATCACAAAATTCCATAGACGCAGATAACCCTCTCCGCCAAATCTGCGCGTAAGCATTTTACAGCATGTATCCGTACCCAGTACAATCTGCCCCGCGTACCCTTCACGGATAAGCGCGTACAGGCCCGCGAGCCTATGCCAATCGGTAGTACCGACATAACCGGTAAGATCGTCGGCTAAATTCTGGCCCAGAAATTCGGTGCAGATATTCGCGCCCAAATCCAGTATACGCCGCACGGAGTCCAGCTTCAGCCGCCAACTCTCGTCCGGTCTGGTGACGAGCGCGCGCAGATCCGATTCCACAAATGAACCTCCCACGTGCGCTATAACTACTCGCGTCGGATCCGCGCCCTCCTCTTTCAGAATCTTAATCGCGGCAACGGGGTCGGCGCCCGGTTTCCAGCAGCAATGCAGCGTAATGGAAAGGCCTGTTTCAGCAGCCGCGCGTCCGGTCGCGCGAAGTGTGTTTTCTTCTGTCCGCGTAAAATTATTTATGGCGATTTTCAACACGCCCGGATACATATCCGTACCTTCCATGCCGTGATCTACCTCATCTATCATCACGGCGGCGTATTCGGCCGCGGATAGGCCGAGATACCGCCGCGGAAGCGACTCTTCCGCATAAAAACCGGTACAGCCCACCACATGAATGCCGTTCGCTTCCGCTATGCGCCGAACGCCCTGAATATCACACCTGATTCCAATAGCGCTGCATTCCACCATGGACTCGCCTCCGGCCGCCTTAAAATCAGCCGCTTCCTGAGTCATCAAATGTTCGTCGCGCAGATCCACCGCGTCGTAAGTCGCCATGCCGTTATGCGAGATAAAACCTACATTTTCTATGGACATGGGCATATCTGGATCCACAGGCGGCGGCACGCGCAGTTTCTCTCGCCACTTTTCATGCAGGACGCGCCCGTCCATCAAGATATGCTCGTGCATGGACGTCCAGCCAAGTTCCCCCTCCTGGATTGGGCCTAAAATTGTCATTATTTTTTTATTCAATTACTCCGCTCCGATCTTTAATACGCCAATATCCTGGCCGGGTTCTCCTCCGTCATAAGCCTCACCGCGTAAGGGGATACGCCCATTTTGCCGGTAAGAGCGGGAAGCGCGAAACTCGTGAGGCGGCAGTATCCTTCTCCGCCAAACCGCCTGGCCATTGGTTTCGCGCATAGATCCGTCCCCAGCACAATCCGCTCGCCGTATCCTTGACGCAGCAGTTCTACAAGCCCGGCTAATTTCATCCAATCGGCAGGGTTTACCGAACCTTCCAGTTCCCTATCGCTCTGATTCAGGAATTCTATAGAGATATTCGCGCCCATATCTAAAACAGCTTTGGGAAGATCCACATTGAGGCCCCATGTTTCAGGGTAGAGCACGTTGCGCCTCATATCGCCGGGGAAAAACCGCCCCCCCATATGCGCGATAACTGTGCGGTTGAGATCCATACCCCATTTCTTAAGGAGCTTAACCACTACCAACGCGTCACCGCCTATACCGGAACTGGGGTGTACCGTCAGCGAAAGCCCCGTCTCTTGCGCGACCATCACGGCGGCCCGCAAGGCTTTCTCTTCCTGAACGGACAGAGGGAACATGCCTATCTTCAGCACACCTGGCTTTATGTCTGTTCCTTCTATGCCGTTCCTGATTTCATTGCACATAGTATTGGCAAAATCTTCTACTTCATAAGACAAATATTCTTTAGGCCAAGACATTTGAAGGTAAAACCCTGTGGCCGCGACGACATTAACCCCTGTTTTTTCCGATATGCGACGCAAACCCGCCACGTCATACCGTAAGCCCGGTACGCTGAGTTCCACTATGGAATTGCCGCCGGAATCTTTAAAATCCTGAATCTCTCCGCCCATGGCCTCTTCATCCACAAGATCCTGCGCGTCCCAGGTCAGCATATTATTTCGGCGTATAAGGCCTGTATTCTCCAGCGTTACCTTCTCATCCCCCCGGACAGGTTCAGTTATGCCCGGGTTTTCATCCAAATAGCTTTGCCGGAATACGCCGCCTTTCATAAGAATATGCTCGTGCATACTGGTTACGCCCAAGCTCTCCGGATCAATGGGTCCGGTTACCGTCATAATCTTTAGCATGACGGCGCTCACCTCTTTCTATTTATTGTTAGGAGCGTGCAGGTAATTATACCCTGAACCGATCTGTTCCTCCACATCCGCAAGCATTTTTCTGTATTTCTCCAGCTTGGCCCGCTCCTCGGCGATAATCTGAGGCGGGGCTTTTTTAACGAAGCCCTCGTTTGCCAGTTTTCTCCGCGCGCGCTCCACCTCAGCCGACAATTTTTTCTTCTCGCGATTAAGCCGCTCTTTTTCTTTTTCCCTGTCTGCCAGTTCGTCCAGCGGCAGATACACAGTCGCGCCGTCTATTACCACCGGCACGGCGTTGCCGTTCACACCGGTTTTATCAGCCTGTATGAACGTTTCCCTCGCTCCGGCCAATACGGCGAACGTCCTTTGTACGCTTGTAAAAAAACCGCGCACGGCGTTGTCCGGCGACACAAGCACAACGGATATCTTTTGGGACGGCGGCGCGCTCATATCCAACCGCACCGCCCGTATGCCTTTTATCGCGCTTTTCAGCCGCTCAACCATCTGTTCCTCTTCCGGGTAATCGCACGCCTCGGAATACGCCGGCCACGCCGAATACATAATGGTTTCTTCTTTGTCCTGCAATGCGGCAAAGATCTCTTCCGTAATAAACGGCACAAACGGATGCAGCAGTTTAAGGCATACAATTAACGTACCTTTAAGCGTCCGCAAGGCGGCCGGACGCGTTGGATCCCCTTTATCATAAAGCCGCGGTTTCACCATCTCCACGTACCAATCGCAAAATTCATCCCACACAAAATCATAAGCCATTTGAGCGGCCATACCCATATCATAACTGTCAATGCGCTGGGTAACATCCCTTGAAACCCTGTTTGCGCGGGATATAATCCATTTGTCCATAACATCCGGTTCGGCGGAAGGTCCGCTCCCGGCGGAGGGTCCGCTCCCGGCGCCCGGCTCATCCGCATCCAGGTTCATCAGCACAAATCGCGCCGCATTCCAAAGCTTATTCAGAAAATTGCGGCTGGTTTCCAAACGTTCACAGTAGAAACGCGTGTCATTGTCCAGAGAATTCCCTGTAACCAGCATCAGCCGCAGGGCATCCGCGCCGAAATCCTCAATCACCCGCAGCGGATCGACGCCGTTGTTCAGCGACTTGCTCATCTTCCGGCCCAGCGCGTCCCTGACAATGCCGTGAAACAAAACGTCGTGAAACGGTATTTCGCCTATCATTTCCAGACCCGAGAACACCATGCGTATAACCCAGAAAAATAATATGTCATATCCGGTCACCAGTACGTCCGACGGATAAAAATAATCCAGCTCCCTTGTCTTTTCCGGCCATCCCAGTGTGGAAAACGGCCACAGCGCGGAAGAAAACCAAGTGTCCAGCACATCTTCATCCTGTTTGAAGCGCGCGCCGCCGCAGACACAGATTTCAGGCGCCTGTGCGCCTACAAATATTTCTCCGCAGGCTTCGCAGTAATAAGCCGGTATGCGATGCCCCCACCATAGCTGGCGCGAAATACACCAGTCGCGTATGTTTTCCAGCCAGTGAGCGTACACCTTGCCCGCGCGCGCCGGTACTATTTTAAGTTTGCCGCTGTTATACACATCTAAAGCCGGTTTAGCCAAATCGGCCATTTTAACAAACCACTGCATCTTAATCAGCGGCTCGACGACTGAGTCGCAGCGTTCATGCGTACCGACCGCGTGCCTGATTGTTTCCGTTTTGATATACAGCCCCCGGCGTTTAAAATCCGAGATTATATTCTCGCGGCACTTCTCACGCGTCTGCCCGGCGTATGGCCCCGCGGCCGCGTTCATTGTACCGTCGTCATTCATCACGTTTATGATTGGAAGACTATGACGCGACCCCACCTCATAATCATTGGGGTCATGAGCCGGGGTTATCTTCACGGCGCCCGTACCGAAGGCTTTGTCCACATATACGTCCATGATGATTGGTATCCGCCGCCCAATATTCGGTATAACGGCGGTCTTGCCCACAACGTTCCTGAAACGTTCGTCGTCCGGGTTCACCGCCACCGCGGTATCCCCCAGGATGGTTTCCGGTCTGGTGGTGGCAAATTCTATAAAACCACCGCCTTCAACAGGATATTTAAAATAATACAGGCTGCCGTCCATCTCCTCGTGTTCCACCTCGGCGTCAGAAATGGTGGTTTGGCATTTTGGGCACCAGTTGATCAGCCTTTCGGCGCGGTAAATCCAACCCTTATTATAAAGATGTATAAACGTTTCATAGACGGCGTTGGACAGGCCCTCGTCCATGGTAAAGCGTTCCCTGTCCCAGTCGCAGGATACGCCCAGCAGCTTAAGCTGCTGTACTATAATCCCGCCGTACTCACCGCGCCATTTCCACGCGCGCTCCAAAAAGGCCTCACGGCCTATGTCGCGCTTGGTTAAGCCCTCTTCCTTCATGGCGTCAGCGATCTTTACCTCCGTGGATATACTGGCGTGATCCGTGCCCGGCAGCCAGAGCGTGTTATACCCCTGCATACGCTTAAAGCGGATAAGGATATCCTGTATCGCGAATGTCAGCGCGTGGCCCACATGCAGTTTGCCGGTTATATTGGCCGGCGGCATCATAATAGTGTACGGCCGCCGGCTTGCATCCGGTTCAACGTGAAAATATCGTTTTTCCAGCCAACGCTTATATATCGCCCCCTCTATCTGCGGGCTGTATGTCTTTTCTATCTGTTTAGTCATTTAGAATTTTTCCCACCTCGTCCAGATATGTCTGTATCACGGCGTCCACCCGCTTCCGCGCGGCGGGCCTGCCTTGCTTCAGGCGCGCCAGCAGTTCCCAAATGTCTTCATGCCGCTGTTCCAATTCCGATAGTTGCCGCTCCGCTTCGGTTTTGGCGGAGATAAGCCCGTCATAGGCACGTTTTTGATCGTCCAGGTTGATGGTTTTGGCAAAACTCTCCAAGGACGACCGGATCTGATCGATGCCTTTCTCACGCATTATATCCTCGATCTCACGCTGGGTTTCGTACATTACGTCCCGTACATTATCTATACGCCCGGCTACTTTCTTATATTGTTCGTACTCCTTCAAATGCGTCTGAAGCATTTGGGAACTGCGCACATGGTACTTGTTATAACAATAATTCAAAAAATTGCAATAGAACGCGTATACTACATTTTTTTGATTCAGCGCATGTACAGCCTTCCGCTGTTTTTTGCCGTTCCGGCTGAGTTCAAACGACATCCGCCTCCTGAATAGATACAGCGTCACCGCCGCGGTAACGGCCAAAAATATAAGCGCCGCGCCGTAGGCCAGCACGTCCCTGCCCTGCGTGGCAGACAAAAACCCTAAAAGCGCGGCGGCGGACACAAACAGCGCCGTGAGCCCGGCGCCGAATTTGGATATAAAGTTGATTCCGGCTCTCAGGTAATCATTTTCATAGCGCAGATCTTCCTTTTCGCCTTCCAGGCAGCCGATATCATGCCTTAAAGCGCGGTGATATTCCTCGGCGTCACGCATCCCCCGCAGAGCACCGCCCGCCTGGTCCCGCACCGATTCAAGCAAGGGCAGCGCTCGATCGAACCCCGTAAGCCGCTCCAGTAGATTGCCTCTCTCACGCGAGAGCGCGGTAAAACGATCCAGCAAATTCCTGAAACGCGAGATCTCCGTATCCGACATACGTCGGATATAGGAAATTTCACCTAACCGATTTTCACAATCATGCAGCCTGTCGGCCAGCGCAATCCGGTTTTTAACGTTTCTAAGCGCGCTGTCGCATAAATCAACCGCCTGCCTGACGCTCTTGTATAAATCTTCGCTCTCGTCCATTTCGGCCAAATGCCCGGCGAATATTACGCCATACGGACGCGCGGATCGATTGGCGTCCAAGCTTCTCCGTTTTTTGTGAAACATAAAACATCTCTCCCAAAATTCTAAAGCGGTCTTCGACCGCTAATGGGGCCGCGCCCCAAGCATAAGTTACTATTGGGAGTAGTTTTGCTGTTTTTCAAAATCCTTATACAGCATACTAGGCTGTATGCCCTTATTGCACTGGTACTTGCCGGAATAATAGCCGACAAAATCGCCTTCAACCGAATGATAGTATATTTGGCAGATTTCTACGAAAGGGTAAATACGGATGGGCTGTATGCAGTGAATCTCCAACGTCCAATACCCTTTAAACCCCGCATCGCCGAACCCGGCCGTCACATGAATAAACAGGCCCAGCCTGCCTACGGATGAACGCCCTTCCAGCATGGGCGCCAGCCCGTCAGTTTCGGTGTATTCCAGCGTCCGCCCCAGATAAAGCCTGCCCGGCGACAGCACCAGGCCGTCGCCGGGAATCGTAATCATCCGCGTATTCTGCGGGTGTTTCATATCCAGAACCGGATCGTCATAGATCATCAATTCGTCTGACAGCCTTAGATTATAGCTGTTGGGATTCAACCGCCGTTCGACAAACGGCTCGATTACGATTTGCCCGCCCAGCCTTTTTTGTATTTCCAGCCCGGATAGAATCATTGTTTTCCCCCAATATCTTTCGAAGGTACCGGCCTGTATATGAATCGGGGTTCTGCGCCACTTCCTCCGGCGTACCGGACGCGATCACACAGCCGCCGTTATCGCCGCCCTCAGGTCCCAAATCTATTATATAGTCGGCGGTCTTGATTACGTCAAGGTTATGCTCGATAACCACTACTGTGTTGCCGCCTTCGACCAGGCGCCACAGAATACCAATCAATTTATGCACATCATAAGCATGCAGCCCCGTGGTCGGTTCGTCCAGCACATACATAGACCGCCCCGTGTTACGCCTGCTCAGTTCCGCCGCAAGCTTCACGCGCTGCGCCTCGCCGCCCGACAGCGTGGTGGAACTCTGCCCTAATTTCACATATGATAAACCTACGTCGTTAAGCGTTTCAAGTTTTTCACGCAAGCGCGGCAGATTCTCAAAGAATGTGAGCGCCTCTTCATTGGTCATGTCCAGTACGTCCGAAATAGATTTCCCCTTATACCTGACCTCCAGAGTTTCGCGGTTATAACGTTTCCCGCGGCATACCTCGCAGGGCACA
>JAITDJ010000003.1 GCA_031282635.1 Clostridiales bacterium
CGGAGGCTCGTTTCCGTTTTATTCCAGTCTCCGAACCCTCAATTGCATTGTATCACAGGATTCTTGATTTGTCTAGCACTTTTTTTTACGCTGTAGTATTAAGCGGTATTATCAAAGGATTTCAGACGCGGTTACCATTCCCGTGATGATTCAGAACCATTCGATGGCCGGTACAATGCTTACGCCGCGGCAGGTCGTTACGCTCTGCGAAGAGATTGAAAATGAGACGCCGGAAATAACACGCTGATGAAAAAGTCCTTGACGTTCCGTTTCAGGATTGACGCTGTTATGCGTTAAAAAGCCGTATTTGTATTGTTCCGCCTGGCGGAACGCATTGATGTGTATTCGGAACTGCCAACTTGCTTCCGGCTTTTATTCATTTATACTAAATACAGCACTGCGAACACATGAATAAGGGAGGTTTTACAATGAAATGCACAATCGGCTCAAGTATTCTGTCTTGCGCCAGGCCGGCCGGGAAGGCCGCGGCGGAGAAAGCGAAAGAGGGCGTTGAAAACGCGAAACTCGCATTTGTGTATTCAAGTGTCGCGTACGATCCAGAATCTCTTCTGGCTGGCGTTAAGGAAGCGCTGCCGGGCGTGCCTGTTATAGGGAACACGTCATTTACAGGCGTTATAACCCCCGACGGATACATAACCGGCGATGAGGGCTTTGTAGGCGTTATGCTGTTAAGCGGCGGAGAATTCAACGTGGGGGTTAAAGGCCTGGCTAAGGAGGGCTGCGCGAGGGATACGGGTAAAAAAGCCGCCGCTGCCGCCGTTGAAAACGCCGGGGCAAGCGGCGCGCCGGACTATTTCTATATGGTCGCGCCTCCCGGTGAAGAGGAATTCTTCTTAAAGGGCATATCGGAGGTTATCGGTCGCAAGCCATTTTTCGGAGGCAGCGCCGCGGATAATACCATTACGGGCGAATGGAAGGTTTACACGGATGCCGGGGTATTCGCGGACGGTGTGGCCGTGGCGTTTTTCTATGGCGGAGAACCGGCGGTCAATCTATTTACCGGAGCTTACCGTGAAACAGACGACGTGGGTATTATCACCAAAGTATACGGTAATCGTATACTGGCGGAAATTGACGGCGTACCCTCGGTAAAGAAATACGCAAAGTGGCGCGGGCTTGAGCCAGACGCCCTGCTGGGCGGCAATCTGCTGGCGGCCACAATCACCTCCCCTTTGGGAATTAAAGACAGACTGGGGGATTTGACGGCCATCCGCCACCCCATGAACGGCAATGAAGACTATTCAATGAATATCGGCGCGAATCTGGCTGAAAAGACCACGGTTATCCGAATGGAAGCGACTGTGGACGAGCTAATCGCTTCGGCGTCTGAAACGCTGAAAGCCCTGAAAGCAAAAATGGCCGTCGACCCCGCAGGTTTCCTGCTGGTACACTGCGGCGGCCGCAGGGCCGGCATCGGCGACAGACTGGATGAGGTTGCGGAAGCGGTTAAAGCGGAAGCAGGCGATGTACCATTTATTATGCAGTTTACATTTGGCGAGTATGGGTTCGAGGACGACGGCAATAATACTACTGGCGGTTTGATGCTTTCGTACACAGGATTCGCGAAATAATATTTAATATTAAGGCGGGTATACCCAATGAAAATGATAATTAACGGACTTTTATCGGACGCGTCCGACGGCGGAACCATAGATGTAATAAACCCGGCGAACGGCAAATTGATCGACACTGTGCCCGCGTCCACGGAGGAAGATATTAAAAGGGCTGTCGGGTACGCTAAGGCCGGCCAAAAAAAATGGGCGGCTTATCCGGTTTACAAGCGCGGTGATATTTTGGAAGCATTTATCGGTTTGGTCGAGGAGAACAAAGAACGCCTGGCGCGTACCCTTTCTCAGGAAACCGGTAAACCTATTACGGAGGCGCGCGGCGAGATAGCGAATATACCTATTTCATTCAAGGCTTTTGTGGAAAAAGCCAAGCATTTATACGGAGACGTCATTCCAAATGGCATTGAAAAAAATCAAGAGAACCATCTGCTGATTACCCGGCGTGAACCTGTGGGCGTTGTCGCGTGCGTTATACCGTTCAACTTCCCATGCGATTTGTTTGATCAGAAGGTTGCCCCGGCTTTAATGGCGGGTAACGCGGCTATAGTAAAACCGTCTACGGATAATCCGTTAACGTTGTGCGTCCTGACGGAATTGCTGGTCAAAGCGGGCGTGCCCGACGGCGCCATACAGATTGTAACCGGGCGGGGTTCCGCAGCGGGCAGATGGCTGTGCGGCCATCCTGACGTCCATGCCATAACATTTACCGGTTCAACCTCAATAGGGATTGAAACCGCGAAAAACGCGGCGGGCCATCTGGCGCATATATCGCTGGAGCTGGGCGGCAATGACGCGTTTATTGTCTGCGGGGACGCGGACGTGGATTTAGCCGTGGAAGAACTGATTTGGGGCCGTATGTACAATACCGGCCAAGTCTGCTGCGCCTCAAAGCGCTTCCTGATACATAACAGCCTGAAAGATATATTTACCGAAAAGGCCATCGCGCGTATCAAGAAAATAAAGCTGGGTGACCCGGCGGATGACGACACACAGTTAGGCTGCCTGATAAACGAGAAAGCGGCTATTGAAGTCGAACGCCAGGTTAACCTGACCGTAGAGCAGGGCGGCAAAATAGTACTGGGCGGCAAGCGGGACGGAGCGTTTTATGAACCCACGGTCATCGCGGATGTGCCGAAAACCGCCGACGCGGCCATTGATATGGAAATTTTCGGGCCGGTTGTTCCGATCACAGGCTTTGATACGCTGGAAGAAGCGATAGCGATAGCGAATCAGTCCATTTTCGGGTTATGCGGGTGTATATTCACCGCCGACATGAAGAACGCCTTCAAAGCGGCGGCCGAGCTGGAATGCGGCGGCGTGGTAATAAACGGCGCCAGCTTTTTCCGCAGTTTTGAAATGCCTTTCGGCGGGTACAAATACTCCGGCATTGGCACGGAAGGCGTGTTGTCTACGTTTGATGAGGTTACGAAGTTAAAGACAATCGTTCTTAAAAATATTTTTGCATAAATAAAGGGCAGGGAACTGAAACAGTTCTCTGCCTTAATAATTTATCGCTTCCTCATGTTAATAAAGACATCATGTTAATAAAGACCTATTCCCCCTGGAAACACAAACGCCGCGAAATCTCTTTCCCCGCGCACACTACCACGTCCCTGACGCCTTCTATCCTTTCATCGGAAAGCAGCGATTCCGGACCGCTGGCGCTGACTGCGGCTATCATTTCCCCGCGGTAGTCAAATACCGGCGCCCCGATACACCGGCTCCTCGGAATATACTCCGAGTTATCCATAGCCCAGCCCTGCCTTCTTATCTGACGGAGACAGGCTTTTAAAACAGACGGATCTGTAATGGTGTTCTGGGTAAACCGGCGTAAATGGTTATTTTGCAATAAATACTCCAATTCGTTCCCGGACAGGCACGACAGCAAGCATTTTCCCAGGGAAGAGCAGTACGCGGGAACCCGCAGACCGATCTGGGTATAAAGGCGCAGATTGTGCTCAATGTCCAGTTTTTCCACGTATACAACCTCAAACCCGTCCAGTATGCCCAGGTACACCGCCAACCCCAGTTCGGAGCGCAGATCCGTAAGCACAGGGCGCGCTTCCGTCCGCAGTTCCAGGCTGCTGATATGATTGCTTACAATACTGACCAGCTTAATGCCAATATGGTATATACCGCCGCCGGTTTTCTCGATATATCCCAAACTCACCATAGAAGAAAGCAACCGGTGCACTGTGCTTTTAGACAGACCCAGGAACGCGGCGATTTCTGAAGGGCCTTTTGCCTCACGCGCGCCGGACAGATACTCCAGCACCGCGAACGCGCGTTCAATCAACCGCATTGACTGATCCATCAGTTCGCTTTTGTAAATTTAACCTCAGAGAAATCTGTGTCCGCCAGCCCGGAACCGAAAGGCGGTGTATAGTCCAATGTAAGTTTAAGCTTATCCGCGTCAAATTCAAAGACCGCCTGCCTGCCCGACGCCGTGTTCAGATTACGGATAAGCGCTTCCAGTTTTTTGTCGGAACGCCAGCACGCGTTAACGGCAAACGGAACCCCATTAACATCCGTTATGGCGTACGCGCCCTGAATTCCCAATTCCAGAGCGTATATACCGCTGTGCTGGCGGCATTCCAAATACGCCTTGCCATCCTTGAATATAAACGAAATAGACTTGAGGCTGTCGTCCTGAGGTACGGGGTATTTTGTGGCCGTACACCCCGCCCCGCCGATGATGGCGGTAAAACTGTGATACTGACTGTCCGGAATAAAAACGCTTCCGTTTAAAGCCTCCTGTGACTCCGTTGCTTGAAAACCCGGAATAACGGGCAGTGACAGATGCTTCAGCCTGTATTCCAGCGCTTGTTCCGCTTTCGCTTCGCCAGTTATGGGGGAATCCTTAAACCCAGGCAGCAGATGCGTCCATATAGCGTCCAGACACGCCTGCATATTCAGCTCGGCCGATGTTATTGCCAGCGCCGCGTCCTGTTCGGTAAATACAATGCCGTATTGCCCATAAGCGCCGTCGCCGCGGAAAACGCCCTCCGGTTCGCAGCGCCAAAACTGATAACCGTACCCCATGCCCCAGTCGGTCGTACCGTCGCCGTTTTCCACCTGTTTAGCTGAAGCGCGGTCAAACCAGCCGCTGTTTAAAAGCCGCTTGCCTTCCCACTCGCCTTTGTTCGAGACGAACTGTATAAATCGCGCCATATCTTCCGTACGCATGCTGAAACCGAACCCGCCGGCCTCTATACCTTCCGGCAGGGTAAAGCAGGTGAGATCATCAGACATACCCAATGGTTCAAACAGCCGGGGTTTTAAAAACTCAGCCAGGTTTTTGCCGCTCTTGAGTTTGAGGATCGCACAGAGCATATTCGTTCCCGCGGTATTGTACATGAAGTGTGTTCCCGGTTCATACACAAACGGCTGCGCCATGAAATCCGATGCCATATTGCCGCTTCCCGAGAAGATATCCACCTCTGTTTCATGCCCGCACGACATAGACAGCAGATGTTTTATTTCAGCCTTTTTTAAATTCTCGCTGGGGTTCTCCGGCAACGCGTCCGCAAAGATGTCCGCCAGCTTTTCATCCAATGACAAAAGCCCTTCCTGTTCCGCAAAACCGATGGCGGTTGACGTAAAACTCTTGCTGAACGAAAACATTATATGCTTATACTCCGGAGCGAACGGCTGCCACCAGCCTTTGGCGCACACTTTGCCATGCCTCATAAGCATGAAACTGTGCATTTCCACCCCGGCGCGTTCCAGCGCGTCAAGCGTATCTAAAACAGCCTGCGGCGATACCCCGGCGGCAGCGGGTGAAACCTTTTCCATAAGCGCCTCCTTATGACAAAATTATCAATTAACATTACCATTTCGCCGATACAATGTCAATATTTCTTCGCCTTAGACCCAGGATAAACATATCCAAAAATTTACATCAAGTAGATAGATGGTAAAAAATAGTAAGAAACAATACGGTTAAATCATATTTTTTCTTACATACTATAAAAGATAGTCCGCTAAACCGCGCAAGGTTAACATTTGCGGCTGTAATAATGTAATTTAATCCTTGGCGGCGTTTATATAACTTGTGTATTCACAATAGTCAGGTAAAGCGGACATTAAAAAAACTGTAAAAAGTACACTTATTTATATATTAAGTGAATTGCCGATAAGAAAAAAAATTACTCTAATAACTCTAAAAGCTAAGGCGTCATTGTTAAAATATAATTGAAGACTTAAAGGGGAGAATCTGTTGGATGGAAAATAAAAACATCGTTAAACCGGGCGCCGGCATACCCCTTTGTGCAAAGGGCTGGGCATTATGACGGTATCGGAAGCGGAAGCCGGCGCAAAGCGCGGGCGTCTCCAAAGCCTGCCGCGGCGCGTCTGGGAGGCCCGCTATATATACCTTGTTATACTGCCGGGTCTCGTTTTTTTCGCGATTTTCAAGTACATCCCGATTTATGGAATACAGCTTGCTTTCAAGAAGCTTAAAATCGGCTCCGGTATCGCGGCTTCCCCTTGGATTGGCACAGAAAATTTCGAATATCTTTTCATTAATATGGAATTCTGGATGTCTGTCCGCAACACGCTGATTATCGGATTTATGCAGATTATACTGTTTTTTCCGTTTCCGGTCGCGCTTGCCATCCTTCTTAACGAAATCCGCGCCAAGCGTTTCAAGCGCGTCGTCCAGACGCTTTATACGCTCCCTCATTTCCTGTCATGGGTCGTCGTATCCGGTATAGCGATTAACTTTTTTTCAATGCAGGGCGCGTTTAACAACCTGCTTGCTGTCGCGGGGCTGCAGCGCCACCAATTTTTGACTGATCAAGGCGTGTTCCGGTATCTGCTTGTGTTTTCTCAGATGTGGAAAGAGTCGGGATGGAACGCTATCCTCTATCTCGCCGCTATTACCGCGATCGATCCCGCTCTGCATGAAGCGGCCACGATCGACGGGGCGAATCGCTGGCAGAGGATCAAAAGCATCACATGGCCCGGAATTTCGATGATCGTGGTCGTGACGTTAATACTCCGTGTCGGTTCGCTGCTTGAGGTCGGCTTCGACCAGATTTTGAATATGTATAATCCCGCTGTCTACGATGTCGCGGATATTATCGACACTTACATCTATCGTATTACTTTCCAGCGGCCGGCGAATTTTGGCGTCAGTACGGCGGTCGGCCTCTTTAAAGGGCTTACAAACTGCATACTCCTGCTGTCCGCGAATTGGGTTTCCGTACGCGTCAGCGGCGCGGGTATCATGGATTAAGGGGGTTGATCTGCTATGGCGCGCAAACAGACATGGTTTGATTACGTAAATATAGCGTTCATAACGATATTCGCACTCCTGATCGTTTATCCGTTCTATAACGTAGTCTTGGTTTCGTTCACGCCGCAGGCGGTTTACGTCCGTACGCCGTTTCTGCTGTTCCCGAAGGAACTCATCCTCGACTCGTACAAGGTCGTGTTCGAGAATAAATCGGTTTATACCGGGTTTGTCGTTACGCTGATCGTCACGGGCGCGGGCGTGGCCTATAACATGATTCTGACGCTCTTGCTTGCCTATGGGTTTAATAAAGAATTCCCCGGCAAAAGGCTGTTTTTGTATCTGATTGTGTTCACGATGTATTTCAGCGGCGGTCTGATCCCTTTTTATCTGCTGATCCGGGATCTTCACCTTATAGACAAAATTTCCTCAATGATTTTGCCGACCGGCGTATCGATCATGTATATGACGGTCATGCGCAAGTATTTTCAGGCCCTTCCCATTGAGCTTGAGGAGTCGGCGAAGATCGACGGCGCCAGCGAATTGAGGGTATTATTTTCGATCATCCTGCCTTTGGCTATGCCAATGGTCGTAACGTTTGCCCTTTATTATGGTGTGGAACGATGGAACGAGTGGTGGTACGGGATGCTTTTTATCCAGTCGGCTGAAAAACTGCCGCTTCAAATGGTACTGCGTTCAATCATCCAGACGACAGGCAACCTGCTGATGTCGTCTAAACTCCAGGAAGCCGGGATTGTGCCGTACACAGACGGGGTTAAAATGGCGGCGATCGTGATCGTGATGACGCCGATCATGAGCGTCTATCCGTTTTTGCAGAAGTATTTTGTGCAGGGTCTTGCTATAGGAGCTGTAAAGGGATAGTTATTGGTGCTTGAATGCGAATACAAAACATATAATCAGGAGGCTGAAAATGAACAAGTACAAACAAAGCGGGCGCGTATACGCGCGGTTCACAGCAGTATTACTCTGCGCGTTGTTCCTATTCACCGCGTGCGGCGCCCAAAACCAGGCGAACACATCAGAAACGGCGACGGTCGATAACTCGCCGAAAGCGGTCGGTACGGATTCCGCTCCAGCCGCTCAGTCGGAATACGCGACGCGCGTAAAACTGCGCGCGAACATTACGACGACGGAACCTCTGACAGACAACGCGATGTATGAATGGTTTTCCGAAAAATTTCAGACGGACATGGAATATATACCGATACTTTTCGGTGAACGGCATGAAAAGGCCCGTATCTGAACCGCGTCCGGAGACGTTCCGGACATACTTTGGATGGATTTGAACGAGAACCTCTACACGGAATGGCTGCAATGGATCGACGGCGGGCTGTTTAAGGCGTACCCGAAAGACCTTGGAGGCCGCGAGGCGATCAAGGCGACGTTTGATCAGATGATCGGCGACGAGATGCTGACGGTCAACGGCGAACTCTACGCTCTGCCCTGTATGCAGGATTCCGCCTCCTATGATTTTCAGGTCTCTCAAGGATTTGCGTACCGCGCGGACTGGGCGGAGAAACTAGGTATGAGAAAACCCGATGACAATTATACATGGGATGAGTTTGTTGACCTGCTCAAAGCCTTTATTGAAAAAGATCCCGCCGGGAACGGAGAGGGCAAGACATTCGGTATGGCTGCCCCGCAATGGTATTTCCCTGATTGTTTCGGAATCTGGCAGCTGCAGCACCCGGTCTGGGGCACGGAGGAACCGTCATTTCTTGCGATGGACGGCCGGTATGTGTGGGCGCCCGCGCAGGAAAACTTCATCGAAGGGCTTGTAATTGCCAAAAAACTATTTGACGACGGTGTAATTTGGCAGGATAATGTTGTTGACACCAATTCATCAATGTATAAGGATCTGTATGTCGCGGGTCAGATGGGCGCTATCGTCGACAACCTGACCGCGGGCAACTTAAATACCATGCGGAATCAGATGGCGAAAGCCGACGCGTCGCTTGACCGCGAAAAATGCTACGTGATCGCCAAAGTGGCTTCCCCGGGCAGGCAGAATGAATATTGGCAGAAAGAATCGCCGTGTTACTGGTCTGCGACTTCAATGAGTTCGAATGTAACCGATGATCAGATGAACCGATATCTGGACATTTTTAATTGGATTTTGACTGAGGAAGGCAAAAACTTTAAGCTTTACGGACTTGAGAATATTGACTACACGAAAAATAACGACGGTTCTATCAACCTGCTCTGGGAGAAAGACGATAATGGTCTTTATCTTGACCCGTATCCGTCGGGTTCCCGCTCGTTCTATACGCGCATGAAGCTTTCCGGCGCAGAGGACGCGTTCACAAACGTCGCCTTGCCGGAAATGGATCGCCGCGACGCGAAAGACGGTATGGATTTTTATTTCACAAAGGGCACGGTACGTCATCTTGATTATAACCTTTTCTATACAAGCACGCCGAACAAAGATCGTCTTGGGCTCTTTATTGAGGAGGTTAAAGCAAAGCTGATTGAGGTGATGAGTACGACGACATCAGATACTGTTGAACAGACATGGCGTGACTGGCTTACGACAATGACTCCGAAGGTTCAACCGGTACTTGACGATCTGAACGAACTGCCCTGCATCCCCGCGACCCGCCAAGATATGATGGATTACATGATTGAAACCCGCAGCGGAAATTAATAATCTGAGAGCGCGTACGCCTGCGTGAGGGAATCGGGAATTCATTTCCTGATTCCCCTTGGGGGCGCAGACCGCTTTAGCAAGTCGAAAAAAAGGAGGAAATGGTTTGAAATACGAAGATCGTATCAAACCGATTTATGACTGGGCAAAAAATGAGATAAAAGACATTCTTGATTTTTACATTAAATACGCGTATGATCCGGCGGGCGGATTTTTTGGTGCGGTTACGCGCGAACTTGTTCCGCAAAAGAACGCTGATCGCGGCTTAGTACTGAACGGACGTTTGCTGTGGACTTTCGCGAACGCGTATGGCGTTTTGAAAGATTCTCAATACCTTGATATATCGAAGCACGCGAAAGAGTATATCTTAAAGTATTTTATCGACCCCGTACACGGCGGCGCGTATTGGAGCGTCCACGCGGATGGTACGCCCTCCGACGAAGCGAAGTATCCCTATGGTATTTCGTTCGTTATTTACGGCGGCGCGGAACTCGCGCGGGTATCCGGCGACATGGAAGCGGCGGCGATGGCGCGCGAGATGTATTCCGCACTTGAGGAGCACGCGTTTGATCCGATAAACGGCGGATGCTTTGAGGCGTATTCACGTGACTGGAGCGAAAGGCTGCAGGGCTTTAACATCAAAGAGCCGTCGCTTGGATCAAAGGCGCTGAATACTCACCTTCATCTTATTGAAAGTATTACAAACCTGACGCGGGTGGATCCCGATCCGGAAATCCGAAAAAAAACGCGCTCAATGATTGACATTATGACGACCAAACTGCTCGACCTCGGACGCTTCCACTATAAACCGTACATGACGGACGACTGGCAGACTACGGATTATCATGTTTCGTACGGACACGATATCGAAGCTTCATGGCTGCTGACCGAAGCGGCCGCGGTTTACGGGGACACGGAACTGATCGAACAATGCAAGCCGATTGCCGTCCGGATTGCGTCGTCTTGTCTGGAGGGACTGAACCCGAAAACAGGCGGTATGTATTATGAGGGCGACTCGTCGGGCTCTGTTGATCTTGAAATGTCGTGGTGGACTCAAGCGGAAGCGGTAAATGGCTTTTTTAACGCTTATTTGATAAGCGGGGATGATCGATACTTAAAGCTTACGGAGGATACACTCCAATATATTAAGGATTATATATCGGACCGTGAGGGCGGCGTGTTCCGCGAATGGCTGTCGCGCGGCGATCGCAGCGCGCGTGATCCGAGCAACGAGATGCGCGCCGGCGCGTGGAAAGGGCCGTATCACAACGGACGCATGTGCCTTAAACTCATTAAACTCATTGAGGAAACGCGTCAAAGATAACAGGAGGTACACATGTTTTCTGTGATTGTCGCGGGCTGCGGCTCAATTGTGAATAAATGGTTTGAAAACGCGCTCGCCCGTGAGGATGTTAAAATTACCGCGGTCGTCGATCCCATCGAAAAAAACGCCGTGGCGCACAAGGAGCGGTATGGGTTAAACTGCCCTGTCTTTGGCAATATCAGCGAAGCGTTTGGTAAAGTGGAAGCGAATTTGGTATTTAACACAACCCCGCCCGCCATGCATGAAGAAATTATCATATCCGCGCTGATGAACGGGCTTGACGTGTTCACTGAAAAACCGCTCGCAGACAGCGTTGAAGCCGCGCGGGATATTATTCTGGCCGCGGACGAAACCGGCCGCAAATGTTTTGTACTCCAGAATCGGCGTTATTTATACGGAATCCGCACGCTTCGTTCACTGATCGAGAAAGAAGCTGTCGGAAAGCCTTTCCACATATCCGTAGACATGCTGCTCGGCGCGCATTTTACGGGATTTCGCAACGAGATGGAACATCCGCTGCTCCTGGACATGTCAATTCACACGTTTGACGAGGCGCGATATTTGCTGGGCGACGTGACGGCGGTCAGCGCGTATTGCCAGGAATATAACCCTCCGCACTCGTGGTACAGGGGTGAGGGCGCGGCTGACGCGATTTTTGAGATGAGCGGCGGGACTGTGATTTCATTTCGCGGATCATGGATCGGACGGGCTGAAAATACCTCCTCGCACGGGCGTTGGACGGTTTCGTGCGGAGAGGGCGCCGCCGTATGGGATGGTTATCGGGGCGTATGGCTCAATGAAGCCCAGCCCGTGCGGCCGGACGCTGGATATTACGAGGAGGAGGGCCTGCGCCGCGAGATCGCGCTTTTGCGTGACGGCCGTGAGGAACACGACGGTTGTCTGGACGCGATGTTCAACGCGCTCAAGACAGGGCGCGCGATGCAGACAGACTGCCACAATAACATCCACTCGCTTGCGATGACGCGCGCTTGTATTAAGAGTTCGGTTACCGGAGAAAAGGTGATGCTTTGATCCGCTCCGAAGGTGAACCGTATTCGGTTCACCTTTCATTATCTTGGCCAAAAGATCTATCGCTCTGTACGATCGTCCAGCACCTTTCATCATTAACACATAAAAAGGAGCTCTTTTTATGTACACAGTCGCTTTGGTAGATGACGAAAAATGGGCCCTTATAGATAATCTGCATATATTTCCCTTTGAAAAATACAACTTTAAGGTTGTAGGACAGTTTACCAGCTCCACTCAGGCCCTTGCGCGGCTGCCGGTAATCGAACCGGATCTGCTTATAGCGGATATTCGTATGCCATCCATATCCGGGCTGGACTTAATCCATTTTCTCAAGGCGTCGCTGCCAAATCTGAGCTCCGTGTTATTAAGCGGATACGCGGAGTTTACCTGCGCACAGGAAGCCCTGCGGCAAGGTGTGTTCGAGTATTGTCTCAAACCGTTGGATACAGATAAAGCGGAAGCGGTCTTAAAAAGGGTTGTGGATCGTTTGAACAGCAGTGATGATTTGCCTGAATCCATAGAATATTCCAGCGGCAATAAATATTTTTCCATGCTCCTGCGGCATGTAAACATACATATATACGATAAGCTGGTATTGGAAGAGCTCGCTAAAGAATTTTACCTTAACCCCACTTATTGCGGGCAATTGTTCAAAAGCGCCACAGGAAAAACGTTCCCCCAGTACCTGCGCGACGCCAGGCTGACCAGGGCGTGTGAGTTGTTGTCTCGCACCAAGATGCCTGTTTCGGAGATAGCCCGCAGGGTAGGCTATGCTCTCCCGACATAATGGCGGGAGAGCGGGCTCAGTCCGGAACTATGGGAATTGGCATGACTAATATTCAACAGAAGATAAAACTGCTTTTAGGGGATGCTTACGGGCTTCGTGTGGAAAGCGTGTACAGTGAGCGGACTACCGTTATTGTTACAATGCCGGTTCTGCTTGAACGGCCCTTGGATTGAATAAGCCGCTAAATCAAATCAACCCCGCATAATTCTGCCGAAAAAGTCGAATGCCAGTTCGTTAAGCCCGCTACAATTTTAACATACTTGGCCGCTTGCGGAACATCGTCTCCGAAGTTTCCTTATATCCAAGAGTTCTATAAAAAGCTTGCGCGGATTCGTTTGTTTTGCCCGTGAAAAGCTGAAAATGATTGATTCCTTGTTTGCGAAACTCCTCCTCAATAAACAGTATCAGTTTGCTTGCCACCCTTTTGCGGCGGTACGCCCCTAGTACGAAAAGTTCTGTAATCTCGCCGTAATTCACATCGTAGCACATGGATTTGAATATTTGCCCGCAGCAAAATCCAATGAGCCGATCGTTATCGGCGGCGACACAGACAATTTCTTGTATGTTGTTTTTCAAAGATTCCTCAATGGCGGCGAAGGTGTTACAGCCCTCGCCATTGAACAAATCGTTTAGCTGCTGCAGCTGAGACGCATCGGAAATCCGAGCTAACCGGGCTGCTATCATATTTTCGTCTCCATCATTTCCTGTTCGGTTCGCATTTTCATAACGCAATTGCCTCCTTTGCACATTGCTCCCGCCATTTGCGCTCGTCTGAAATTGATCAGACGGGCGTTTTCGCGGAAAGGCTCTTTCAATTTTTAATCCCATATGTTATGATGAACTCACGCTGATTTTGACGTAAAATCAAATATACAGGAGTTTTTTTATGAATGATAATATCTGGCTCGTCGTATGGGATTTGGATCGAACTTTTTTTGACAGCGGCATTGCCGGCGGCGATACCGCGGCTTGTGAGAAATACGCGGAGATCATTAAAACGCTTATCAGCCGCGGTATTATGAACTCGTGCTGCTCGCGCGGCTCTTTTCAAACCGCTCGGAGCAGGCTTGAAGATCTTGGCGTATGGGATTGTCTAATTTTTCCTTGTATTAACGCCAACGCGGTTTCTAAAGCTGAACGCGTGGAACAGATCATTCAAAACACCCGGTTGCGCCCGCAGTATACCTTATATCTTGACAACAGCGCTTTCAACAGAAAATTGGCGGAAGACACGCTGCCCAAACTGAACGCCGCGCGGCCGTCCGATATATTCACCATAATTCAGCAGCCCGAAATGAAGGGCTTTACCGATAAGCTTCACGTACGTCTGGCGCAGTATAAACTGGCAAAGCCCTTGACAGAGGGCAAAAGTTTATCCGATTTCAGCGTTATGGCTCAAGCTGTAATGGAATGCTCCCTTGTTAGCGGCAGCACGTACATATCTGAGATACAGAGGATTTTCGCGGAGTCCGCGGTTCTTAATTATACAGGCAAGCGCCTGTCACCCGACGAGCTTAACGCCCTTTTCAATGAACCGGACATAAAGCACGGTTGTGTCACACTAAAGGATGTATGGGAGGATCACGGCGTCGTCGGGTTTTACGCGATACGAGCCAATAAGCTGCTGCATTTTGCTTTCAGCGCCGACCTGCTTGATGTTCCCGGCGTGGAACAATGGACTTATGCGAAATTGGGCTACCCTGCATTAACTAAATCCAAATTTTGTATGGGGGAAGTGGATAATTCCCCGGCGCCCAACTGGATTAATCAATCATTCGAGGGCGCGGACAAACTCGACATCTTTAAATCAGACGTCAAACAGCGCCTGCTGGTGCGTGGAAGCGCCGAATTAGCGGGTATAACCCGATACCTCAAAAAGTATGTGTGCGTTACATCTGAAATTTTCGACGCGCCTGTGTCTATCCGGTATGCCGTTAAAAGTCAGCAGTATACGGAAGAAGAAAAAAAGACTGTCCTGCGGGCCGCCCCTTGCTTGGATCCGGGCATTTTCACAACAGCCATGTTTTCAGGGGAATGCGATTATATCTTAATCAGCGTTATTTCAGAACGCAGCATGATTAAATACTCCGACAAAACCAATTCCGCCTTAAGCGTTTACCTGCCGCGGGAACACGTGAGCAAGCTTGACACGGCATTTTTTGATCAGTTTCAGAGCTATGTGTACGGCGACGACGAATTGGACGACAGTTTACAATATATATGCGATAATCTGCCCAAGCAGACGTCCCTTATTATAATGACCTCGCCCGAGGTGGCTTTTACCCGGGTAAGCGCCGCCGATGGAAGCGATCCGGATCGTTTCGGCGTCGATTATCAACGCAGACTCCGTTACAATGCGATTGCCGAAGAAGTCGTAGTGCGCAACACAAATGCGTATCTGCTGGATATCCGCGGCCTGGTTAAGTCGGAAGCGGATCTTACTGATTTTCATGTGCTCCATTATGGCCCGCGGGTCGATTACGAATTGTCGCGCGTTCTAATGGCGCTTTTAGGCGTCAGGCTGCCTGACGTCAACCGCCAGGCGTCCGCCCCGCCGCTGATTAAGGCTAAACTTATTCCGGATACCGATATTAAGCTGTCTTATCGAGCTTTTATAGTCAACGGCCTGTTTGTTGTCCAGGTCGAGCAGCCTGAACATACGGGCGTATTGTTTTCGTTCAGCGTAATGATGGGCAGCCAGGTTATCGATCAGGCCGGCTTCTCCGCCGACTCCATGTGTGAAACGCATATTTCCGTCTTCGGCGTCTATTGGGCCAGGGTGGGCGTGAAATATAATAATGAGAAATATTATTTCGATACTTCTTACTTTGTATATAATGAAAAAACCGTCTTTAACTATATCGACAAAACAGCGCCGAATTTTGCTAATATCCACCGCGGCCATCTGCTGCCTCTTTACGACGCTGCGGATAATATCAAGCGTTTAAGCGGTGATTTCAGCGCCGAGGTTTTGGCCCTGCTGTCCCACGGCTGCCGTGTGTTTGACTATTTTGAGCTGCGCGGCATTGAAGAGATCTCCATACTGGCCGATGCGAAAACAGCGCCGTTGATAATGGACGCCGTAGGAATTGCCAAAATCAGAGTAAAACATTTGTTTACCCTGGATATGCCTTTCAGCCTAGGCGCTTCCATGGGTTTGCGCCAATACAGATTTAACGCTTATAACGCCGAAACCATACATCTGGGCGACGATGATGTGCTGCTTGCCGCCTGCGTGCCCGGTAAACGGGAAATGGCGGACATTACTAAGCTCGTTCCCGGCAAGGTAAAGATAATCTGGTTTCATACGCTGCTGCATTCTTTATCCACAGAGCATTTTTTTGCGGCCGGCGTTAAAGACGCCGTCGCTCGCGGGGGCGGCGGCCCGATTATCGCTTTAAGGCTTCCCACCATACGAGCCTTGAAAAGCCCCTCCCCGGACGATAGGGCCCTTTTATCCTACAGCACAGCCAAACTGCTTACGGAAGCCGGACAGAACATATCATCCTTGCCGGGTGTCTTTAGCGGCGTTTCCTTTGAAAAGCTGTCGCAGACAGCTATTTTGCCGCCCGCCATGCTGGACGCTGAAGAGGTATGGAGATTTTCCGGCCGCGGCGGTATGTACATGAATATAGAAAACGGCCTGCGACGCACAATTGGCCAGCTGGAGAAATACGCCGGCACAGTGTATATTTTTGGAGGCAGCATGGTATTCGGCAAACTGGTTTCCGACGACGAAACTATCGCCAGCGCGCTGCAGGCTTCCATTAACCTGCCCCTGCGCGTTGAAAACCACGCCAATTTTGACGGGCGCATGCAGGCCGGCCGTATGCTGTCGCTGGTTAACTCGATAGATTTTCAGCCCAACGATGTCGTTGTTATCGCGATGGAAGAAGATCAGACCGCTTCCACTATCATCCCGTTTCAGTTTAAATATATAGATAATTCGATAATTAAAGCCGACGCGCTGTCTGTGCTGAACGGGGCTTCCGGGGCCTATTATCTGAATAACGTGTACAGCCCGCGGGGCAACGCGCTGGTGGCCAACTTACTGAGGGAGAAGATTTACGGGTTGGTTAAGTTATTTTAATAAAATCATTATGAGCGAACGCGGGAACTCTTGCTTTCGCGGTTCAATTGAATATCCAATAATACTCCCAACTCCGATAAAATTCAATTTGTTCCGACGGTTCTTCGCCTAGGTCAATAAATGAGCTGTCGCTCGTAAGCGCGTTGTTTTCCAATATTACAGGATATGTCCGCGACAAATCGCTAACATAATCCATAAATGGATCAACGCCGTCAAACCCCAGAAGATACAGCAGGTTAGCTCCAAGATAGTTTGATGTTATAACCCATTCGCCGCCGGGCGGGGTAAGCTCCCCGTAAAGCCGCTCAATAGGGGTGGACGCCCGCGCGGCCTGGTTCTGCCATATTATAAATGGCGTTTTATACAGCCGCGTTAAGTGTTCATATGAATTTACCGGCATGCCGGAGGGAATCAAGGCTTCATATATTTCAGCGGAAAAGCTGGGCAGGTGATCCCCGTAATATACTAAAATAACCGGTTCCGGCCTGCCGCTTAAATAATCAACAAGCACGCCCAGTTCCCGATCGCAGTCGATCATACCCTCAACATAGTTTGAAACCGCGTTTTCCGCTTCATCCGATAATGGCTTATTGATGTCAAAGTTTTTTACGGCATTGTATTTGCCCACATAAGGGCCGTGATTCTGTATGGTGACGCAAAACTCGAAAAACGGGGACTTAGACACTGTCTGACGCTGTTCATATTCGCTTATAATACGTTCCGCAGTTTGCTTCTCCGTGATATACATGCCCTTGGTATCCGCGGCGTCATACGTCTTTGAGTCAAGGAACATATCAAAACCCATATAACGGTAAACATTCTGGCGGTTATAAAACCAGCCGTACCCGGGATGCAGCGCCAAGCTGTCATACCCGGCGCGGGTTAATATTGAAGGGAGGGCCGAGACCTGTTTTGTTATAAGGTTGTACGCATATGGGGTTCCGCGCAGATGCCTTGTGTTCAGACCGGTAAAAATGTCAAACTCGGTATCTGCCGTACCGCCTCCGATGTTGGGAACAATAAGATGGCCGGAAATAGAATCGTCACGGATGCGTTTGTAGTTTTCCATGGGCGCGGTATAGCGATCAAAACTTAAACATGGGCTAAGCAGAATGTCGGAAAACGCTTCACTTAGAATCAGGATAATGTTCGGCTTAACGGCGCCGCTTAAATCCGCCGGAGCAAACGCGTCCACACGCGAGGCGATGACGACTTTATCTTTATCATAGGACGGAGGAGCGTCTATACGGCTATTGTTCATAAAATATAGAAAACTGTATATAAAGCCCTTTGATTCAAAGTTATCGGTCAGGTTATATCTATTGCCGGCCATAAATAAAGACTCATATAAATCGGTGTCCGATAAAGCGGTGTTATTATACCAGACGCATACGGCAACAGCGGCGGCGGCAGCAATCAAATGAGCGGCCGGATGCAGGATATATTTGCTTCGAATAAAAAATACGCAGGCGAAAAAGAGAGCCAGAAACCCTAAAACGCCGATGGCAGCGAATAAAATCAATTTAGGATCAATACTCTTCGCGATACCCAAAAACTCGCCGCCCAACAGGATATCCAACGGTTTAAAGGGATCCTGTCTCATGGTAATCATGCTGCGGTTTATAAAAGAAAGCAAAACGGCCGCGCCGGATGTCAAACCGCAGGCAATGACGGTATTGTTAAACAGCGCGTATAGCAGCAGCGTTATCAGCAGGATGGGGATCCAGTTAAGACGGAAAATTTCGTAATCGGATTCGACGATTATTTCCCAGGTGTTTTCAATGGGGGTGATCTGCAGCCTGAAACAGATATAGGTTAAAGCCAGCGAAGACAGCATAATCAAAAGCAGGCTTACCGGTATATTGATCCGTATGTATAGGGATTTGGTTCTTTTGCGGTTTAATGAGCGTCGTGTTCCGAGGCGCACGTTAGTCATCTCTTTTCGTCTTTTATTCACTGTTTATTATTATATGCTTTTGCGTAAGTTTTACAAGTTCTTTATAAGTTCTCTTTATAAGTTCAAAGATCGTTTCGTATGGTTTTTACGGTCTATATCGTATTACGCCGCGTCTCGCGTTTTATTATTGACATATCTGCTTTCAAATGATAACGTTAATTCATGTACAAGAGAGTGAAAAACAGAGTCAAAAATGGAGTGAAAAATCTGAAGATTGAGGATGTGGCGTACTTGCTGGAATTGTATACTATAAAAAATGAAAACCTCACTGTTGATATTTCGTCGCTTGGCGCTGAAATGCAGTCTATTAAGGGCAAAGATGGCCGCGAATATCTCTGGTACGGCGATCCGGCTTTTTGGAACCGCAGGGCAATTAATCTTTTTCCTTATATAGCCCGTTTGACCGAAGGGAAATACAGCTTTGAAGGTAAAGAATACCCAATGCCCCTGCATGGATTTTTGCCTGAATCCATCTTGGAAGCGGAGCGGCAAAGAGACGCGGACATATGCTTCTTGCTGACAGACAGCGAAAAAACGCGCGCGATATATCCGTTCCGTTTTGAACTGCGCGTTAAATACACCTTATCGGATGATACAATTAATGTCCGATTTGAGGCGCTTAACACAGGCGAGCATGAAATGCATTTCGGCATAGGCGGCCATCCGGGGTTTATCGTGCCAATGGAAGATGGGTTGACGTTTTCAGACTATGTTCTGGAATTTGACCCGCCGTGCAAACCCTTGCGCATAGGTTTTTCGGACGGATGTTTTGTCGATGAGGGGAAAACAAAAGAATATCCCCTGGCTGACGGACGATTTATCCCGCTTGAACACAGCCTGTTCGATCACGACGCCATTGTTCTGAATCAAATGAGCAGGAATGTAACCATTAAAAGCCCCAAAGGCGTAAAGAGCGTGACTGTACGTTATCCTGACATGCCATATGTAGGGTTCTGGCACGCGGTTAAAAAGGAAGCGCCATATGTCTGCGTAGAGCCGTGGTCCTCTCTGCCGTCCCGAGACGGGGTGGTTGAGGATATCAGCAGGCAGGATAACCTGATTCATCTGCCTGCAGGGGAACAATACGCTAATAATTGGTCGATACAAATTAATCAGTAAACAGGCGCAAACATATAAAAAACGGGGACGATTTTATGAGACTTTTTATATCCAGCGACATTGAGGGCACAACCGGTATAGTGCATTGGGACGAAACGGATTACGACCGAGGCGGCCGCTGGTACGATTACTTCCGCGAGCGGATGACGCGTGAGGCGGCGGCGGCTTGTATAGGCGCAAAAGAGGGCGGCGCGGAGTATATAAGGGTCAAGGACGCCCACGATTGGGCCAGGAATATTATACCCGCGGAACTGCCCGAAGGTGTAACTATACACCGCGGTTGGAGCGGCAGTCCGCTTTCAATGGTTGACGGGCTGGACGAAGGCTTTGACGCGCTGGCGCTCACAGGGTATCATTCCCCGGGGCATGGGGACGGGAACCCCCTGGCCCACACTATGACGCCTGCCGCAGATGAGGTGACGAT
>JAITDJ010000051.1 GCA_031282635.1 Clostridiales bacterium
CGAACTGGGCGCCCCGCTCAAATCGCTCCACGCCACATTGAAACATCTTACCTGGCAGACCCAGCAGGTCGCCAGCGGTGATTACAGCCAAAAAGTGGATTATTTGGGAGACTTCGCGATGGGATTCAACTCTATGATAAGGCAGTTGGAGGAACGGCGCCGTGAATTGATGAAGGAAATTGAAATCTCAAAACAAAAAACTATTGCGTTGGAGCAATGCAACGATTTGTTCGAAACTATTACAAAGGAAAACTCACAGTGGCTGGTCGTGGTAGAGCGGGTGACGTATAAATGGCTTTTCTATAATTATCCGGTTCAAAAAGTACTGCGAACAAAAGAATTTTTACCGCGTCTTAAAGAATGGCTGGATAAAAAAGTTCTCGAATGTGACGCGAAGAACGGCCTGGACTACAGTGAACTTGAACTGGTTCATGGACGGCATACGCAGTTCTTCACCGTCATGGAAAAGCCTATGCTCTGGCGCGACAGCCCCTCAATAGTTTTTATGCTGACAGATGACAGCAAGAAGCAGGAACGTATGAAAGAACTGGAGTACGCCGCGAATTACGATATGCTGACCAAACTGTATAACCGCGATTACGGCATGCGCCTGCTAAACCGATGGATAGCGGAAAAAGAGTCGTTTATCCTAAGTTTTGTCGATATTGACAAACTAAAGTATGTAAATGTTAAATACGGCCATTTGGAAGGTGATCGGTATATTAATGCGGTGGTGTCAATTCTAAAATCATTTTCACCTGATATCACGATCTGTCGTATCGGCGGCGACGAGTTCATGCTGCTGGAACTGGGTTGGACGGAAAAAGACTCGGAAGAACAGATGGAAGCGCTGCGCAGCCGGATGATCAGAAAAGGCGAAAACGGCGCAAGCCCATACTATAACAGCATAAGTTTCGGCATTGTTGAGGTGGGGCCGCAGAATACCCTGTCCGCGAGCAAATTGTTGGCTATTGCCGACGAACGTATGTATCAATTCAAGCGCCGTCATAAAATGGGGCGTAAGTAACTTTAAATAATTCGTCATGTTCGTATAGACGCGCTAAAAACCCCTCGAAAAAACCGGCCGCCGGCCATCGCCGAAAGACAGGCCTTTATAAAAAAATTTAAAGGCTGTCCGCGTTTGCCGCGATTCTCAGCTTCAGTGACACTGCCCGCTCATATAGCTCTTTATTCGGCAAATTCATAAATCCGTAGCGCGTTAAACAGTTAATTACCGCGCCGCAGGTTTCCAGTCGTTTAAGCGCCCTTTGATATATATCCTCTCCGATCATTTGGAAACTCTTCTCGGCGAATATCTCGCCAGCCAGATCGTAAGCCACCTGAAAATCTATATCATTTTCATGGAGGATACCTGTCGCAAACGGTATCCCCTTTTTTTGCAGAATCCGATACTGGTCAATGCCGGTTCCGCCTCCGGCTATCACAAAGACATCGGGCCGGCCCCTCGGCTTTTCTAGTTCAAAACTTCCAAAAAAAGGGTTATAACTTCCATTCGTCAGTTCGTATAGCTCACTGATCAGCTCTCTTTTGAATATCTTCCGCGGTTCCCCATAGTATGTGATATATTCGCCTTTAACACACATTACCAAATCCGATGCCTTTTGCGCCATGTTCAAATCATGGAGCGACATGATTACTGTAATACCTCTTTCTTTCGCTATTTTCCTCAGATTATTTAGAATTTCAATCCCATAACGTATATCAAGATATGACGTCGGCTCGTCCAGCACAATGATTTGAGGCTCCTGACAAACAGCCCGCGCGAGCAGTACCCTTTGCCTCTGACCGTCGCTGATCTCGTTGAAATCTCTTTCGCGGAGTTCCCATAGGCTAAGACGCTCCATTGTGTCGCGCACAACCTCCTTATCACGCGCGGCGAGTATGCCCAGCATCCCCGTGTATGGGTACCGGCCTGAAGCGACTACATTTTCACACGTCATAAGTTCTGTTTTAAGGCTTTCGGTCAAAACAACAGCTATACCGCGTGACAGATCCCCGGCGCTCATATCGTCTATAGAACGGCCGTCAACATAGACAGTACCATAAACGCTCCTTAGGTATTTGGTCAGGGTTTTCAGGATTGTCGACTTGCCGGCGCCGTTCGGTCCGATAAGCGTCAATATCTGTCCTTTATTCAACCCGATTTCGATATCTCTAATCAGGGGCATACCATTATATCCAACAGTCAGCTTCTTTGTCCAAAAAAAATAGTCCATGATCAAACACGCGCTTTCTTTCTCAACATAACCGCGATGACTATTGGCGCGCCAAGTACGGCCGTCACCGAGCTTACGCTCATTTCCACCGGAGCGAATACAGTGCGCGCTATTAAGTCACATCCCAGGCAGAAAACCGACCCTCCCAAAAAACAAGCCGGGATAACCAGCAAGGGCTTCGATGTTTTTAAAAATAATTTTATGAGATGAGGCACGGCAATCCCCACAAAAGAGACAGGCCCGGCAAACGCTGTCACGCACGCGCACAGCACGCTGGAAAGCGCCACGATAATACCTCGGAACAAAACAATATTAACCCCCATGTTCCGCGCGTAACTTTCGCCCATCTGATAGGCCCCTATCGGCTTAGACATAAGAAATACGGTTATCGAAGCAGCCAACGCCACCGGCGCCATTGTGCGCACGTCTTTCCATGAGGCGCCGGAGAAGCTGCCGCGTGACCAATTATGTAAGTTCACAATACTGGCGTCGTCCGCGAAGGTTACTATAAAATCCGTGATCGCCGAGCATATATATCCAATCATAACGCCGCTTACAATAAGCGTGGAAGGACGCCGCATAACCCGCGCCGCAAGCAAAACAAATCCGATTGAAATAATGGAACCGCTAAAAGCCGCGGCGATTAGCGCCCCTGATCCAATTGAATGGCGCTTGCTCAGCGCCATAACCATTACGACAGCAACCATCAGTTTCGCGCCTGATGAAATCCCCAGCACATAAGGCCCGGCAATTGGGTTATTAAAGAAGGTCTGTAATAAAAAACCGGAGAGTGCGAGCGCGCCGCCGAGAATAACGGCGGCCGAAGCCCGGGGCAGCCGTACTTTCCATATTATTCCGTATTCGGTGGTATTCACGGGGGCGCCGAACAGTATCGCGATTATCTCTTTCGGGTTGACCGCTACGCTCCCGATGCTGATATTCAATAAAACAAACACCGCGAAAAGGATAATGAGTATCATTAGTGTAACACAGTATCTCAGCCGTCTTTTTGAGCCTTCGTCCATTAACGCCATATAAACTCCCGTTTCCTTGTCATCGCAGCTTATACATAAAGTTGAGTTCCGTCAGATTTCCGCCGCTTTCCGTAAGCATCCGCCGAATATCAGAGATCATCAGGCCAAGCCTCGTGGTCTCTTGATATAAGTTCTTTCCCGTGCACCAGACGTTTCCGTTTTGAACAGCTTTAAACTCTTTTAGCAGAATGTTTTTATTTATCAGTTCTTCTAAAGAATGAATTTCGCCGTCAATGGCGCTGTTATAAATGATAAAATCAGCTTCTTTCGCTGTGGCGTAAAATGTTTCCATTTCCAGTGTAACCGTACTGGACGCGCTTTGGCTGTCCCCCAGATTTTTAAATATATAATCCCCACCCGCCAGCTCGATCATTTTTGTGACATAGTCTCCCGTTTTTCTGGCGATAACAAAGCCGGAGGAACTGATATAAAAAAACGCCACGGTTTTTTCCGTTTCAACTTCCCCTGTCACATCGCCCAAGTAAGCCGCCTGCCTATTAAAAAGTTGTTCCGCAAAGGCCTCCTTTCCCACCAACACAGCGTAGAGCTTTATCCACTCTGTCCGGCCCAACGGATGGGACTCATAACTCGATTGATCCGTCAGTACGGGAATTCCCACATATTCCAATTTTTCCTTAACCTCGGGGGCATGGTTTATCATGGTTGATTCTATCGCCAACTGACAGGAATGCGACATTATAAGTTCATAATCAGGCGCACTGTATTTGCCCGCGTAAAGGATGTTCCCGGAGACCATAGCCGTCTTGGCGTTTTCTATATACCAGTCTTCGGCCCTGGAACCGGAAAACCTGATATTTTCCAAAGAGTCAAGGGCGTCAAACAGGCACATCGCGGATGTGGCGGCCAGATAGATATTTTTAACCGGCCGTTTCAGAACCGTTATATCCTCGGCTATGCCCGAAGGCGCCTCGGCGTTTTCAGGGACAACAAGAAATCTGCCCTCATCTGATATTGTTATTAGGGCATACCCGCCCTTGTAATACTCAACATCGAAGTTCTCAGCGAATTGAAGCTCCATGCCGCTTACCCTGCTCAATCCGCCGCCCGGGCCGCCGCTCCCCGCATCGGCGGCGTTATCCGCGCAGCCCGGCGGGATGATATATATAAGAAAAAGCAAGAGGATAAAAACAGACCATTTTTTTTGTTTTAAAAAAAAGATGATTTTCTGTTTTAAAAAAATGATTAAACCCGTAAATATTAAAAAGCCCGGCGACGCCAATAAAACTATTTTGAGCAAATTCGAACCCTTTACGTTTACCGGCTTTATCGCGTCGGAAGCAAAACGCATCGTATATTCGATTTCATGAGGCTGACTCATAGCGACGGTTCGCGCTCTGATCGTCATATCTTCATCTAATGTGACCGGGATTTCAAATACGGAGTTGCCTTCCGCGTTAACAGGGTAGTAGTAGACCCCGTCAACCAGCATATATTCGTAATAAGGACTGCTCCACGTTATGACAGCGGTCGAGACGCCAGCGATTACAGTCAGCTTAGCCGGCGATTCTACCTTCGCCCTGCCTGAACCTCCGGACATGACCACGCCAATCATATACTGCCCGTTCTCCGG
>JAITDJ010000188.1 GCA_031282635.1 Clostridiales bacterium
CTATCAGTCGGCTGAAGAACTGCTGTCTGACCTTAAACGCGCTTTGTCGGACGACGATGGAAGTTTTGTGAGAGACACCATTAAGGAGCAAAATTCAAATGAGTCTGTTCAGGAGGATGACGGGTTGGATCAAGACGCGGACAACGCCATGGATCCAGCTGAGGAAAAAGCGCTGGAACGGAAGATCGTTTTTTCGGCGATCATTACGTCTTTGGCTATTATAACGATTATTTCATCAGCGTATATCTATGTTCGATATAAGAACCGTCTTGTACCCCAGATCATCCCGTCCGTTATCGGGTTTACGCTGGATGACTCCAGGGCGCTGCTCAGCCAGGTGAACATGGCGCCGATGGTTATGGGCGAGGAATACAACGAAGACTATCTTGAAGGGCAGATAATTCGTCAGGATGAACCCCCCGGCGCAGTTCAGAATACAAATAGCAAAAATATCGGCGCCGTGCATGTGTATGTCAGTTTGGGGGTTCAGACGGTAACGGTTCCGGATGTGGTTAACAAGGAAATATCTGAAGCCGAGGATATTATACGCGGCAATTCACTGGTAGTTCTTGGGGAGGACGAATTCAGCGACGACACGCCGATAAACGTTATTATCAGGCAGGAGCCCCCCGCGGGCACGCCGGTTGAATTATACACCGAAGTTACTATTGTGCGCAGCCTCGGATCCGAGCCGAAAACAATCTTAGTGCCGGAGATAGTGGGCAAATTAGAATCCGAAGCCATCAGCCTGCTTCAAGGCAATGAATTGGTGGTGGATCGCCCTGCGAAGTCGGCCAATAATGAGATCCCCGCCGGCTATATAATCTCGCAGTCTATTCCGGCCAACACCGAGGTAGAGAAGGGCGCAAAGATCAGTTATGTAATCAGCTCCGGCCCGTCGTCCCAAACGACTCCGGCGGTCACTCCGGCCAAAAAAACGAAACCGCTGCTGGTACGCACAACGCTGGATGTCGAAGCTCCGGTACGTCTGCGTGTAATTAAAATCACGGGCGGTACGGGGGAATATGTTTATGACGGCATTGTGGACGAACTGCCGTTCGTACTTGACGTAAGCGGTACAGGCATAGAAGATTTCCAGATTTATCGTGTGACAGAAGACGGCAGATCCCAATTAATGGCGGAAGAATCTATAAATTTTGACGTAGCAGATGATGAGTAATGAAACGTATACGGCTTGCGCCTTCTATCCTCGCTGCGGATTTCACACGCTTGGGCGCGCAGATAAATGAGGTTGAACGCGCCGGCGCCGAATATCTGCATATTGATGTGATGGACGGCCATTTTGTTTCTAATATATCTGTTGGCCCGCCGGTAATTTCGGCTGTACGCCACGTAACGGATCTAACGATAGACGCTCATTTAATGATCGAAAACCCGCTGCGATTTATCAACGATTATATCCGCGCCGGCGCGGATATAATAAGTATTCACGTGGAAGCGTGTGATCCTGGGCCGGTGATAAAAGCCATCAAAGCCGGAGGCAAAAAGGCTGGGCTTACCATTAAGCCGGGTACGCCTCCCGAAACGGTTTATCCTTTTATTGAGGAGTTGGAACTGGTTTTAGTCATGTCTGTTGAGCCGGGGGCCGGCGGGCAAAGAATGATACCCGGATGTTTGAACAAAGCGGAAATATTAGCAAATTATATTGAAAAATACGGTCTTGAAACAGAGCTTGAGATGGACGGCGGCATTTACCTGACCAATGTGCGAAAGGCCATTGAGTCCGGGGCAAACATAATTGTAGCCGGTTCCGCCATATTCGGGACTCCTGAACCGGGCGCGGCTGTTTCCGCGTTTATGGACATCTTTAAATCTTATGGCATAAACTGAAATTGAGGTGTATGTTATGCCATGGGGGAATAATCATTTAAACAGGCGGGGATTCAGAACATTGCCGTCGGGCCCGTACGATGGACACACAGAGCAGCTGCTGCCGGACGGGGTGCGGATAAAACCGCTTGACGCCGATGCCATAAAGGCGCTGCGGGGGATGGGCGCGGGATCGTGGATCCGGCGGCCGTCTTCAGTTCAACGGGCTGTTTCAGACCGGCAAGTTGAGCGCGCTTATCCTAAAGAGCAGAAGCTCCCGGTATGTACGGATAATATATTTGCCGCTTCACTGCGTGAGCGCATTCAGGACGAACACAATTCATCGCGTTTCTACGCCTATCTTGCGGAACACGCGCCGCGCGGCGATTACGCCGGGTATTTAAGACGCGAGAGCGAGATCTGCGGCGAGCGCGCCGGCAAACTGAACGGGCTCTATGAACGGTACGCCGGCGGGGTTTTTAGTCCGACTGAGACGGATATCAATACGCAAATCGCCTACGGCGCCGGCATAAATTGGGCGGCAGCTGTGGAATGCCGCGCGCTTCAAAAATATACGCGGATATATGAAAATGCGCCGGATGAACGTTGCGCGCGCAGCGTATTTACGCAGGTCTGCGATAAACTATCGCATATTTTAACGTTAATTCTGATTATGCTCAATAAAGAGATTACCGTATAATATCGAAATAAACATTATAATATCAACTTATATGATATTATAATGTTTATTTTATTTCCCTAGAAATTTGTATAAAAAACCACAATTTTGCGCGGACAAACTATTGATTTTTAATGAGGAAATGTTTATCATAGTGTTAGCATAATTTGGAAAACGGGGCGAACGCTGTGGATGTAATGATACTGGAACGTAATAAAAATTTGATTGTAAAAATTATGGGCGACATAGATCAGCATAACGCGGAAGAAATACGTGAAAAAGTCGATAAAGCCTTTGAGCGTTCCAGATGCGGGCACATGATATTTGATTTTTCCGGGGTAGCGTTTATGGACAGTTCAGGCATTGGGCTATTAATCGGGCGTTATAAAAATGTGCGCAGCCGCGGCGGTACAGTTGCCATCGCCAATATGAACCACGATTTGGGACGTATTTATAATATATCCGGGCTTAAAAAAATAATCGGCAGTTTTGATTCTCTGGATCAGGCGGAAAAACAGGCGGAGAACCGACGAGCGCGCGCCTAGCGCTGTTTGTTTACAATTGAGGGGGAAAAATAATGATATATGATAACGAGGTAAGTATCTCCATGAGCGCGCGTTCGCAAAATGAAGCGTTCGCGAGGATGGCCGCGGCCGCCTTTGCGGCCTCTTTGGACCCGCTGCTGGGCGATCTTACCGATATAAAAACGGCCGTGTCGGAAGCCGTTACCAACGCGATCATTCACGGTTACGAGAATAAAGACGGTTTAGTGTTTATTACGCTGCGCAGTTACGGCGCTGAAATCATCATAACCGTAACCGACGAGGGCGTCGGAATAGAGGATTTGGAGCAGGCCATGACGCCGCTGTATACATCTAAACCAGAGTTGGAACGCTCCGGCATGGGGTTCACGATCATGGAGACATTTATGGATCATGTTCAGGTAACATCCGCACCCGGCAGGGGAACGACAGTGGAAATGAGAAAGACCATCGCGCGGCAGGGGCGCAAGTCTGATTTTGACTGTTTATTTACTGGTCTGGGCGGGGCTGGCGAGCGGTAAAAGAGGGTGGACAATGGATAAGACGCTGGAACTGATTATGCTGGCGCAGAGCGGCGACAAGGATGCCACGGAGCGGATTGTCAAAGAAAACAGCGGACTCGTCTGGTCGGTGGTTAAGCGGTTCAGCGGCAGGGGTTATGAGGCTGAGGATCTATTTCAGATAGGTTCAATTGGTCTTTTGAAGTGTATCCAGAAATTTGACATGCAGTACGACGTTAAATTTTCTACCTACGCGGTACCCATGATTATGGGTGAAATTAAACGCTTTATCCGTGACGACGGTATGATAAAGGTATCCAGGCCGCTTAAGGAATTGGCTATCAAGGCGAGATACGCGCAGGATGCGTTCGCGGGTAAACACGGGCGCCAGCCCACAATAAACGAACTGGCGGACGAAGTGGGCGCCGACGTGGAAGAGTTGATCATCGCGATGGAAGCCGGTATGGATGTGGAGTCGCTGTATTCCACTATACATCAAGGTGATGGCAGCCCGATTTATTTAATTGACAAACTGGATCAGAATGACGACGGCGCCAATATGGTGGACAGCATCGCCATAAAGCAAATAATCAGCAAACTGAAGCCTAATGAGCGTCAGATAATCATGCTGCGCTATTTCCAGGACAAGACTCAGATGGAGATCGCGAAAGAGATCGGCGTTTCACAGGTTCAGGTATCGCGGATAGAACGCCGCGTCTTGCAGGCCATCCGCGACAATTTCGGATAATACCCCGTATCCGGGCCAGGATGCGGGGCTTTTACTTAAGCTTGCTTTACAGGCAATACGGCGTTTCTTGATATACAAAATTCAGCCAGTTTGAAAACAGCAGGCTGGCGTGTGAACGCCATGTTACAATAGGGAGGTTTCGCGGGTCGTCGTTTAGATAATAGTGCAGAGGCGCGTCTATCGGCAAACCCTTGGCTAAATCACGCATATATTCATCATTCAGAGTGTTGGGGTCGTATTCCGAATGACCTGTCGCGAATATCTGGCGGCCGTTGTACGCCGATATTAAATAAACGCCGGACTGTTCCGATTCGGCTAGTATCTGAAGGCCGGACGCGCGTTCGATATCCATGCGCCGTATTTCAGTGTAACGCGAATGAGGCACATAGAATTCGTCGTCCATGCCGCGCAGAAGATCCGACTGGGCGACGGCCTTGTGCGCGAACACTCCGAATATCTTCCGCGGCAGAGTATATTTCTGTATGCCGAAATGATAATACAGCCCAGCCTCAGCGCCCCAACAGATATGGAATGTAGAAGTGACGTGGGTTTTGCTCCATTTCATAATGCCCGACAGTTCATTCCAGTAAGTAACTTCTTCAAACGCCAGATGTTCGATCGGCGCGCCTGTGATGATCATGCCGTCAAATTTTTCCCGCTCAATATCCTCGAACACGTGATAAAACGCTGCCAGATACTCAGCGGGCGTATTTTTGGAAACATGGCTCTCCATATGCAGCAGCGTAATGTCAACCTGAAGGGCAGTATTGCCGAGCAGCCGCATCAACTGGACTTCTGTAGCCTGTTTGTTGGGCATGAGGTTCAGTATAGCAATTTTAAGCGGCCTGATATCTTGATGAAAGGCGCGGTTTTCACCCATGACAAATATGTGTTCGTTTCTGAGTATTTCAATAGCCGGCAGATGATCCGGTATTTTTATCGGCATCTATGCGCCCCCCTCGCTAAAAAATATTAATTATTATATATAATAAAAAAGCGTTCCGCAAGCGGAACGGCGACAGCACCAGGGCAACAGCATTTACTTTTCGAATCGATAAACCTCTGGTATAATAATCCAGGGGCGAAAAAATGAATATACAAAAGATAAAGGAAGAAATACAAACAAATCTGAAAGACCCACG
>JAITDJ010000214.1 GCA_031282635.1 Clostridiales bacterium
AATCTGTTTCTGAAGGCGCTGTATATCAAGGCGGCGCATGGGCAGGCCGTCTATCTTCCGCAGTATGTCCGATACTGAAACGCATATCTTCAGATGATTCCTGATTGACGCGAGTACGGCGTCATAAAGCGCGGGTTCACTTAAACTATGGCTGGAGCAGTTTTTGTTGTTTTTATAATTCGAACACACTTGATAAATATACTTATCATCGCCGTTCGGCACAGTTTTCCGGACTAAACTATATCCGCAGTCGCCGCAGTAAAGCATTCCAGAAAATAAATGGACAGCGCCGCCCCTGACAGCGGCGCGCGTATCCTTTTTCATAAGCGAGGCCACAAGGTTATAGTCACTATCTGTAATAATGGCCTCATGTGACTTTTCTATGCAAGCCCATTCATCCGGGGATCTTTTTACACGTTTTTTCACTTTATAACTGGGCGTTGTAAATATGCCTTGCGTCAGGGTCCCTATGTACAAATTGTTTCCCAAAATTCGTATAACAGCTTTAGGCGTCCAGAGGGTCGTTCCATTCTCGACAAAAGGCGTATAGAAATTCAAGCCTTGGAGCTTTTTATAGGCAAGCGGTGAAGGCACGCCGGAATGGTTTAACTTGTCTGCTATGGATTGCGGGCTCAGGCCGTCTATCTTCCATTTAAATATGTCCCTGACCGTTTGGGCGGCTGATTCGTCGATATCAATTTATTATGATCAAGTGGATCCTTTTTATAGCCATAAGCTGAAAAGGCGCCGATATAATCACCTTTCCTTCTCTTAATTTCAAACTGGCTCCTGATTTTCCTTGAGGTATCGGCCAGAAACGCATCGTTTATCAAATTCTTGAACGGGACAATCAGATTGTCTGTCTGCGGGTTCAGTTTATAGCTGTCATAGTTGTCTATGACAGCTATAAACCTGACGCCCATAAAAGGGAATACTCGTTCCAGCAGGTTGCCTGTCTCGATGTAGTTTCTCCCCAATCTGCTGAGATCCTTACATACAACGCATGTAATTTCCTGAGCGCGTATATCGTCCATAAGCCGCTTAAACGCGGGCCGTTCGAGATTTCCGCCTGAATAGCCGTCATCTTCAAAAGCGCCGCGCTCAATCAGATATGGCTTATCCGTCATATAAGCGCGGATTAAATCCTTTTGGCTGCTAATACTCCCACTTTCAGCCTTGTCACCGTCTTCCCGCGACAAACGGGCATAAATTGCTGTCTTCCACTGTTTGCTTTCATCATGTGCCATTTAAAACGCCCCCGATAGTTTTGGGAATTAGAAAACCACTATCCCGCAGCAAGTTGAGGGGCAGCGGTATATACCGGTTCACTCCATGGCAATCGCCAAATACGAAAGTTTGCGCTTAGCGCTGCTTTGCGGCAATAAACATCGGAAAAGGCGATGGGTGTACTGGGGATACACGTCATCACATTGGATGAGGGCGGATCTACGCATGTCCGCCGTCATAACGATTCGCTAACCAGTCCTTGGCTTAGGTTAACAAAACGGATAGGGATGTGTCAAAGATGTTAGATAGTTTTATGGCAGTCAAGATGTGATAGATAAATTTTAATGAATTATGAACTTTTTTAAAGCTTTGCCAGCAATTCGCCGAGCTTGTCCTGCAAAGTATCGTTCGTATCGGAAAAACTGATTTTAACGGCTGTCTTACCAACACGAAAGCAGTAAGGGTTCTTTATTTGCCTGATAAAACTGTGCAGGCGTTCATGCTTGGCGCCTCGCTCTACTGTAATAGAATTAATGTCCACTAAGCCGTCTATATCAACGGTTCTGATATCTGTATCTTCCATATATGTTTAATCCTCCCGGCCCTTGGCCCATCCCACTGACAGATGGCATTAGTGTTTTTTGGAAATTACGTAGTCATACCCGTCTCGGTAGTTACAGTACATGCAAGTTTCCTTGATTTTCTGATTCTTATCTGTACGACGCACGGTATTACCGGGGATGTTGTAAAACTGCCCGACACAGTGCGGACAAAGCGTCAGAAGCATATCTTCGCTATTGCCATTGACGCTGTCATATGAGCTCCCCTTGGCATAATCGCCGCAGAGGTCTCCGTCTTTACCGCCGCCTGCATACGTCCTGAAAACGTAGTAGTCTTTCATACTGCCCATAGCTGCCTTAGCTTCCTTGAATTGGGATTTGATGTTGGAGAGTTGCAAAAGCTCTTCAAACTTCAGGTTGTTCTTGCGAAGGAGCCTGTCTATCCTCTGCTCTTCTTTTTTGATGTGTTCGCGGGTTACGAACACGCAGCATAAATCCGGAAGGCCATTAACACGGAATAGTACGTATTCCTCGTCGATCCAAAGCGTATACTTTTCTTTGAACAGAGTAAGCGCGCCGCTTACTCCAATACCGGTATTGGTTAATGCGGCTGGCAGGCATGAAAGCGGCGTCCCTGGCTTATCCGGCGTCTCTTTTATAATGCGCGCGTCTATTTCTTCATACATTGAGTGTCCTCCTGAAAATGAATGGATAATCTTACTTCTCAGAAATTCGAGTAAAATATTCTTCTGATTTTTTATTGCGGAAGAACGCATGAATATCTTTAACGCTGCTTGTCACCCGATATTCCGGGAGCGCGGCCAATACCTTTGACCGGTATTTAGCGCCCAACCGCATTCTGAAATCCAATATGCTGATTAGGCCGGTATCGTCTTCACGGCGGATTAACCGCCCGATTCCCTGTTTAAGCCGGATAATCATGTCGGCAAAAACATACTGCTCTTTAAATTCCAATTCGCTGCCGCAGAGGCTGCGTTCGTATTCGTTAACAGGATCAGGCGCCGCGAACGGTAATTTGACAATAATCAGCGAGGAAAGGATGTCGCCGGGTATATCTATACCATCCCAGAACGTTCCGGCGGCAAATAGTACCCCATTACCGCTGGCTTTGAAATCCTCTAACGCAAACGGCTCGCCTTTGCTAAGCCTGAATACCGGGTATGGAAGACGCCCATTCCTGAACCTCGACATCACCATGCCCATAACGCGGTATGAGGTAAACAAAACTGCGGTATGCCCGCAGGCTGCAGTAATCAGGATGTTAATTTCTTTCACTACCGCGTCTATATATTTTTTTTCCAAATCATTATCTGAAGCCGTGCCCGCAATACCTTCCGGCGGCGCAGGGAACGGCGTTTTCTCGCTGATGTATAACAAGCATTGCTCCTTGTAATTGAAAGGCGCTTGCTTAACGGTTTCCAATATACCGCCCTTCCAAACCCTGTTTAACCCCAACTGTCCTTTTATGTACCCGAACCCTCCGTTTACGGCAATGGTACCCGACGTAAGGATTTTAGGGAACGGCTTAGACCAAATATCCATATAAAGACGTTTATCAATATCTTTGGGGATGGAAGCCAGGCGGAGTTCCTTATTATTTAGTTCAAACGGAGCTTCCAGCCAGTAAATCATATCTTCTGGAGACAGAAATAAATCCGCTTTTTTCTTAAGCGCGTCAAACCTGTGCATCAGCCCTATGCATTCCGAATGATATAGTGCATCGGCGCTTTTAATATCCGCTGCATTCTCACGCAGCAGCCCAGCAAGCCGGCCTGCGTTATAACTCAACGCCCGCAGGGCGATTTGCGCGTGTTTGCCAATGTGAGTTTTGGCCCGGTCTTGAATCTCACCTGATTGTGTAAACCCCGCCGCCGATCTGGCCAGGTATTTAAACAGATCATCATTGAAATTAAGCGCGGCCTGGCAGTATTTACAGGCAAGTCTCCCTTTCTTCTCATTTACGAACGGCAGCTTCTCCAACATGCCGTGCAGCGCTTCCGGTTCAGTATTGGATAAGCCTGTTCCATACATCTGTCTGGCAGCCGGAAGGAATTTATGGACTTCATCTATGATCACCGCCTGGTAATTGGGCAGCATAGGATTACCGCCCTGTTTACGTTTAATTACGTCGGCTAATAAAAAATTGTGGTTGCATACCTGAAAGTCTATGCAAGGGTTCATATATGCATTGAGCAGGCTGAGGTACCGGCACTTAGCTCGGATTGGGCACTTGGCTCCGCAGTTATCCGTAACGGATATCAAATGTTTTGTGCGCAAATCCAAGCCATGCGCTTTATCTAAATCTATGCCGTCAGCCGG
>JAITDJ010000249.1 GCA_031282635.1 Clostridiales bacterium
TATCCTCAACTTCTCCCATTTTTTTATCGACTGATAAAAACACGATAGCGCCGAGTACATCCCCCTCAGCGATAATTGGCGTTATTAATTCATTAGTATACATACTGGGATCATCTTCATCTAAAATGGGAACAAAGTTTGCTTCATTGCGGCTTGATGTCAAGGTGCTGCGCTGATTAATCGCTTTTTCTAACGCCGATGAAATATGTTTTTCAAGGAATTCCTTTTTTGCGCCGCCCGATACCGCAATAATTTGATCCTTATCTACAATGCAGGTAATATGTCCGGCGGACTGCGCCAGACTCTCGGCATATTCTTTTGCAAAAGCCCCTAACTCGCCAATCGGGGAATACTTTTTTAAAATTATTTCTCCCTCTCTGTCGGTAAAAATCTCCAGAGGATCTCCTTCACGGATACGGAGGGTTCTCCTAATCTCTTTTGGGATGACTACTCGTCCCAAATCATCTATTCGTCTGACTATCCCGGTTGCCTTCAAGATTAATTCCTCCTTTATTTTTCACGCACTTATATTTTCTTCTATTTAACAAAAATTATTCCTAATACTACAACGTGGAATCAATTTTCGACCCCGTAATTATTGCATGTTTTACATCTCGGCAAAATATTAAACCCTTATAAACAGTAGCTTTGATTCGCGATTTCTCGTTGCAGTACTAGCAGTTCTAATATTATTAGTTAATTTATCTAAAATATTCTTTCAGGGTTTTTATAATGATTTTTATAATGATTTTTATAATGTGAATATTTTTAACGCAATATGCGTTGTATTTGCAATACGAAACCTAACAATTTTGTCACTCGTGTTACAAAACTGTTAGGTTGACTTTCACAATATTAACGCATATCGCGTTAAATATCCAAAAAGCTCTTAAACTGTAAAGATTCGGGTAGTTCTTGTAAACCTATATATTCCTTTGATAGTATTAGCAAAGGTATTTGAATTCTATTCAATTTATCTTTTATCTTTACATTCAGGAATTTGCACAATAGCGCGATTATCGGTAATTTAGCGTTAGGGCCGCCCGCAAACGCTGTAGCTGAAATGATGGGCTTCGTGTATGAAGCGTCAGGGCAATCGCGCCATAATCTTCTGGAGAGTTTCACGTCTTTTTTAGAGATTAAGTATATATAAGCTGAATTTCCCAATATGGGAGTTTCGAGCAGCCATTTGTGGACATGATCTTTGAATGTTGGAAGCTCGTATCCATTTTCGATACCCGCCGGCGATATCAAAAGAAGCTTTTTGTATAGCCGGGGTTCGAAGGTATAACCCAATACGGTATACGCCGCGGAGTATCCGGACGCGGCCACGATAGCGGGCCTTTTGATTACATCTTTTATAAAATCGCTGATTAATCCGGTGTATAAATACGCCGAGTATGAAAGACACGGCTTCTCGGAATGACCAAAACCTAATAAATCCAGTGTATAAATTTGATATGACTGATAAAGGCTCGCGTCGGCGTTTTTCCACTCCGCCATATCCGCGCCGGGATAAATTCCATGTATAAGCAGCAACGGTTTACCCTGACCTATAACTCTGTATCGTATATAACCAAAACGCCAGGAATAGTATTGATCATAAAACAGAGGCTTCGACTTTCCGCCTCTGTATTTGAAATATAAGCGATTCAGGATTAGAGGGACGAGGAGACACCCAGTAACAACCGCTGTGTTCCTAAAGGCTTTTTTCATTAATATACCAACTCCACATGAGAAGTAAACCTAGTATATCATGTTGGAGAAAATCGTCAAGGAGATTGTAAGTAAATGAGATTGTAAGTAAATAAGATTATAAGTAAAACAAGCGGGAAGGGACAAAGGGCGTCCGTCCCGCTTATTTTAAAACTTAATTACAATCTTTACAACTTCGCTCTTTTCCTTGATATTCTTTTCGAACGCCTTGGCTATATCACCAAATTCAAATTCATCCGTTACGATTTTAGAAACATCAATTTTGCCGGAAGCGATAGCCTTAATGGCAATAGGGTATTGGTTCTTATATCGAAAAATAGGGCGTACTTCCGCGATCTTACCCATCAGCTTCGCGAAATTGAACGGAATAATATCATCAGGGGGCATACCGACCAGAACAATGACGCCGCCGCGTTTTACGACATCAACTGTCTGCTGGGTTGTCTTTGCAGCGCCGGCTGTTTCCATAACAATATCCACGCCTTGATTGGCCGTATATTTCGCGATTTCGGCCGCGGTGTCTTCCCGCGAGGCGTTTATAACTTTGCTTGCACCCAATTCCAAGGCTTTTTCCAGCCGCTTTTCAATAACGTCCGCTACAATAATGTCAGCGGCGCCATAGGCTTTCGCGGCTAACAACGCGGCTAATCCAATACAGCCGGCGCCTAAAATAGCAACGCTGCCGCCCAGCTTAACCTGTCCTGCCGCGGCGGCTTCTAAACCGACAGACAACGGTTCCGCCAGCGCGCCCTCCTTGGTTGAAACATTGGGGGGCAGCTTAAACGCTAAAGCCGCGGGAAACGCGATGTAGTTGGAGAAACATCCGTGATATGGCGGCGTGGCGAGAAACTCTACATCGGGGCAGAGATTATAGCGCCCTGTCGCGCAATATTCGCAGTGACCGCACGCGGCGCCAGGTTCCAGCGCGACGCGATCTCCGATTGCCAGGGAGTCGACGCCTTCGCCGAGAGCGGCAATGGTACCCGCGCATTCATGACCAAGAATGAAATCACCCTTAACGACATAATCACCTATGCGTCCGTATTCATAATAGTGGACATCTGAGCCGCAAATGCCCACATATTCCAGTTTAACAAGAACCTGCCCGGGTCTAAGCTCTGGCATGTCAATGTCTCGGATCTCCATTTGATTCAGGCCCGTCATAAACGCCGCCTGATTTTTCATGAAATCACCTCCTTGTATATTAAAATATTACAATATTAAAATATTACAGTTTCCTGCGCGCTCTCATAATATATTATCATCCGCATCAGCCATCTCGTCAATAGAATTATCAGCTTTACTTCTGAATATATATATAATGGACTGTGTTGGGAAGGGAGAATCCAATGAGAGAGTTCATGACGCTGATCGGGCAAATTTTTTTGATCTCACTTGTGCAGACAATATTAGAGGTATTTCTCAAATCGGACAACCGGGATTATCAAATCAGAATAATCAATATCGCGTGTATTATGGGCAGCCTCTACCTGGTACTGCAGTTTGTGTTTACCTATATCTTAAAAGAGCTAACAACTATGATCCGGCTGCCTTTCTGAAATATATTGAATCAACGAGGAAAGAGTGCTAAAATAGTTTTTATATATGCGAGGAGCGTGAATATAAAGCTTTTGCTATGAAAAAAGTAAAATTAATATATAATCCCAACGCCGGCGACAAGGGTTTTAAACTTTCATTAGACGCCTGTGTGACCGCGTTTCAGAACGCCGGGTATGAAACACATTTATTTCGGATGCATACCGGCCTGGATTTAGAAACTCTGGCGGACGGCTTGAATGAATATGACATGCTGGCGGTATCCGGCGGGGATGGCACTGTAAACCAGGTGCTGAACGTCATTCTGCCGCGTGATATTTCAATCCCTTTGGCTATTATTCCCTCCGGTACCGCCAATGATTTCGCCTCATACTTAAAAATACCCGTTGATCCTGAGGATGCGGTTACCGCTCTGGTAAACGGAGAATTAACATACTGTGACGCGGGGTTGGTTAACGGCCGATATTTTATCAATGTCTGCGGTTCCGGCGTGTTTGTGAATATTTCTGAGATGGTTGACGAAGAGGCTAAAGATACGCTGGGCAAGTACGCGTACTACTTAAAAGGCGTTGAACAGTTTTCAAGCTGCGTTCCATTTAGAATCAGGGTTAAAACACAGACGCGAGTTTTTGAAGAAGACGTATTTATGTATTTTATTCTAAATAGCGCGGGCGTCGGAGGTTTTAACAATATTTCAGCGCAGGCTTCCATACAGGACGGTCTGTTTGAGTTTATAGCCGTAAAAGCCGTACCGGTTATGGATCTGGCCGTACTCTTTCTCAAAGTGATAAAGGGGGATTTTCTTGAGGACAATCGCGTTATTGTCATAAAAGAACCCTACTTCCATATCGAATATCTCTCAGAGGACAAGCAGTTTCTCACGACCGGCGTCGACGGTGAGAAAGGGCCTGAAATGCCTGTGGAAGTAAAGAATTTGCACAGAAAGATAAAATTGATTGTACCAAAGGAAGGCTGAATATGATTTATGTCTCTGAAATAGCAAAACTGCTGGAAACGGTTACGTCACTTTCCGCCAGCGAGCTGGCGCCGCTTATTGCCCCCGCGCCTTCGGCTGAAATGGGCGACTGGGCTTTCCCCTGTTTCAAACTGTCCAAGGCGCTGAAAAAGTCTCCGGTGCTGATCGCCGCGGATTTATCAAGGGATTTGGAAATTAACAAACCGGATTTTATAGATAAGATCGAAGCGATAAATGGGTATGTAAATTTTTTTTTGAATAAACAGGCTGCGGTCCGCGCCGTTTTAACCGCCGTTAAGGAACAGGGGAAGGATTACGGGGGTTCTGATATCGGCGCGGGTAAAACGATTACTATTGATTATTCCTCGCCTAATATCGCGAAGCATTTCCACGTCGGGCATTTAGTGACCACAATTATCGGACACGCTCTATATAATATATTGAATTTTTTGGGATACCGAACGGTGGGCATTAATTATTTAGGCGATTGGGGCACTCAGTTCGGGAAGCTGATAACCGCGTACAAACGCTGGGGCGACAGGGCGGATATAGAAGAACGAGGCATAGACGGTTTAACGGAGCTCTATATAAAATTCCATAAAGAAGCCGAAATCGAGCCGACTTTAAACAATGAAGCGCGCGCTTGGATGTTAAAAATGCAAAACGGCGATGAAGAAGCCCTCCGCATCTGGAAATGGTTTGTCGATATAAGCCTTATCGAATATCAGCGTATTTATAAGCGTTTAGGCATTACCTTCGATTCTTACCGCGGAGAAAGCTATTATGATAATATGCTTGACGCGGTTGTGGGTGAACTGCGTAAAAAAAATCTTTTGGTTAAAAGCGACGGCGCTATGATTGTGGATCTGTCCGAGTATAAAATGCCGCCGTGTTTGATTTTACGCAGTGACGGCGGCTCGCTGTATCCCACCCGCGATATAGCGACGGCTTTGGAACGTAAACAAACGTATGATTTTTATAAAAGTCTCTATGTTACCGCCTTGGATCAAAATCTTCATTTCGCCCAATGGATGAAAGTGATCGAATTGATGGGGTATCCGTGGGCAAAAGATATGCTCCATATCCCCTATGGGCTGGTTGTTTTTGAGGGCGGTAAACTCTCCACGCGCGGCGGGAAAGCCCCTAAAATGGAGGATTTGCTTGAAGAGGCGGTGGCGAGGGCCGCTGTTATCATTGAAGAGAAAAATCCCGGGCTGTACGATAAGGCGTCCGTGGCCGAACAGGTAGGCGTCGGCGCCGTTATTTTTAATCAATTATATAATAACCGTATTAAAGATGTCCTGTTTGACTTAGACAGAATGCTTAGTTTTGATGGTGAAACAGGGCCTTATGTACAGTATACGGCCGCGCGCGCTAACAGTGTGCTGAAAAAAGCGCCGCCAGGCTTAAAAGAAATGGACTGCTCTCTGTTAACCGATAACTATTCGTATGAGGTTGTCCGGTTGTTGGACGCGTTCCCTGAACGCGTAATGGACGCTGGTGAGAAATACGAGCCTTTTATTATTTCGAGATACCTCGTTTCTTTGGCTCAGGCGTTCAATAAATTTTATCATAATAATATTATACTGTCGGACGACCGGGAACTTTCCGCCGCCCGAATCATTTTGACACAATGCGTCAGAGATATTTTAAAACGCGGATTGGGTCTCTTAGGTATTAATTCGCCGGAAGAAATGTAATATTTCAAGCTGTCTTTTCTCCGTTTAAGAGTTAGAACAAATTTCTCGTTAATTTATCATACCGACGGCGCCGGCTTCCGTATATTTTTGCATAAGAGAGCGTTCAGTTCACGGAGCGCTCCGCGCCGGTCTCATGTAAAGCATCATTATTCGGCCGCGCGTATAATAACACGAAAGGAAGTCAGATTATGAATTGCAGGAACCATCCGACGAGGACGGCCGTCAATACATGCAGTCAATGTGGTGATTGGCTGTGCGAGGAATGTACAGCAGACGTAGCCGGCCGCATTTACTGCGGTACGTGTTTACAAAAATATTGGGCGCATGATCACGATGCGGCGCCGCCCAGGGAAGCGCCGCACTATCCGCCGCCCGGCCCCGTACGCGGAGGCGTAAGCTTCGGATTGCTGTTATTCTTTTCCTTCATGCCGCCGGGCATTAACTACATGTATGAGGGTTTGATTAAGCGCGGATTGTTTGTGTTATCCGGTTTTTTCTTGTCAACCTATTTAGGCGCCGCACTAAGCGAACCGATATTTGGGTGTATAATACCGATAATCTGGATCGCCAGCGTTTTTGACGCGTTTAATATCCGCCGCAGGCTGATTGCCGGTGAACGTATCAGCGATTCTGTTGACGATATACTGGGTTTTTTCAAAAAGTATAAAACCGCGATAATACTGTCTATGGCAGTTGTGCTGGGCTTGAATCTTTTAGGCTCAATCAGCAGGGTAATCAGCTATATGCCTTACTCCCGCTATATCCGTCCGCTGATTAACAGCAGGTTTGTGCCTGTCTTGATTCTTTTGGGCGGAATATATTTAATTGTGATTTCCGGGAGACGCACGCGATCATCATCCCATCAAAGCGATCATACGCGCGATGATAATGAGAATAAGTAAAATCAGGCGGGAAGCGGCGTTTTAGCCCTTTCCGTTTGTTTTTGCCCAGGCGTTAACAGCGCGCGGCGTACATATCCCGCAAGCGTAAAAAAACGGGCAATAAAACGCCCGTATGATGAAATTTGTTTTCAATTTTGCGAATCGCCGGCTTTGCGCAGTAAAAGGATCAGCCGATCCAACTCATCTTTTGAATAATATTCTATTGATATTATGCCCTTTTTTTTGCCGTCGCTGATACTAACCTTTGTGCCCAGTACAGTTTTTAAATCATCCTCCAGGTTTCTATATGATATTTTTTTAACATGCGTGCGCGTCAAG
>JAITDJ010000254.1 GCA_031282635.1 Clostridiales bacterium
CATTAGGGCGCATCAATACGCCCGCAACCTTCGCCTTATCTTTGTCGGGCAGAAAATACGCGCCCTGTTTTTCCAACTCAGCGATCACGTTGTTTTCAATACATTTTTCCGTAACGATAGATTGTTCGGACGCGCAGATAACGCCGTTATCAAACGTCTTTGAATCAATGATACGTTTGACCGCCAACGGGATATCGGCGGTTCTTTCTATAAAAGCCGGCCCATTTCCGGGGCCTACGCCTATCGCGGGGTTGCCGGAAGAATACGCCGCTTTTACCATAGCGCCGCCGCCTGTGGCCAATATCAGCGCCGTGTCGTTATGCCGCATTAATTCGTTAGCGCTTTCTATGGTCGGCATTTGTATGCATCCGATTACACCTTCAGGGCAGCCGGCGGAAACCGCCGCTTTCATAACAGCCGCCACCGTCTCGATTATGCAGTTCTTCGCGCCGGGATGCGGGGAAAATACTATAGCGTTACCCGATTTTATGGCAATCAGCGCTTTATAAATAACAGTAGACGTAGGGTTGGTAGACGGAATCAGCGCCGCGATTACCCCCACAGGCACAGCTATGTCGTAAACCCTGTTCCGCTGATCTTCCCTGATAACGCCCACAGTCTTCATGTCTTTAATCGATTCGTAAACGGCTTTGGCGGCAAACCGATTTTTGATCGTCTTATCGGCGGCAACGCCGAATCCGGTTTCCTCACACGCCAAACGTCCCAACCGCTCCGCGTCGTCATAAGCGGCGTCCGCAACGGCGCGTACTATATTATCTATCTCATCCCGCGTCATTGCCGCGAGCTTTTTCTGCCCGGCTTTTGCCTGACGGATCAGATTTCTGACTTCCTGAATAGAAACTAAGTCCCTGTCCATGAGTTCCATGGCGTATCGTATCCCCTTACAGTTTTAAATCAACGCCGGATACCTTTTTATCAAGCATTAACTTAATTATATCCGCGATATGCGCGCCTGTCTCAATCGGCAGTGAACCGCCTCTATGAATGTTGGACACCACGGTGCGCCGGGCCTCGGGCATGTTAATCATGGGTTTATAGGCGATATACGCGCTCATGGACTCGGCTGTCACCAAGCCGGGGCGCTCTCCGATGAACAGGCAGATAACGTCTGAGCCGGTCAGTTCGCCGATCTCGTCTTCCACTCCTACGCGGGCGTATTTTATAAACGGGATAGGGCCTGTTTCAATGCCGTAACTCCGTAACCCCTGTTTAAGCGACAGCATAATTTCCTTGATATTGGCTATTATAGCCGCTGAGCTCAGACCGTCGCCGACCACGAGCTGTACCTTCGCGTTTTTGGGCAGTTCTTCTTTCAGCCTTTTCCTTTCGGAAACGCTTAAAACCTTTCCCAGATCCGGGCGCGTCAGATATTCGTCTTTATCCACGCAGACTGTCTGAGATGCGACAAAACCGCATTCGGCCACAAATTCATCGGGAACGCTGGTAAACACCGCGTCCTGGGCCGTGGCGTGATCGGCCTTGAAACGCAGTGAACTGACGGTGTTGTACCTGGGGCCCGCGCGCCAGACCCCGATTCGGGCGGGCGTAAACTGTTTCATCCGAATATACCCTTCTTTGTCCTCCGGATTGGGGACAAAGAACTGCTCTTTCAGATCGTGTTCGGTTATGTCGTCGATATAGCCGTCCTCGACAACCACGGGTTCTTCCGCCCGCCCGCAGCAGACGGCTGCGTTATTGTCAGCGGGGACGCTATTTTCAGCGGCGGCGGAACTGTCCGGCGTTGATCCGGCCAGGGAAAGCTCGGCTATAACCTTTTCGATAATCGTCTTTATGTCATTTTCGTTCAGTATTTCGTTCGGCATGGATCTCACCTCTTTCTACTTCAGGAATATGGACGCGTCACCGGCGCGCTTAGTCATTTTGCCATTTTCCATAATACCCATCTGTTCAAGCCATTGCTCAAATTCGTCAATGGCGCGCAACCCTAAAAGCGTTCTCAGGGTAATCGCTTCGTGATATCCCGTACACTGATAATTGAGCATTACGTCGTCACCGTGCGGTATACCCATAACATAATTACATCCCGCGGCGGCGAGCAGTGTGGCCAGATTGTCAACATCATTTTGATCAGCTTTCATGTGGTTGGTATAACAAGCGTCACAGCCCATGGATATGCCGGTCAGTTTGCCCATGAAATGATCCTCCAGACCGGCCCGGATGACCTGTTTGGAATCGTACAAATATTCAGGGCCGATAAAACCGACTACCGTATTGACCGCGAACGGGGTATAGCGCTTGGCAAGCCCGTAGCATCTGGCCTCCATAACCACCTGGTCGGCGCCGAAATGCGAATCGGACGAGAGCTCCGAGCCTTGGCCCGTTTCGAAATACATGACGTTCGGGCCTGTGGATGTGGCGTTCGTCTTCATCAATTCGTGGGCCTCGTCCAATGTCGCCACGGCAAAACCGAAGGCGTCATTGCCTTTCTGCGACCCGGCAATGGATTGGAACAATAGATCGCAGGGCGCGCCCTGACGGATTGCCTCCATCTGGGTGGTAACGTGAGCGAGGACGCTTATCTGGGTGGGTATGCTCCATTTATGGCGGAATTCGTCAAACATTTTCAGAATTTTAATTACATTCCCCACAGAGTCGTCTACAGGGTTAAGACCGATCAGGGCGTCGCCCACGCCATAACTCAAACCTTCCATAAGAGAAGCCAAAACGCCGTCCGGGTCGTCCGTCGGGTGATTGGGCTGCAGGCGTGTGGAAAAATGCCCCGGCAGCCCGATGGTGGTATTGCAATGCGCGCTTACCACAATCTTCTTGGCGCCCAAGATCAGATCCAGGTTAGACATCAATTTCGCCACTCCCGCCACTACCTCGGAAGTCAACCCGCGGGAAAGCCGGCGGATATCTTCGCCGGTTGTGTTCTCGTCCAGGATATACTCCCTCAGCTCGGCAATGGTTCTATTTTTGTTTTCGCCGTATATCTTCTCGTTAACGGCGTCCTGAATAACACGCGTAACCTCGTCTTCCTCGTACGGTACAGCCGGAGAGTTCCGCAGTTCACCTACAGTCATCTCCGAAAGCACTACTTTTGCGGCGATTCTTTCCTGTGCGGTTTCCGCGGCTATACCGGCCAGTTTATCACCGGTTTTTTCTTCGTTCGCTTTCGCGAGAACCTCCTTGACGCTCCCAAACTCATAGGATTTTCCATACAGCCTGGTTTTCAGCTTCAAATCGCTTCACATCCTTTCTCACGCGGCTACGCAAATAATAATGTCTTTATAACTACAGGAACAACCCTGCCGTTGGCCACCGGGCGGCCTATATCTATAAAATCTCCGTTTCCCGCGCGTATGGAATCAATACAGATAATAGGACTGGCTCTGCCCAGTTTAGCCCGGATGGTTTGTCCCATAACCTTTGCCAGATCTGTCTCAATCACCAGGATCAGCGGCAGGTTATGCTCCAATATGCTCCGCGCCCCGTCTATAACGCCTGACGCCAATTCTTCTATTTGGCTGAAAGACAGGCCCTTGCTGCCCGCGAACGCGATAGCGGGCGCCTGTATTTCACCCTCGTAGGAAAACCACTCCAGCTTACGCTTAATGGCTTCGTATATGGCGCCCTCGGTTGCTTCCTCATCCGGGTTCAGCTTCAGCACCGGCACATTCTTTAAAGGCAGCAGATTTTGGCTGTAGTGAATGGTACTGCCGCTGATATCCATAGTATGAGAACCCGCGCCCACAACGGTGGCCCTGATGGTTTCCGCGGGTTCGACAAACGTTACGGACTTAAAGGGTACAGATTCCAAAATAGCCCTGCCCAGCAATATACCGATATCTTCATACTTGAAGACATCCGTTTCATCCTTATTACGGTAGAAATAATCCGCGACGCCGCCTGACAGCGACAGGTATTTTACCGGTTCCGGCAGTTTTATTTCCCTTCCCTCCAAAGTACTCAGGACAGGATAGCATTCATTTTGCGGACGGAGGCCGGCGGCCATTTCCAAAATTTCACACATCAGGCGCGCTGCTTGCGACAGCAGGCTTAAATCCGCCCGGCATCCTTCCTTAAGAGCGACGCGGTTAAACTCAAGCAGACGCTTGATCTTCGGCGCGATATATGTCACACGTCCTACGGCCTTATCTACCCTAATCAGGCGTCCGCCGATATCCAGACATCCTGTGGTTTCCAAAACGCCGCGGTTGAACGCCGCGAAGTTCGAAGTGCCGCCGCCAATATCCAGATTGGCCGCCTTTACGCCGTATTTCTTTGAATAGACGTCTATGCCGGCGCCTTTTGCCGCGATAACGCTTTCCAGGTCAGGGCCGGCGGTAGCCACCACAAAATCTCCCGCAAAGCCGCTTAAAGCCTGTACCACGGAAACCGCGTTGGCTTTTCTGGCCGTCTCCCCTGTGATAATAACGGCGCCTGTCTTTATATCCTCTTTTTTTACGCCCGCTTTTGCGTATTCATCAATAATAATATCCATAACGGCGGTCATATTTATTTCCCGGGGCGACGACAGGGGCGTAAAATATATGCCGCTTTTATAGATAACCTCTTTGTCTATGATTTCAATTCGGGGAACCGAAAAATCCGACGCCAGATTTTCTATTATTATACGTGAAAATACAATCTGCGTAGTGCTGGTTCCGATATCAATGCCGACGCTCAGCATCCGTTCAACCACTATAAATCCTCATTTCGCCGCCGTAAGTATTTTTTTAAGCTGTCAACGCCTTCGCCCGTCATCGCGGACACTTCAAAAACCCGGCTAACTCCGGCCATTTTAAGCCGTTCGACGGCTTCGTCTATAGCTTCGCGCGATTCGGCAATATCGATCTTCGTGACAATACCTATAACCTCTTTCGCGAATACGCCCGCGAACGCCGGTTGCAGCCACACATCAGACATGAGGCAGTCTTCCGTCAGTCCGATAATATCCGCGTCTACGGCGCTCATAAGCAATGCCCTGTAATACGCGCGGTTCTGCAGATATTCGCCCGGCGTGTCAATACAGCGCCCATTGTATTCCACCGTCTGCGTTTTCTTGTAAACAAGATCCTCATCTTCCAGTCTCTGAATTAGCGTGGATTTACCGCATCCGGAATGTCCTATCAGAATAAGGTTCATGATCTTGTCATCTCCATCAACGTAAAGCCCATCTTGCGTCCCAGCAGATCCATGGCGCCCTGCAGCGCGGCCTCCACTGAAGCGATATCGCCGTATATCAACAGCGTACCGCTGAATCGATCCACAAACCCTATGTTTACTCCGCCCGCTTTTGTGGCCGCGTCGGCGGCTACAATGGAGGCTTCGGAGGGGGTGATGGTCATTATACCAATGGCGTTTGCGATGTTTTCGGCGTTAAGCCCGAGTTTTTTGCAGAGGTCGCTTACGGGGTTGGCGATTAAATGCGCCATGGTAACCTGTTTCCCAGGTACGTATTCCTGTATGGTACGTATTTTTTCAGTTTCCATAACGCGCCTCGCCGTTTAATACTGCGATAAAAATTATTTTGTTAAAACCGGCTTTTTCACTATATTTACGCTTTTTTCATCTTTATCCAGATTTTTACATACCAGCAGGATCGCTATAACGACACCCACAACGCCGCCGAGTACCTTGCCGACAATCATAGGTACAATAACGTCGGGATTTTGCGCGGAGGTAAAGCCCAAGTGATCGCCGAAAGCGAAAGACGCGCACACGGAGAACGCGACGGCCAGAATCTTGCCGCGTTTGTCCATATCCTTCATCATGCCGAACATCGGTATATTATTGGCTAAAGCGGCGATCATGCCAGCCGCCGTCACCTCATTGACACCCATTAATTTACCGAGCGACATCAAGGGCTTGCTGAATACCTTGGTAATAAAATGAACCAGCGGATACGCGCCGGCCAAGGTTATCGCGATAACGCCGACCGTTTCAAGCTGCGGCCCAATGGGATCCATACCGGGGATAATGGTGAACCCGCCCAATGTTTCAACAATAGCCACGCCGAGGCATACGGTGATGAGGATAGTTATGCCCTTTGAGAATACAATGAACCCCTTCAGCATGCCGTTGGGGATTAAATAAAGGCCGGCAGCCAGCAGAGCGGCTAAAACAATAGTAGGAATAAGATTGACGATTAAAAATCCGAACGGAATACCGCCTACCAGACCGGAAATCAGCACTCCGAAGGGAACAGAAACAAAGCCCGCCAACATGCCTTTGGCTAAATAAGGCTTATCTTCCTCCTGAATTATCCCCAGCGAGACCGGGATTGAAAACACAATGGTGGCGCCCATCATTGCGCCCATATAAATACCGGATAGGTTATGTATGATTGGATCAACCGACATGGCCTGCGACAGCGGGTAACCGCCCATGTCTATCGCCAGAATAAAACCGGCGAACATGGCGGCGTCAGCGCCAACTAATTTATAAAGCGGGCTGACGACAGGGGTCAGCAGTTTTCCCAGCACAGGCGCGAAACACATAATACCTACCATGGCCAAGGCAAGAGCGCCCATTGCCATAATACCTTCGGTGAATTGATCGCCAAAGCCGAATTTATTCTTTAAAAATAATTTATCAACAACACCCGCAGCCATAAAAATCAGCATAATATAGATGATAATTTGGTTAATACCCATTTAATCCACTCCCGGCTATAAAATTAGTCTTTGTGTTCCGGAGGTATATCAATCTGATCGATAATGCCGACTATCGTGTTATCGACAGGAATATTATTTTGGCCTAAAACAACCCTGGCGGAACTGCCTGTAACCACAAGCACCATTTCACCTATGCCGGCGCCTATAGTATCCACCGCCACAAAAGGATACTGCCTCGAGTATCCGCCGCCATATTGATATGCCTCGACAATCATCAGTTTATGCCCGTTCAGGCTTTCATTTTTCCTTGTGGCCCATACGTTGCCGATAATTTTACCGATAATCATATAAGATCAATATTTTAACGGGTTCGCGGCTATTGCCTTTACAGCGTCCGCGAAAGCGTCGCACGCGGCCTTGCATGCCGATTGGCTGCCGGTCAGCAAACCGCCGCCAAAGTTGGTTTCCGACGGCGGCCCGTAGAATGCCGCTAAACGTACCTCCGCGGCCTTTAACGCCATATCCATCGCGTATACGGCTTCCAGCGGCGGGGCTATCAGATACGCGATAGGTTCGCCTTCTCTTATTTTCGCGATTTCGGACAGATATGAACCGGTACGCGAAATACAGTAGGAGAAATAGACCACGTCGTCAGTCTCATTCGCGCTGATAAAATGGGCCTCGTTTTCAATCACGTTGTAAATCGTTTCCAGACCGCTTCTCACTTCAGCGGGGTTGGGACCTGAAATAATGCCGAGAACTTCGCCGGCCAACTTTGTATTGGCGTTAGCCGCGCCTCCGTAAAAACTTCTGCCGTAAATAACCCTCACATCAGCCTTTTTCGTGGCTTCATCCAGCGCCACATATGAAACGTCGTCACAGTCAGACGTAAACAGGCCGATGCTTCTGTGCCCCTCCGGCAGTTTGAGTTCGTTAAAATAATCCCCGTTGATATTAGGGATTATCTTCATGCAGAGTACGCTGGCCTTTAAAGGATCATTAATCATTTCTTCACCTTCCTTGTTGGATTTACTATATATAACGCGCTGCCCGACCGCTTACGGCAACATAATTTTACCCTATCCGACCCACCTCCACATATTTAGACATGCAATCTATAATAGTATAATATGATTATATGAAAAAGTATAACATGCCGTCATTGCCAAGTCAACAACATATACAAACAGCCTATAAAATTTCTTTATCTTAGGCCAGAATATAAAAAATTATCTAAAGGCGATACGTTCGCCGGCGGTTAACGCGGGCGAGTCCTTATTATTTTGAGATAAACGGACATACTAGGTTTAAAGCGCTATGACGGAGGAAGGATACGATGAATAAAAAATTCCGCCTAACAATAATGTCTTTCATTTTATACTTTTTGTATAGGGCGGGCGGCGTTGAAGCCGCGGAAGCTCAGGAAAACTTCGCGATAAAACAGGGTTCGGCTCTATCCGGCGATTATCCCCAATTATCTGTCAAAGATCCCGCCGTAAACAGTGAAGAGGGCCGCAGCCTGGCGGAATGGGAAATTCATTTCGCTTTGGGAGACGACCCGGAACAGTGGGATCATATATTAATAGGCGAATTGCTGACGGATAATATTAAACGTTCTCCTATCAGATGGGGGCTCACTGACGAATCCGGAAACGTCTGGCCGCCTAATACGTCTTCATCGGCGCTGGAGATGAATTGGCTGTCGCCGGATACACTGGGGTGGAATATAAGCGCGTCTGCGGAGATGCCTTTTGAAACGCTCAAAAATAAGCGTTTCACTATTAAGCTGACTGCCATAATGACGCTGAATCCGGACGAAAACGGTAAAGAGGGCATTCTTAACGGTACCTTTATAAACTGTTATTATAAACACGCGCTCAAGCATTATAACAGCACGTATACCGGCGCTCAGGCGCAGAACGCTTCTACCGCTTTTAAACGCGTCAGCCTGTATGAAAACGGCATGGAACCTTTGGCGGGCGACGCGCTCGTCGCCGCGGAAGACAGCATGTTAGACTCTTATGATTTCCCGGCGCTGGAATACAAAGAACCCGAACAGTTCAGATATTACACGCCCCCGTCAACCCAGCTGGATACGTCGGATAATTATGATGATTACCGCGACTTATACGTTGAAGGGGAGGAATTCAGCCCAAGTGCCGACGGAGAATCCGGAGGCGTTTCTGATTATGAGCTTGAGATTGCCGCCGTACCTGATTACGCTTCCGGATTGAATGACTCAGGATACGACTCCGCGTTTGAGTTTGACTCAAACGCCGAATACCCCGCCGTATCGGAGAACCCCGGCTCACGGTACGCGGCGGAACCTCAAAACGCGGCGGAGCCGTACCGGCCTGAATTCCCATCCGAACCCGCGCTTCAATACATTGATGAACCCTGGCGCGCTTCTGAACCCGCATACGGGCAGTTCACGCCAATGCCCGCATATGACGCCGAACCGGCGCCGCCCGGCGTTCCGGCGGAGATTGAGGATAGTGCGGCATATGGATCGGCTTTCAGCTATCCTCAAAACGACGATTATTTTACCAATGAAACGATTGAAGGGTATACGCCGGAAGCCGCGCCGCGTCAAATAACGCGCGGTTCGGCGCCGGATACAATAATACCGGAGGCAATGATACCGGAGGCCGTAATACCGGAGGCAGCAATACCGGAGGCAGCAATACCGGAGGCAGCAATACCGGATACAATAATACCGGAGGCGCTGCTGCCGGAGGCAACAATACCCGAGGCAATAACTCCGGAGACAATAATACCCGAAGCAATGATACCGGAGGCCGTAATACCGGAGGAGGCAATAACGCCGGCGGAGACGATAACGCCAAACGCGCCGGAAGCCGCGGTTAATTACGGCAGTACGCTGGAACTCTATAACTATCGTCCGGACTTGAGCGAATCCCCGGCGGCCGAACCTAAAACCCAGCCGGGCATAGACGCAGCTCCGACAGCCTCTCCTAAAACGCGTTCGACGACGCCTCAGGTTGTTTCCGATAACGATGAGCCGGATTCGAAGTCGAACCCGACTACGCGTGAAAACAATCTGTTTAAAGAGATATGCGCATATTTTTTGCTATGCGTCAGTATCTCATTATTCTTTGCGTTGAAAAAACAACGGCGATCTTAAAAACCTGTCCGCCATCCCTAAACCGGACGTATCCACGGGACGAAACAAACTTCAAGAGCGATTGACACGCCTGTCCCATAGTGATATATTTTTTATGATAAAAGTACGGGAGGACGCTAAATGACCGGTTGGGATATTCTATTTTTAGTATTTATCATTGTAGCCGCACTGGGCGTGGGTTTGTATTTTCTTAACAGATGGGCCTCCACGAAGATGGTTGAGCAACAGGAGACTATGGATCGCGTCAAGCAGATGGTCACTATATTTGTTATTGATAAAAAGAAAGAAAGGGCCGTTAATTCGACGCTGCCCAAAGAAGTAAAGTCCAAGCTGCCAAAGATTTACCGGTTTATTAAAATGCCGCTGGTTAAGGCAAAGGTCGGTTCGCAGATTGTTACGCTTATCAGCGATCAGAAAGTATTTGACGCGCTGCCGCTTAAAAAAAACGTAAAGGTGGAACTGGCGGGTATGTATATCGCGGGTATGCAGGGTCTTAAGAGCAAAAAGGAAATGCAAGCCCTGTCAAAGGCGAGAAAGGCTAAAAATGCCGCCGCCGAACCGAAAAAATGGTATGATAAAATTAACCCGCGCAAACTTATAAAAAGTAAATGAATGGTACAAAAAAAGGTGCAAAAAAAAGCGTTCCTCGGGTTGAACGCTTTTTTTATTTTATTCGACGGCGTACAATTGAGTTGACAGATACCGCTCGCCGCCGTCAGGCAGAATCACCACGATATTCTTGCCCTCGTTTTCCGGCTTTTGAGCCAGCAGAACCGCCGCGTGCAGCGCGGCGCCTGAAGATATGCCCACCAGCAGCCCTTCGGTCTTCGCGACGAGCCGGGACGCTTGGAACGCTTCCTCCGCTTTTACCTGAATAATATCATCATACACCGACTGATTCAGCACCTTGGGTATGAATCCCGCGCCAATACCCTGTATTTTATGAGGGCCGGGTTTTCCGCCGGACAATACCGGCGATTCAACGGGTTCAACCGCGTATACCTTAATATCCGGGTTTTGCTCCTTTAAATACTCGCCCGCGCCGGTAACAGTACCGCCGGTACCCACAGAGGATACGAATATATCAACTTTGCCATCAGTATCGGTCCAAATTTCGGGGCCTGTGGTCGCTTTGTGAATTTCGGGATTGGTCGGGTTCTCAAATTGCTGAGGTACAAAAGCGCCGGGGGTTTCCGCGGCTAATAAGGCGGCTTTGGCGATAGCGCCCTTCATGCCCTCGCTCCCGGGGGTAAGCACCAGCTCGGCGCCCAGCGCTTTTAACAGATTGCGGCGTTCCAAACTCATTGTCTCGGGCATGGTCAGAATAACCCTGTAACCTTTAGCCGTACCGACAAATGCCAGCCCGATGCCCGTGTTACCGCTGGTAGGCTCTATAATGACGCTTTTATCAGGCGATATAAGGCCCTTTTCTTCAGCGTCGGATATCATGGCGTACGCGATACGATCTTTAACAGAGCCCTGAGGATTAAAATATTCCAGCTTCGCTATAATACCCGCCCTAATGTTTTGTTTGGCGGCGTATCTGTTGAGCTGCAGAAGCGGCGTTCCGCCAATCAGGTCGGTAATGCTGCCGGCAATTTTAGACATAACGTTCCTCCATATAATCATATAAGTTTTATATGTATTATTATATTTCACGTTATTAAAATTGTCAATACATATGGGTCAAGAAATGTTCTCTTTTTCAAATCTAAGTTTTATCCGGCGGCGCAGTTCGCGTTCAATAGGCCAGCAGTGGTTTGACTCGCATTCCGCCTGAATCCGAACCTTAAATGAAGCCGGGCTTAAATCTATAAGCCCCTGTACTTCAGGCGGTTTAGTAAGGCCGGGCAGCGAGCCGGCCTTACCCATTTCATCGGTAAGCAGGTTCAGGATACCATCAACGGAGTGTGAAGCGGCAAATTCCAAAATTATAATGGGGCATTGATAATCCCTGCTGATATTGGTAACCACGCTGATATTACTGTTGGGCAGTATATGCAGATTCCCGTTGGCGTCCCTTATCTTTGTGGTACGGACGCCCACCGACTCAACCACGCCGGACAAACCGTTAATACGGACTATCTCGCCGACATTATATTGGTTCTCCATCAGAATGAAAATACCGGTCAGTACATCTTTTACAATGGTCTGCGCTCCAAAGCCGATAGCTACGCTCCCGACGCCGGCTACCGCCAGAATAGATTCAACGGCTACGCCAAACAGAGTCAGGATCTCACATGCGGCTAAAAAGCCAACGCCGTATTTCACGAAGTTACTCAGAACCGAACTTAGCGTATCTGATTTGGCGCTGGCCCTGCCCGGCAGTCTGAAAAATTTCACTATCGCTTTACGCAGCAAAAAACTGATAATCAGGGCAATAATTAAAATTACAGCGCTTTGAATAATTACAGCCGCCACTCCGATTGCCGCTTTCAGCCTAGGCGGCGTTTCGGCGGCGTTCATGCCGATAAAATTTATCAAATCGCTCCCGGTGAAGTTCAATAAAACATTGCTCCCCTTAATCATACAAAATCCTCTCTCTCTTATAAATTTTCTTGAGTTTAAGGATATGTTAACAGGTTGGATATGTCAATATATAGAAACAATTATAATCACTAGCCACTAAGGCAGACTCCTCAAGCATTTACGCAGGTTAGGTTGCGGACGGAGTCTGCCTTATGTTATTATCAGATAAGCGAACTTTGGAAGAGGGGAGGGCTTTATGAATGACGTATGATTTTGACAGGGTAATAGAACGCCGGGGCACGAATTCACTGAAATATGACTTTGCGGCCGAACGGAAAATGCCGGAGGGTTTGCTGCCGCTGTGGGTAGCGGACATGGACTTCCCGGCGCCGCCGGAGGTTTTAAAAGATCTGAGGTGCGTGATGGATCACGGCGTCTTCGGATATACCGAACCAAAGGATGACTATTACAACGCGGTAACGTCGTGGTTTGGAAAGCGTTTCGGCTTAGACGCGTCGCCCCGCGACATCATTAAATCGCCGGGCGTTGTCTTTGCGCTCGCGCAGGCAGTGCGGGCGTTTACAAGGCCCGGTGAGACTGTGATGATACAGACGCCTGTATACTATCCGTTCTTTAAGATTGTTGGAGATAACGGCAGAGAGCTTGCGGCGAACCCGCTTGTTTATAAGGACGGCCGTTATACTATAGATTTTGACGATTTTGAGAGTAAAATCGCCGGGCGTTCCGTCAAAGCGTTCCTCCTGTGCAATCCTCACAACCCTGTCGGAAGGGTGTGGACACGCGCGGAGCTTGAGCGGATGAACGAAATCTGCGGGCGGTATAATGTAATTATCATATCCGATGAAATCCACTGTGATTTTGTCTGGCGCGGGCATACGCACACTAATTTCGGCTTGATAAACGAAAACGCGGTTATAGCTACCGCGCCCAGCAAGACGTTTAATCTGGCGGGTCTGCAGGCCTCCAATATTTTTGTTAAGGATCCGGCGGCGCGATCCAAACTGAAAGAGGAGATCAACCGCAGCGGATACAGCCAATTAAGCGCGCCGGGTATTGTCGCGTGCCAAAGCGCGTACTCCAAGGGCGGTGAGTGGCTGGAAGCGCTGAAAGTGTATTTGACGGAAAATATTCGTTTTGTCCGAGAATTTCTTAACGCGCGTCTGCCGAAAATTCACCTGGCTGAACCAGAGGGTACATACCTGCTGTGGCTGGATTTTAAAAACTACGGGCTTTCACAGGATGAACTCGACAAACGGGTGATTTATGAAGCGCGGTTATGGCTGGACAGCGGAACGATGTTCGGCCGGGAAGGGGAGGGGTTCCAGCGGATTAACGCCGCCTGCCCGAGGGCGACGCTTGAGAAAGCGTTAAACAGGCTCGAAAGGACGTTTGGCGGTTTATAATAATTCTCCGGTTCAAGCCCTGCGCGCAGCGCCGCGGGGCTTGAACCGGAGTCAGGGCAATAAATAATGCGGATGACGGGCCTTAATCACTGGGTCGTATTCGCCAATTCTTTAAACACACTTACTGACGTCTCAATTATATTATCGTTAAAATCGTACTCAACCGTATGCATTTGAGGTCTATCCCCGGCGCCTACCATAAATCCGGCGCCCTTCGCGAGTTTCAGATAATGCCCGAAGTCCTCGGAACCCCTTATCGGTTCCGGCATATCGTATACGGGTACGCCCAAGCGTCCGCAAGCGGCGCGCACCTTATCCGCGCATTCCGGGGCGTTAAAGGTTTCCGGAAATTCATCGTGAAAGGAAAACGAGTATTGCAGGCCATAAAGTTCCGCCTGTTCTTTCGTTATATTCTCAAGGTTTTGCTGAAGTTTATCCATTTCCGACTCATACTGGCCGCGTATGGTCAACAGCAGCTTACCCTCGCTGGCCGAAATGCCAAACGACTCTTCCCCGATTTCCACACAAATGACTGTGCAAAGAACCAGACCCTTGTTCTTGCTTGGATCGATAAAACTCGGGATCGCGCGTATAATCTCGGCGATGGCAAGAGCGGGGTTTTTGCCCAGTTCCGGCGTGGAAGCGTGCGTAGGCGCGCCGTGCATATATATTATCATGCCCTTGGAAGCGCAGTACATGGCGCCGTCTTTCAAGACGACAAGATTTTCCTCTATATCCGGACAGTTATGCATGGCGTATATTTCCTCAATCCCGTTTTCGGCGATAACCGCAGAGGCCTCCGGGCCGCCAATGCCTATCTCTTCACCATGCTGAAAAACGAAATATACATCATTCTCCGATCCGTCCTGATCAATCTCCATCGCTAAAGCCGCGAGAATAGCGCTGTGCCCGTCATGGCCGCATTTGTGGGATACGCCGGGAATCTGCGAACCATAAGGCAGCGAAATGGTTTCATCCATCGGGAGGGCGTCAAAATCGGCGCGGAACGCAATTTTCTTAGGATTCGCGCTTTTAGAGTGGTAGACAGCGTAAAACCAGAGTCCTCGATCTCTTATTTCCAAGGAGGTATGGGCCGACAAAAAGTCCATAAGCCTTTTCTTTGTCCACACTTCTTCGCCGGCTAATTCCGGATGCGCATGCAATTCGCGCCGGAGTTCCAAAGCCAGTTCGAGATTCTTTTTATTCATGGCCTTATCTCCATTTCTCCTATCAGACCTTTTCTAAAACCCTTTGGTTGCTTATATTCCGTTCTTTATAGCGTTCTTCGACAATGTCAGTCCATAGCTCAGCGCCCTTAACATCGCATTGCGTCGGGTCGAACACCGGATCCAGACCCTTTGCCAGCTGCCTGTCGTAGTCCTTCATAATGCTTATGGCGGGCTTTGCGAGGCACAGCAGTCCGAACAGATTTACCCAAGTCGCCATCCCCACGCCTAAATCGGCGATAGCCCAAGCCAGTTCGGAACTCCAAACGCTGCCTAAAATAATCGAAGCCATTTGCAGCAATGTAACGCCATACACAACGGGCTTAAGCAATTTTGATTTTTTAAATAGCATCGCTAAACCGACGCTTGAGTAAAAACCAAAAGACAGCAGCGTCGTGATTGCGAAAAAGAAAATAGCCACGGCGACGAAAACAGAGCCTATGTTAGTCCCTCTTGTTAAAGTGTCTATGGACGACTGTACATATCCTATGCCCGGCTGGATTCCCGGAAGCGCCTCATGCAGAAGAGAACCGCCCGCGTCATACACATTGTACATGCCGGTAACAAGAATCATTAAAGCGGTACATGTACATACAAGCAGCGTATTGTATACGGAAAATCCCTGCGCGAGCCCCTGTTTGACCGGATGCGACACTTCGGCCGAAGCGGCGGCGTTAGCGCCGGTGCCCATGCCCGCTTCACTGGAATAGATCGCGCGTTTAATGCCCCACATTATCGCGCTGCCGAAAATTCCGCCGTATACGGCTTCCATATTAAACGCGCTCTTGACAATCAAAGCGAACATAGACGGAATCCTTGTTATATTTGCCAACAGCACGGCGACGGTCACCAGGAAATACGCTCCCGCCATAAATGGCACCACGTACCCGGCGATTGCGCCAATGCGCTTCATACCCCCGAATACCACAATCCCAAATAAAATGGCGACGATAACACCCGTAAGCAGCGGAGGCATATTGAACGCGTTATGGAAAGAGTCGGAAATATTAAACGCTTGAATGATAGGCCCTGTAAAACCATACCCCGAAATACCCATGACCGCCGTCAGCACGCCCAGCCATGGAAGCGGGGTTTTACTCAGATAGTAAGAGGGCCCGCCTTTATATTCCCCCTGGATCTTTTCTTTCCAAAGCTGTGCCAGCGCGGATTCGACAAAAGCCAGAGACGCTCCTAATATCGCATAAACCCACATCCAGAATACAGAACCAGGCCCGCCGGCCGCAATAGCGGTCGCGACGCCGGCAATCGTTCCGATTCCTATTCTGCCGCCAAGCGCCATCGCGAACCCCTGAAACGGAGTGAGCCCGCTCTGAGAAGCCTGACCTTTTGACAATGACGTCACTATTTGCTTAAAAAGCCGTATCTGTGGAAATCTCAGGGCTATCGTATAAAATATCGCGAGGCCCAGCACCAAAACGATTAACGCGTTTCCCCAAAGGTAATAGTTAACAATGTTCGTAAAATTCAGCATGTCGATATAGCTCCTCTCAAAAATTCGAGGGTGCTTCGGCCCTCGGAGGGTCAGGGTTTATGGCGCCGCCTGATTTATGTATCGCCATCGCCGGACCGCATCAAGTCTGAAGGATCAGAATAGCAAAGCCCGAAACAGTCCGCGACCTCGCCGCACGTTAGTTTTCCCCTGTAACAATTAACTCCGAGCGTCAGGCCGGGATCCTCACGGCAGGCGCCTTCCAGACCTTTATCCGCGATTTTGAGGCCGTACGCTATCGTCGCGTTGGTAAGGGAGAGCGTGGAAGTTTGCGCCACGGCGCCGGGCATGTTGGCGACGCAGTAATGAACCACTCCGTCGATGATAAAAGTCGGTTTGTCGTGATAGGTCGGCTTTGTGGTCTCGCAGCATCCGCCTTGGTCGACAGCCACATCCACAATCACGCTGCCCGGTTTCATAAGCTTAAGATAATCATGTTTAATCAGTTTGGGAGTCGCCGCTCCGGGTATTAAAACAGCCCCGATGACAAGATCGGCGGCGCGCAGCTCTCGTTCGACGGCGGCTTCGGTGCTGTACAGCGTCGTCACGCTCTGGCCGAATATATCATCCAGGTATGCGAGGCGATTAAGACTGTTGTCTAGAATCGTAACATTTGCCCCAAGACCGACAGCCATTTTACACGCGTTTGTTCCAACCACGCCGCCGCCGATTATTACGACATTCGCGCGTCTAACCCCGGGAACGCCGCCAAGCAGCAGTCCCATGCCGCCCATGGGGTTCTCCAGACATTTTGCGCCTTCCTGAACGCTGAGACGCCCCGCGACTTCGCTCATGGGCTTCAGCAGCGGCAGATCGCCTGTTCTTCCCCGGACTGTCTCATAGCCGACGGCGCGGGATTTGTTATTCAGCAGTGCTTCGGTCAGAGGCCGGTTAGCGGCCAGATGAAGATAAGCATATATGATCTGATTCTCGCGAATAAGGGCGTATTCCGTTTCCAGAGGCTCTTTAACCTTCACGATCATATCAGCGCAATCCCATACGCTTTCAGCGTCGGGCAGGATTTCGGCGCCAGCCGCTCTGTAATCCTCATCGGCGAACATGGAGCCCCGCCCGGCCGCCGACTCAATATACACGCGGTGCCCGCGCGCTTTGTATGCCTTAACGTTGTCGGGGGTCATCCCCACCCGAAACTCGTATTGCTTGATTTCCTTCACACAGCCTACATTCATAATAATAACGACCTTCTCCTATAGTAATTTACTCTTAACAGCGCTTTATGAAAAGACATTGGCGAGGGCAGTAAAGCCGGACGCGGCAAAATCGCGCTTCGGCAAACTTTACCGGCGGTTTAGACGTATCAGCCATAGACGCGAGCGACATATCCGCTTGTAAACCCTCTCAACATTGCCGAGTAATCCAAAGAAAAACGTATTGTGTCTCCCACGCTGTAGTATCGTTCAGATGGGGTGAGATCGACGATTAAGTGATCCGAACTGGCCCCTAGAATTTCGACGCGCTCATCCAGGCACTTAATGCCCCTGTAATCGGTATCTTGCCTGCCTGCAGCCACGATACCGCGTAAATGACGCCGCTCATTCTTAAAGAACGGGCGTTCGCCAAAAGCGTTCATACCCATCTCCCCTTTGGGATAAGAGGGTTTGTTTTGTATCTCCACCAATTTTGCTTCCAAAATCACGACATCCTGAAAGAGACCGTCGATAGGCCGCCCAAACGCGGTCTCCACGCCTCTGACGATGGATTCGCCCAGACGCAGGTTTGAGACGCGTTTCGGCATCCGGCCATTTTTTAATAAATAAACTGAACTGGAGTTGCCGCCGGAAACAATGGGGAGATTAACGCCAAGCCGCCGTTCGAGGCCATCCGCAATGCCGCACAGTGTATCCAGATTCTCAACGGTCGGAATAACCGATCCATAACACGTCAGATTGACCCCGATTCCCAAAAAATTCAGATAAGACCGCGACGCCGCGAAACGGGCCGCTTGAACTATAGCTTTGACATTGTCATAATATATCCCCTCGCGCAGATCGCCAACGTCGATCATAAGCATTACCCCGTGCCTTTTATTCTGCCTTTCAGCCGCTTCCGACAGCGCCTTCAGCGTAACCTGTTCGGAATTCAGGCTTATGTCGCAGTATCTAACCACCTCCTCCGCCATATCCGGCGCCGGAGCGCGCAGCAGCATCCTTTTAAGGTTGTTCTCAGGATACCGCGCGATGTTTTCCAGCCTGGAATCGGCCAGATAATCCACCGGCAAGCCGGAAACCGCCTCCACAATCCGACGGTCAGCGCAAAACAGCTTTGTCACCGCGGCCATAGAGATCCCGGCGCCATGGCATAATTCAGATAAAGCCGCCGTATTAAACCGCAGCTTTTGAAGATCAACCGTCAGCCTTGGATACGCGTTCACTTTGATTTATCATCCAATCTCAGGCTTTCGAGCAAAAGTCTAAGCGCCGCGTCCGGGTACTTGACTGACAACGCGCCGAGAGAAGCCATTATATAGTTATGATCTTGCAAAATACGCATTTCCCCGGGTTTGGGAAGCAGCAGCGCGTTCGAACTGTTCATATCGCGCAGTCTGAGAAGGATCTCATCCCTTCCGGGCAGACGCGTTAAAGCGCCGCCTGTACCAATCAGATATCTAACGCGCGTTAAGTCTTTTCCCTCGGCTATAGTCTTCCTGCCCGACGGCGTATACACGAAACGGAATTTGCCCGCATGCCGCGTCAGAGCGGTGGAAGCCGCCCGCCACGCGATCGCTTTGGCCAAAGCAAGCTGCCCGCTGGTTCGCGGTATGGGCCTGTAGTCGCGCAGAATCTCTTTTACGTCGGCGCCGCATTCTATCGAAAGTTCCTTTTCACCCGCAAGCTCCACAACGTTTCGCGCGTTTACAAACAGACCGAGATCGCCTTCAACCGTACGTTTCGCAAATGGCTCGGGATAAACCGCCATTGCGGCGATTTCATCCGCCCCCCCGGTAACGGAATGGATATCGGTGGTCGCTCCGCCCGCGTCGATCACCAATACATCTCCTATACTATTATAAAGCAGCCGCGCGCATTCCATCACCGCGCCGGGAGTCGGCATTACGACGCCGTTTACCATATCCCTTACACGCAGCATACCCGGCGCTTTCGTTATATGCTCCTCGAAAACCGCGTGGATTATTCTGCGCGCAGGCTCAATATTGAGATTATCCAGCCTGGGATATACATTTTCCGTTATGTAGCACGTAAAACCCGCTTTCTCCAAAATAGAGCGTATGGCGCTCTTGTTTTGCACGTTGCCGGCGTAAATGACAGGGGGTCTGATACGCGCCGCCCCAAGCATTTCGGCATTTCTCAGCGCGGTTTCCCTTTCGCCGTAATCCGTGCCTCCGGCCAGCAGAATTAAATTCGGCCTTATCTGTTCGATATCCGACAGATCCGAAGACGTCAAAACGCCGGCCGTGACGAGCTTCAGGTTTGCGCCGGCGCCTAAGGCGGCTTCTTTCGCGGCGCGAACAGTCATATCATAAACCAGTCCGTGTACCGTCATACGCAATCCGCCGGCAGCGCTGGACGTCGCCAGCATCTCTCCGTAATCAAGACAGCGCGCGCCCAGCGACTTGCGCAGATCGTCAACAGCGTTCGCAAGCCCGACGGTTACGCCTTTATCCCCGGAATCCGAAACGGTGGTAAAAGCCTGACCCTGACCCAGAAGCCGCGGGCAATCAGAGTTTAAACCGTCAAAAGCGTTTACGACAGTGGTGGTGGAACCTATTTCCGCGGCAAGTACGTCAACCTTCATGACATACCGCGCCGCTTGACCAGGAACGTCGCGACATGAACCCCCTTGCATCCGCGTGAGAACCCCGCGTCGGCGCCGTGGCGAACCGCGATCTCCGGGGTAAGCTGTGTGCCTCCTGCGACAAAAATGAGCTTGCCGCGCACTCCCTTCTCCCTTGCGATGCGATCTATGTTCGCGATATTTTTATAGTGTATGTCGTCGTGGCTGATGATTGTGGAGGCCAGTATAGCGCCGGCGTCAAGCTCAATCGCAGCGTCCACCAATTTTTCCACCGGTACGGACGTTCCGAGGTAGTGCACCTTTATACCGTATTTTTCTATACCTCCATGTTTTATGTCAATAATTTCCCTCAAACCGACCGAATGCTCGTCTTCCCCGACGGTAGCGCATACGACGCTCATAGGTCTCCGTTTTATTTCCTCTCTTATCTCCTCATCGCTCATAATCTCTGGCTCGGGGGGTATGACCAGCCCGGACGCGTCTATATCGAACGGGAATTTACCGCGTATTTCAACGCGGGTACCCTCGGCCTCATGCATTATCTCACGACTGATGACCGATACTTCCTGCAGATTCATGCGCTTCCCCGCTTCAATGGCAGCAGCCTCGGCTATACGCTTTTCCGCCGGGAAGAACATTGTTACCTGAACCACGCCGTCCGCCAGCCATTCCATCTCAGGCCTCAGGATCGATCCGTCCCGATATTTTTGGTTTTCTCTCATCCGGACGTTTACATTGTCCGTCTCGTCCAATTCATCTATGTATATAATTTTTTCGGGGTTCTCGAATGTGCAGCCGCCTATAAGCGAAGCGGGATCGCCGGCCGCCGCCGGATCGTACTGAGATACGTTATTATACCCGTAATGCGCCGTAACAGGCGCCATATAATCCTTCGCGCGTTTTATAACCGTTCCCGCTCCGACCCCCTCGTTTATCATCCTGCATATTCCGTCTCCCCCGCGTTCGGGATAGAAACCGGAATCCACAAAAAAACCTTGTTCAACAGCGGCGAAGTAACCGCCGGCTTCAAGAATCTCTTCCATAAACAGCACGGCGCGCTCCTTAATTTCACGGGCCTTTTCCCTCAGCGGCCCGCCGTGCTTAAGCTCCACCAATACCATAAGCCCGTCCAAGCCAATCAGCGTCTGTTTGGCGGTGTCGCAGGCCTCGATATTATATATATGCCATGGTACATTCCGTCCCTCGTCAGGCGTAATCGTTGATTGAATATCGGCGCCGGTCAGCTTTGAGATCAACATATTCAGCACATGGGTTACAGTGGCGTCGCGCGTGGATGATTCAATGTATTTTGTATTCATCTGGGCCCGCATACGATATTCAGAGAAAAGATCCCGCAGAGCGACCGCGTACGGTAAATCCATATAAACACAGGGACCCGGGGTCGCCGAAGGCGGAACCGCCGACAGGCATATATCGCTTTTGAGTACTCCGGCCTTACTGGAAAACAGCGCGTTTAAAGCGTGCTGCACCATTAACTCCGGCGTGACCTTCCAAGCTTCTCTGGCAGTGGCGTTCGCGTTGTGAGCGCCGTCGATCTGGGCCATACCCGCCCACGCGATAATCTTTTTGGATTCGCATGCGTCTACGAACGAACGGATCATATTAATATTTCTGTAAATCACATTGTACTGGGGATCCTGGTGCGCGCCGTTTACACCCTCTTCAGCGAACATTACCGCGACTTCCGGTCCGGCTACGCCCGATATGTAAGAATGATAGTTAATCGGGCGACCGACTTCCTCCTCAATTAAGTCCAAAGCTTTTCGCTGCGCGCGTACCTGTTTCCGGGTTACGGGAACGCCGCCGACACCTTGGGGAGAGCCTTCGATAAGCCCGTCAAAATGCGATTGCCCCGCCGTCCTGATTACCATGATATGATCCGCTCCGTGATGAGCGGCCATACGCATGCGCCGGATATCATCCTCAAAGCGGCCGGAAGCTATTTCCGTCGTTATCACAGGCTGAGGCTGCGGATCGATATTTTCAAAATTATGGGCTGTGATCAGCGGGACGCTTTTGCCCTCCACGGGCTTTGAGCAGTCCCTGTATGAAAAAGATCCCATTTTTAAGTTCGGCGCGGGTTCCCGCCATGTCCATCCACGGCGTTTAGGCCGGTAACACTCCAGATCTTTCAATAGCTCCTCAATATCCAGCCTCTTATTCCGGCTTAGCGATTCCATATTAACCCTCCTCAAAGAGAACCGCCGTTTCGTCCCACAACCTGCCGTCTCTAAGGGCCAAACCCGCTTCGCGTATCCCTATGCCTTTATGCTTTGCCAGCTTATACACTATATTCCCGGCGCCGTGACATAACAAGCCGCGTACCTGGGCCTCCTCCACAATGGGCTTTACCTCTGTTGAGGAAAAACCCATACGCAGAAGCACCGAGCGTTCTATTGAGGGGCTGGTATTCTCATATCCCAGTTTCAGAAGAGGATCCACTGCTTTTTCAACCAATTCCCAAAAATAATCCCGAAGCCGGGCGTCGCTCATATCCTTCAGGTGTTCACGTCTTTCGGTAAAATCGTCTGTTCTGTTCATATCGCCGCCCCCAGTCGTAAAACGCGCTCCACAAACGCAGTGTCAGCCGCGGTTTCTTCCGCCAAAAAAGCGATATCAAATTTTGTGAGGGGTTCGCCGGCCGTTTCTCGCGTATGTTTGATTAATGACTCGCGTATGTGATCCAATTCAATATCCATCGCTTTTATACCGGCTGGGCTTTCAGGCAATATTATACTTTTGCCGGGAATTTCCTCCGCGGTATCTCCAAACTTTACTTCGATTCCGTTGCGCCGCGCAAAAGACAGCTGCGTCTGAACATGCTTTCCGGCGCCGGTATATTCCGTCTCCTGAACAGCAATGACGTGATCCCGAGGTTTTTCCCTCGCGATACTGAACGCGGCTGCGAGCGAGGTATTTCCGGCGGGCCCTCGTTCCAGCCCTTCAAGATTGGCGAGCAGTTCGGTCATATAGAATACTTCACCCTGACCTACGGTTACATATCTGTCCATATAACGCAGCGGCCGGGCCGCGGAACGCGGAACGTCCGAGCGGTCGGGCCATGAGGCGAATGGAACGCCGAAACCGGTATGCCCCGTCGTAAACGATTTGCGATTGAAATCTGTGTCCGACGCCATGCTCAAACCCTTCAAATTTACGGACGCGCCTATTACCTCAGCCACACATCCGGCTTTACCCAATCCGCGGGCAGTACCCGTAACATTGCCGCCGCCCGCGTTCGTGCAAACCACGGTATCTGGGAAACGACCCGTTATGGATTTTATCTGACGGGCAAGCTCGAAACCCAGGGTTTCAATACCCGCGACTCCGAACGGGGAATACAGCGAAGCGCTGAAATAACCTGTTTCCTCCAATAAGCGCAGAGAAAGATAGAACAGTTCCGGCCCGACAGTACACTGTATAACCTCCGCGCCGTATGCCTCGCACTTCCGCGCCTTTTCGATAATCTCGGGCTGCCCGGTTTTGCCCGAGTCATAGCATTCCTGGACGATAATGCATTTAAGTCCGTTAGCGGCCGCCTGCGAGGCCACAGCGGCGCCGAAATTTCCGCTGGTCGCGGCTATAACGCCTTTGTATCCCGCGCGTTTTGCGTGATATACGGCGGTCGCCGCTCTTCGATCCTTAAAGCTTCCGGACGGGTTCACGGCTTCGTCCTTTATGAAGATATGCGCTCCCTTGCCGGGTTCGGCGCATAATCTGGCGAGAGCGGTGATATTCCGGAGTTCAATTACGGGCGTGTTTCCGACAGAGGCGCGCGACTGAATTTCCTGAATTTTTTCTATTGTATAACCCGTGCCGGCCATCATTGCCTCATAGTCAAATACCGCGCCTCCCCGTTCAAAACCGGAAAAGTCAATTCCGGCCGAAGCCTTTACTATATCGGCCTTACGCCTCATAACAGCGTCATAACTTATATCCCTATTCATCCTTTTCATCACCAAAAAGCAGCAATCTGGCGTCGTCGCCTATTTTAATCAATTCTTCGATAAAATCGCCGTAATCCAGTTCATATTGGGGATTTACCGCCTCCAGTACGCCTGTTTCCACACGGCCGGAGCGCGTTATTATCGAGGCCTCGCCGCCGATTTCAGCGTCGCGCCGCAAACGCCCCTTTACCCAAACGGTAAAAGGAAACGCCTTCGTTT
>JAITDJ010000021.1 GCA_031282635.1 Clostridiales bacterium
TTGAAGCAGGGGAGGCGCTTTCAACAAAATAATACAGATATGACGCTGAATCAATCTCCAATTCGGAGTTGGCGCTGTCCCATACGCCATAACCCGGGACGCCTGAATACGCATCATAATGCCAGGTATCTTTGAGTGTGTTCGCAACGAGGTAATTATCCTCCTTATTGTAAAGTCCGGGGTTTGAGTCGTAAATCGAAATAAAATACTGATTGGGGTCATCAACATACGGTTTTATGTCATATGCCACAACAGCATGACCGCCATTGGTGTGAAAAATGTTTAGGAGCACTGCTGTATCAGCGGCAATCGCTCTCTGAACCTCGTTTACCAACGTACGTGCTGTTGTGTTTGATGTGACGCCGATATCCCGAAATTTTCCAGCCGCTTCGTACATATCAATCAAGCGCCGGAGCGAAATTTTACCGGGATAATCATTTTTATCAAGCTCAAAGGTATGACTTGCCGACGGCTTGAAATCAGAAGGCGTATAATTTCCTTCGTGAAGCAAAATCGGCAATGCGCCTAAAGCGTAACAACGTCCGTTGTACTTTCCGAACAATGTCTCCGTATCATCAAAAGAAAGCCATAATATGGTGCCAGCCACAGGATCGTACAGCTCGGTAAACACATCCAAACCTATACGTCCGCTATAATTCTCGAAACTAAACTCTTTCAATCGTTTTACATATGTACGCATCAAGAAAAAGGCCGATCGCAAGGAGAGAACCCATGGATTCGATTCATTATTTCAATTACAAATGGTGCGTCTGAGGATGAAGCCGAGGATAATAGTAATGACGGCGGAGCTGGTGAATATGATGTCGTGATCGGCAACGCGGCTGAGTTCAAGTTGTAACCGAAAAATATATATTAAAACATTAAAACGCGGCGCTTGACATGTCAAAAAACCGCTGATATAATAAGTTGTCAAGCAGAAGCGTATCTTCTCACCTGCGCCTATGGCAAAAGGTTGTTTTGCGTTATTGTCGTCAGCGGTATATTTATCTGCTTCCGCGGCAAAAGACTGCAAATTTCCAGTAAGATACGTCCGTACGCATTTTGCGGCGGACATTTTTTTGACTCTTGGACTATTTTTAATGTTTTTGGAGGTGTGACTCATTCAAGAGTTAATGATCAATGAAGAAATCAGGGACAGAGAGGTCCGGCTGATTGATGTGGACGGCGGGCAGCTTGGTATTGTCACCGGCAGGGACGCTCAGCGACTCGCGGAAGAAAAGAAGTTGGATTTAGTAAAAATTTCTCCCACGGCTAGACCCCCGGTATGTAAAATAATGGATTACTCAAAATTCAAATTCGACCAGGCAAAAAAAGAAAAGGAAGCCCGTAAGAAGCAAAAGACAGTGGATCTTAAGGAACTGCGCCTGTCCCCTAACATTGATACTCATGATATTCAGGTGAAAGTCAAAAAGGCCATTGAATTCCTGGAATACGGGGACAAGGTTAAGATAGTCATACGTTTTCGCGGCAGAGAATTAGGCCATACCGATGTAGCCTATGGAATATTGCATGATTTTGCCCAGCAGGTAAATGCAGTAGGTATTGTGGATAAACCGCCCAAAATGGAAGCAAAATCTATAGCGATGTTTTTATCGCCGAAACTATAAGGAGGTGAAAACCATTATTGAAAGCCCTGCCAGGCTTCTTGATAATGGCGATATGCCCAAGGTTAAGACAAAAAAAGCGGCCGCTAAGCGGTTTAAAATTACAGGAAGCGGTAAGTTTAAATATCCAAGAGCGAACAGTGTCCACTTTTTAGGAAAAAAGAGCCCTAAGCGCAAAATGGGCCTGCGGCAGAAAGGCGTAGTGGATAAAACCAATGAAAAGGCGGTTCGTATGATGCTGCCTTACGCGTAAGCCGGATCGGTATGTTCAACACAGCGGGAGCAAGTCACTGAATCAAAATCTTGATATAGACGACTGGTATTTTTGTATATGGCTGTCTATATTTTAAGGAGCAGGTTTACCTTATGGCTCGTATAAAGGGCGCTTTAAGCGCCAGGAAGAAACATAAAAAGGTATTGAAATTAGCAAAGGGTTTTGTCGGGGCGCGCGGCAAGCAATACCGTATAGCCAAGCAATCAGTAATGCGCGCGCTGGCTGCGGCGTTCGTCGGCCGGAAGCAAACCAAGCGTGAATACCGTCGTCTGTGGATTGCGCGTATTAACGCGGCCGCCAGGCTGAACGGCATTTCTTACAGCCGATTAATGAACGGTCTGAAGACGGCCGGCATTGAAATAAACCGCAAGATGCTCGCAGATATCGCAATAAACGACAGCGGCGCGTTTACGCGGTTAACGGAAAAGGCTAAACAGGCGTTATAAAGAAACGCGTCCGATAACATCCCTCAACTGCGGGTGCTGCCGGACGCGTTTTGAAAAAACCGAACATGGCGGAGGTTTTTATATGCTGTTAATATATGAAAATAGTAAAATGCCTCTATATATTCAGCTTTATAATCAGATTAAGTCTGATATCTCTAACGGTATATTGGAACCAGGGACAAGACTCAAGTCGAGCCGCGCCGTATCTATGGATTTGAATATCAGCAGAAATACTGTTGATCTGGCATACCAATCCCTTTTCGCCGAGGGATTTATTAAAAGTAAGCCCCGCATAGGCTATTTTGTCGACGAGAACTGTGAATTACTGAATAATTGTGAAAACGACGCGGATAACGATAATACCCTAATGCCCGGCAATAACCTTATTTACGATTTTCGATGTGAAAAACTGCTTACCTCCGAACTCCCATGCGCTTTATGGAACAAGCTGATCAACAGGTGCTTTGATGATTACAGAGGAGATATGGCGGAACAAAAATCAGTTTTTGGCGATGCGGAGCTGCGCACAGAGATACGGAAGGTTGTCTATAAGTATCGAAATGTTAATTGCGTTCCCGAGCAAATAATTATTACGCCCGATATTCAATTTTCTATTGAGCTTATCTGCCGGATTTTGAAATCCTTAGATACTGGGCCGAATGTTGCTATGGAAGAACCGGGTTTATACAAATCACGCGATACCTTCAAAAGAAACGGCCTGAATATACGCTCAATGGGGATGGATCAGCATGGGGCGTCTGCAAATACGATCCAGAGGGATGTTATCGCGGCGTATATTACCCCGTCGCATCAATTTCCAACAGGGGTTGTAATGTCCTTACCCAGACGCATTGAGTTTGCGAATTGGGCAAAACGGAAGGGCGCTTATATTATAGAAGACGACTGCAACTGTTTTTTCCATCATTTTACGCGCCCGCTGCCGTCTGTTAATTCGCTCGCCGCAGATAAGGTATTCTACATAGGCGGTTTTTCGGATCTGTTGTTTCCATGCCTGAGCGTCTCATATTTGGTCGTTCCGGAAAAATTCTTAGATATACTTCATAGCTGGTATGACGGCCGCGTTCCTTTCGTTTCATTCCTTATGCAAAAACCTTTGGAATTATTCATCAAGGATGGCCATTTAGAAAGCCACCTGAGAAAAATGAAAAAACTCCAAAGGGTAAAGTGTGAAACGCTTGTAAACACTCTGAATAATAAGTTCGGTGAAACTATAAGAATTATAGGCTTTAACTCAGGCCTGCATTTGCTTGTACAGGCTAAATGGCCCATAGACGAGGATGAATTGATAAGAAGCGCGCATCAAGCCGGCGTAGGCGTATACCCGACATCTAACTATTGGAGCGGCCCTAAAACAGATCATGAGGCAACAGTACTGCTGAATTATGGAGGGATCTCGGTTCAAGATATACCCCCCGCGGTGGATCTTCTTTATAAGACGTGGAGGGGAAATCGGTCTGGATCCATTTGAATTTTATAAACTGGCTCTTTGCTTCTGGTCAGACATGTTGTATTTTATAATATGGAATTAGGGGGGTGGCGAAGTGATTAGTAGCAGGAACGTCGGTTAGTAAGTCCTAACTGCATCTGCGCATGAAAACTGACAAAGCAATCGTATGAAAAGCGTAACTTGAGAAAGAGTGACGGCTAGATGATGTGTCGGGGAAAGACCTTCTTAAAAAGAATGTCAGTGTTATTGGCTGTAACGCTGGCGGCTGCCATACTGTTCTTCCCGCGGACGGCCGCTTACGCGGCAACAGATGATTATTACGCAACGTGGGATGAGTACAAAGCGTCCGGGCAGTCGGCAATTACCTGGAACGATGTTGCGGACGCCATGGATGCGGTATTCGAACGCGGCAAAGAATTGTTCGCGGCGGGCGATATGACTGGCGCGTATGACTGCGTGAACGCCGGATATTATGGTTACTATGAAACTACCGGATTCGAGCGTATCGCGATGGGTTATATTTCCGGCTCTCGCAAGACGGAAGTGGAACTTCAGTTTTCAGCGTGTAAAGCGGTTGCAAAGAAAGGCGGAACCGCTGAAGAGTTTAACGCGGAGATTGAGACGCTGTCGAGTATGATCCGTAAAGATGCGAATGTTTTGGATGGAATCCCGGGCGAGAGCAAGAGCGGCGGCGACGCTTCAACCTCCGGAGCGAGGTCGGCAGGCGTTGCGGCGTTTATGGCATGCTTCTCCATTATGCTTCGGGAGGGTTTCGAGGCCATCCTGATTGTGGGCGCTATCATCGCGTATCTGAATAAATCTGAGGCGGGCAAAAACGGAAAAAGAGGGGTTATGCCGGTTTACATCGGCTCCTTAATGGGTATTGCGTCCAGTTTTGGCCTTGCTGCGCTGCTGAATGCAATTAAACTTGCAAACACGGCGTCTCAGGAAATCATTGAGGGCGTCACGGCGCTGCTGGCAGTGACAGTTCTCTACTATGTCAGTAACTGGATGCTGTCGAAGTCCGAGTCCGACGCTTGGAATTATTACATTAAGACAAAGGTCGAAAGATCCAGTGAGAAAAGAAGCGTGTTTGCGCTGGCTTTCACGGCATTCCTCGCGGTGTTCAGAGAGGGCGCGGAGGTTGTATTGTTCTTCCAGCCGATGCTCGCCGGAGACAACATTGATATGGTTTGGGCCGGCTTCGTTGTGGGCTGTATATGCTTGGTATTTGTATATCTCGCGATCCGTCTGCTGAGTATCAGGATTCCGCTGAAGCCGTTTTTCACCGCGACAAGCGTTTTGATGTTCCTGATGTCTATTTCCTTCCTCGGCGCCGGCGTCAAGGAATTGATCGAGGGCGATGTCATCACGATGGTCTCCCCTTCCTGGCTTCAGTGGATCCCCAGCAATGATTTGATGGATGTACTGGGCATTTATCCCATAGTGCAGACTCTGGCGCCGCAGTTGCTGTTAATGGCAGTCACCGTTGTAATCTTTATCCGTACCACAAAGAAAAATAACGCAATCCATGCGGAAGCTGAGGCTAAGAGAGCGGAAGAACGCGCGGCTAAGGAAGCTGCGGAAAAGAAAGCCTCGGAAGAAGCGCTTGCAGCTAAAGTACGTGAAATCGCTCTTCAAGTCTTCGAAGAGAAAATGCTTGAGTTTAAGTAATTTTTGAAAATTCTGGGGACGGTAGTAATACGCTTCCGGAGTTTTACATAATAATTTTATTATAGGAGGAATACATTTGAAAAAGAAATCTTTAGCGCTTGTCCTGACAATTGCGGCTGGTATGGCAATTGCGGTTTCCGGCTGCGGTAACAGCAACGCGGTCGCCACTCCCTCAGGCGCCGAGCAGATCGTCGCCGAGGTCAATACCGACGCGGCGGCCGTTGCCCCCGGAGATGCCGCCGGCTTCACTGAATACCCCATTTTCGAGGATCAGGAAGTCGGTTTCCTGAACGTGTCCGCTGTTTATTTCCAGCCCGTTCCCATGTCCAATGGCAATGGCAACATAGAGGGCTTCGATATCCATCTGGAAGCGGATATCTCCGCTCTGGCTAACGACCTGGGTTTTGGTACCGGCGATTGGGTTCCGTATTTGACTGTTGATTACGAAGTCACAGGTTCCGACGGCTCTGCAGCCGCTTCAGGCACTTTCATGGAGATGAGCGCGTCAGATGGGCCTCACTACGGCGCCAACATCGCCCTGCCTAACGCTGATACTTATTCTGTTACCTTCACCATCCACAGTCCTGAGGAGAATGGCTATATGTTGCATACCGACTCTGAGACTGGCCCGGGCGGCTCTTTCGACACCTATTTCGCCGATGGAAACCTGAGTTATACCTTTGAGGGTTGGGACTACACGCCTCAGGAATGGTAAGCTCTGAGCCGGCTTAAATAGACAAAACAAATACGTTGTGCCAACGCCTGCAAATAAATCCGGGTCGTTGGCACAACGTATTTGCAATGTTAAAAGGAGAGCGCCTGTGTTAACATATATGATAAAGACAACTGAACAGCTGATACTCATGGCGATCCTGTTGGGCTCGACGTTTGCGTACCGCAGATACGCATATGACGACAGGGGCAAGAAGTACTGTCAGTTTGGAGTGATTGTTGGCGTTGTATCAGCCGGCTTGATGACATACTTCAAGATATATACAAGTAAAGTCGATACAGGCTTATGGAATCTCCGTATATACGCAATATCTATCGCAGCGCTTATATCATTCATCGTATTTACAATCCTGAAAAAGCGAACAAAAAAGGCGGGGGAGATTGCAGCGGCCGTATCTATGGCAACACTTGCCGCCATGCTGATCCTATATTATCTTCCCCCGGTTTTGGAGATTCCGCATACAGTACTCCTGACAGAGAAAACCATTCTGACAACCAACTTTCTGCTGAAGATGTCCGGTGTGCTTTTCGGAGTTACCTTGATCCTTGCAGAGGGAGTCTCGGTATATAAGGGATCCGCAGCGGCGGGAAAATCGATAGCTTTGGCATACTTCCTGGCCGTAGCGCTAGTCAATTCAGCAAAATATGCGGCGCTGGCGTTTAGCGTTATGCTCGCCAAACGAATCATCAAAAGCAACCATACAATGTTCGTGTTTTCTAAATATGCTTCAAATTACAGCGATTGGTTTATCTATATCGCTTTGCTTTTTTTCCTGGTCATTCAGATCGGCCTGATTCTGAAAAGTTACCGGGCGAATGAACCATACAACAACCCTGCGGAAAAAAGGAAGATTACCGCGAAGTGGAGAAAGCGCAGGAAGTGGGCGGTAATAACGATCATATGCTCCGTTATTA
>JAITDJ010000041.1 GCA_031282635.1 Clostridiales bacterium
TTCCGCGCGGAGCAAAACCCCGCGCGGGCCCGTATGCATAACAAAATGCCTGAAGCGTCATGGAATGACGCTTCAGGCATCGTTTATCTTCCTAACAGACGTGATTTGTTGGTTAAAACATACCGCAGCAAGAGCGCGCTTAATATCATCACCGCAAACCACGGCGCGGGATTCGAAGCATCTCCTGTCTGTGGAGAACCGCCCCCCTGCCCCCCCGGTATATCCGGCGGTATAATATCAATTAGCGCCGGCGTATTGGTAACCTCGTAGGAATCCCCCGGAATTGGCATTGGCGTATAAATTAGAATCTGTGTCGGTACGGCCGATGGCGCGGGCGAATTTGTGTAGTACGGCGGCTCAACCGACGGTGCAGGTGAATTTGTGTAGTACGGCGGATTGACCGGCCGCTGTGTCGGCCGCGTAGTACGCGTAAAATATGGAGCCTCTGTCTCGTATGGCGGACGCGTTGGAGCAACCGGCTTTGGGGTATTTGTCAACGCCGGCCCGCTCGTGGCAGCTGGCGTATTCGTCGACCCCGGACTACTCGTGGCCGTAAGCGTCGGGGTGTTTGTCGACTCCGGGCTGCTCGTAGCCGCCGGCGTCGGGGTGTTCATAGGCGTCGGGGTGCTTGCCGACTCCGGCCCGCTCGCGGCCGTAGGCGTCGGGGTATTTGCCGACCCCGGCCCGCTCGTAGTCACCGGCGTCGGGGTGTTCGTAAACTCCGGACCGCTCGTAGCCACCGGCGTCGGGGTGTTCGTAAACTCCGGACTGCTCGTAGCCACTGGCGTCGGGGTGTTCGTAAACTCCGGACTGCTCGTAGCCACCGGCGTCGGGGTGTTCATAGGCGCCGGCCCGTCCGTAGCTGGCGGCGTCGGGGTGCTCGCCGATATGGGCGGCGAAATATTATTGTAATAATTTGTAATTAATGTAGTTATATCGGCATTAACTAACGCGACCCCCGTGGCATGCTCCACATACGTTAAATATCCGTCATCTGCGTAGTTCTCTTCAACCACTTCATAGTGCGCGCCAATAGGGATTTTAATATCAGCCGATGTTTCCCCGGCCTTCAGCTGCACAGGGAATTCCTGCCTTACTCTGTTTATGTACACCCAAATGGTAAAAATTTTATCAATATCTTCGTCCGGCATACCGGACGTCTGCTTACTGACACGCAGCGTCGCGCTCTCCGATTTATGATTGACAAATAAAACGGGCTGATTTACCAGGCCGATAACCCTGCCGGATATGCTTTCATTAGCCGATGTATAACCAGAAGGGTTCTCCGCGGTAAGCTCGACAGCCGTATATTTTATACCTTCAGGTATATTGGCGAACACAGCGGTTTCACCCGGAAACAAAGTAATATAGCAGGCGTTGCCCTCAATACGCTCAACTGAAGATTTGACGGCGCCTCCATCAGACTGAAATTCCGGATAGAACTCTGAAACATCCAAAGCCGCGGATGACAAAGCCGCCATTTCCTCAACATCTAAGGACGAATACGGAGATGCCGTTATTTCCTCAACATCCAGGGACGAATACGACGATGCCGTTATTTCCTCAACATCCAGGGACGATGCCGATGCCGTTATTTCCTTAACATCCAGGGACGAATACGGAGATGCCGTTATTTCCTCAACATCCAAGGACGATGACGATGTCGTTATTTCCTCATTATTCTCATTATTCTCATTTGATTCCGGGCTTTCTTCCGGCCCATTACTCAGATTATCCGTTTCAAAGAGATCGGAAACCGTCTCTGAACCCGCATCCGGCGTTTCTGATCCGGGTTCCGCATCCGGGTTTTCCGACTCAGAAGATCGGGCGCCGGACTCCCCGTCAAAGCTGTCATTAACCGCCTGCATGCCGGAACCGGATATAGTTCCGGACAATACGTTACCCGCGTCTTCGAAACTGACAACGAACCTAAAGCCTTTGTCAGTATCCGCCGAATTGCCCGTAACCCTCTTTGTGAGGGAAATAGAGCCTTTTTCTCTGCTGAGCGCGTCAATAAAATAGTTATCCGCATCAATAAGAACAGGTTCGCCGGCGCATATAAAACCGGTAAATGAGCCGGCGGCGGGATAATAATTATCGCCGCTGTAGTCTCTTTCTGTTATTATGTACTTTAAACCAGGCTGAAGATCAATAAAACGGGCATAACCGCCGGAAGAGAGCGTTACAACCCCCGGATTCTCAAAATTCTGCGGTTCGCCGCCGTCAAACGCAGCCTGTATCGGGCCGTCGTATATGTAACCGTTCGCCTCGAACCTGACATCAAACTCAAACTGCGCCAGCGAGTCGATATTCAATGTTTTCCGTAATTCCAGAACACCGTTGCCATTGGCGTAATATGTATTCTTGAAATCGGCGATTGTAGAGCCGATTTCCGTCCTGATTATATGCCCCGAACTGCCAATGCTGTCCGTTTCAAAGCCTAGTATCGGAATCTCGCTGATTCTGTACCATGTCCCGACAGGCAAATTCGGTATTATGGCATATTGCCCGCCTTTCAGCTGAATAATACTGTTCGGATCGTCTATATCGCCTGTTGGGGCAACAGACCCTGTCGAAAGAACTTGTCCCGTTTTGTCATATAATATATATTCGGCGGATTCGGTTACCGACGGTATCTCAACCAGAAAAGAAAAGACAAGTCTGTCGAGTTCTTCTTCCGTAGGCTGAGGATCCTCAGCGTTATAAACATTTTTTCTGATCATCAGCCCTCTGTCAGCGCCAGGCGCTCCCTCAAAGAACGTATTGACCCTGCTGACATATGACGACCAAGCCAGCGTGCCCGACATAAATGCGGACAACGCCAGTACGCCCGTGAGAAACAGGCATACAATTCTGAATACAACCTTGTCGCTTAAGAAGCGTTCAATTCTAAACTGAACATTCATAATGCCCTGCCGCTCAAATTGGTTACGGCAAACGGCCTCTCACAGCACACTGTTTTGCCTGAATTATTTTCTGCTTTGAGCGGCATTTTTCACCTCCATAAAACCGTTAATTTTCACGGGCATTTTAATGCCTCTCTTTTTCTCTGTATATCCGCGCGGTATCTTTTTTATCACGCGTTTATGGCGATATGAACATCTATTCGTATAAACATCTAGTCGGATGAAAAGAGCTTTCTCAGTGTGTTAATAAAAATCATTATGCAGATGTATATTACGCCCGCAGTCAGCAAATTATTAGATATTGACGACATAATCCCTCCCACTATTGGGACGCATAAGACCACGCGTCCTTTCACCCGAGAAAATTCAGTAAAATATGACGCGTCAGCGCCCTCGTTGGCCCCCCTTGTAAAAAAACCGTTCCCCATTAAACCATCAGCGTTTTCAACGAAAGATATAATCTTGGTGGTAATAAAAAGCGCTTGATTTTGCCGGATAACAATTGTATCTCCTATATCTAACGTTGAAGGTTCAACAGATTGAACAATAAGCAGCGAGTTTTGATTTATTTCCGGCGCCATGATGTTAGACGTCTGCGGCAGTATGTAATAGCCGAGAACTGATAACGGGTCGTATCGCAAATTTACGTAGATCAACGCGCTTAGCAGATAGACAAATATGCTTAGAAAAACCAGTGTGCCCGCTGCGATGACCGCCAATCTTCGAACTAAGGCCGGTTTTTTCGCTTTTCTTCCTTTTCTCCGTTTATACTTTTTTCTGCTTTTGCCGCCGCGCCTGCGCCGAATTTTCGGGCCGGACGGCGAGTGTTCCTCTTCGGCATAAGCGGACGTATACCGAGGAGGCAGAGTTAAGCCATTCGGGCTTGTATCCATAAATGATATTGGATTAACGGAGTTTGTGTTTGTCGTGGATTTAATGAATTCAGTTTGAAATTCCTCGTTTATTTGATCAATCGGTTTAGGCATGCCCACTCCTACCCCAATGGGTGAATATATCGAGTTATCGTATAACGCGGACGCTCATAGAAGGCGTTTATGGGCGAACAAATCCGCTTTAGCCGATTAATAAAATAAATCATAATAATAATAGCAAGAATACTTTTATTTGTCAATGTTTTGTGGTATATAAATATTTTTAGCGGTTAAATTCGAATACTATCGAAAATTCCTTGATTTGCAGGTATTGACAGGCTGCCGAGTTTATGTTAATATATTTTTGTTTAAGCGCGGTTGTTGTTCCGCGCGTGATATTGGGAGTTTAGCTCAGTTGGGAGAGCGCTTGCCTTACAAGCAAGATGTCATAGGTTCGAGCCCTATAATTCCCATTTTTTTTGGCGGAATAGCTCAGCTGGCTAGAGCATGCGGTTCATACCCGCAGAGTCGAGGGTTCAAATCCCCCTTCCGCTATAAAAGGCCCTGTAGCAAGCGATTTACAGGGCTTATTTTTTTATATTTAACTGTTTAACCACTTTTTATCCGCTCAGTCAAAAAGGGTACTCTCATTTTCAATTGCTTTCGCTTTTTCAGCGCTTTACTTAAATACTTGAGAGTTTGAAGTTACGAATAACATATCGAAATATGTAATAGTAAAGATTTGAGCGCAAAAACAAGACTAAATGCACTGCTGCGTTGCATGGCCAGTAGAATTATGTAATCTGATTCATCGAAATAAAGCCTCAAACTGCGATTGAATCAAAAATCATACATGGTAGGAACAAACCACCAAAATCTCACCAATGGCATCCTCCTTTTGTTTTTGACGAACTAAGGATATATGTTATTTGGTTTTAGGGCTATTACTTTTTTTATCGTTTGTTCTCCAATATTCGATAATGTCTGCTTAACTTCAAACTTTCAAGCAGATTAATAATTAATACCGCTGTAATTACATTTTAATCTTCCAGTGTTATTCTGTCTATAATAAACATAATCAAGTCTGATTATGAAACCATAGATTAGGGGGAGTAATTATTATGTTGAATCAGTACGAGCAGTTACAGCTGACGGATGCGCTCACTTTACCAAAGGCGAAGCGCAGGCGCAGGGTTCCGAAGGTTTCAGCCGCCGCTTTGGTAATATGTGTCGCCGCCTCAAGTCTGTTCGGGTTTGCGGGAGGCGCGGCCGTCAATATGCTGCGCCCGGAGAACGCTGCTGTGATTTATTCCGCGATGGAGACGGACAGCCAATATAACGTAACAAATTTGGCGGCGGTGGCAAATAACTCTGCGGCTGCCATCTCGGGCACCTCATCCGCCGTAAAACAATCCGTCGTCGAGATTTCCACGGAGACAGTCGCTACCAACGCGTGGATGCGCCAATATATTACCGGAGGCGCGGGCAGCGGGGTAATTATCTCCGCGGACGGTTATGTTGTAACGAATAACCATGTCGTCGCGGACGCGCGCTCTATAACCGTACGCCTGGCGAACGGACAGAAATATCCCGCCGCGCTGAAAGGCGCTGACGCCCAAACCGATCTCGCGGTAATAAAAATTGAGGCTAATGAGCTTACCCCAGTGGTTTTCGGCGATTCAAGCAAGTTGGTGGTCGGCGAACCGGCCATTGCCGTCGGCAATCCGTTAGGCGAGCTGGGCGGCACTGTGACCAGCGGCATTATTTCGGCGCTGGATCGTGAAATAACCATTGACGGTGAAAATATGTCATTATTACAGACAGACGCGGCGATTAACCCCGGCAATTCCGGCGGCGGTCTGTTTAACATAAGCGGCCAGCTGGTCGGCGTAGTAAACGCCAAGTCTATGAGTTCGTCGTCGGGCGCCCCTGTGGAAGGCATCGGTTTCGCTATTCCGATTAACACAGCCAAACTTGTTATTAACGATCTTATTAAATACGGTTATATACGCGGCCGGATTGACACAGGCATTTCCGTGGTCGATATTTCTTCCGTACAGGTGGCTATGTGGTACCGGTTAAATCAACTGGGGCTCTATATCACAAAGTCCACTAACCCCGAATTGCGGAACGGGGATCGAATAACCATGATAGACGGAAAAAGCGTCACATACAGTGACAGTTTTAACGCGGCTTTAAAGTCTTATAAAGTAGGAGACACGATAGATATAACGGTTGATCGAGACGGTCGCTCCGTGACCGTGCCGATCACACTGCAAGAACAAAAACATTAAAATATCCCCTGCTGACGTAGAAATAGAATACGTCGGCGGGGGTTTTTTATCAATTATTCGTTTATATGCTCCGCGTGGCCTCCGCAAGCCACGCGCGTTCCGCCGCGGGCAGCCGCAGACTCAATTTTTCATATACCATTTTATGATAATTGTTCAGCCAGTCTTTCTCGTACGATGTCAGCATACCGGCGTCCACGCCTTGTAAATCAATCGGGCAGTAAGAAAACGTTTCAAATTTCATAAATTCCCCGAATTCGTTGTCCTGATATTTAACGACTTTCATTGTATTCTCTGTCCGGACGCCATACTCTCCTTCCCTATAAACCCCGGGCTCATTGGTTATAATCATGCCCTCTTCGAATACAGCAGCGTTGGGGCGCATAGTGAGCAGCTGCGGACCCTCGTGTACATTCAGAAAAAAACCCAGCCCGTGACCCGTTCCGCTTTTATAGTCCACGCATTCCTTCCACATGGGCATGCGAGCGAACATATCCAGGCTGGTTCCCGTCGCGCCATATAAAAAAACCGCGTCGGCCATACTGATGTGCGACTTCAGTACCAGCGTGAAATCATGTTTGAATTTGTCGGAAACCCTGCCCAGAATAATAGTTCGCGTAATGTCGGTGGAACCGTCATAATAATTGCCGCCGCTGTCCACAAGCAGCGCGCCTTCCGGTCTTATCCGGGCGCAGGCGCCTCTTTTCGCACAATAGTGCATCATCGCGGCATTAGCCATATACGCGGATATGGTCGTGAATGACGGCTCAACAAAATTTTCTCCGGCTTTTCGGAATTCCGTGACTTTATCGGCCGCGTCAGCCTCGTCTATACCCTTGCCCGCGTTTTCTTTCAGCCACAGGATAAACCGTATCATCGCTATACCGTCGCGTATATTTACCTTTTCAAGGTTAGCCAGTTCCACACTGTTTTTTATAGCCTTCATGGAAGTTGTAATGTCTGTTTCGCACTCCGATATTTCGCGGTTATTTAATATACGTGATATGGAATAGCATGTTTTGTCCGGATTTAATAGTACAACGCGGCCGTTGTTATATTGTTCCAAATACTCATAAATGTCCCCGATATCCATGAGAGTAATACCGTCGCGCTCCAGTTCGCTTCTGACGTCCCGGGTTTTGTCTTTGTCAATAAACAGCGCCGCGTTTTCATAGTCAATAACGGCAAAGGACTCAAAAAATGACTTGCACGGCATATCGTTGCCGCGCAGGTTAAACAGCCAGGCAATATCGTCTGTTGAGGAAATCATATAAAAGTCCGCAAGCTTTTTCTTCATTATTTTTCGCAGTGCTGATAACTTTTCCGCGCGGGAAACGCCGCAGAACCTTAACGCATGATTGAATACGGGCGCCTTAGACAGCGCGGGCCGGTCGTCCCACATCTCACCTACCAGATCCATGTCTGTCTTGAGCGCGATATGCTTTAACTGTATAAGTTTCTCAATTTTTTTTACCTGAGACATGGAAAGCGCGCTGCCGTTGAAGCCTATTGTACCGTACTCAGCGGTTTCATCCGCGGTGAATTCTTCAAAACACCGCACACCGTGATCCCTGCTTCTATGAAGTATAAACGCCGAATTCGCCAGTTCCCGCTCGGCCTGAATATAATAACGCCCGTCTGTCCAAAGACCGGCTTGATCCATCGTTACGACGACAAGCCCAGCCGAGCCGGTGAAATTGGACATATATTTAACCTGATTCCAATAATCCGGCGTATATTCGCTCTGATGAGGATCGTTCTTCGAGATTATATACGCGTCAATGGATTCTCGCTTCATTAACTGTCTCAACAGAGATAATTTTTCGTCAGCGGTCATAGCATACCCCTCATAAATAATATTCTATCGTATCTTCGGATGTTTCGTATGTATTCGCGTTATACAGCAGCACCGCTTCGCGGCTCTCTATCGGCCCAAGTGAATAGGTCTGTTTACCCATTCGGTTTAACACGTCAAACGTTACCCTCCGGTTCATTATATGGGGTTTGTCCGCAATCATCTCTATGCCGGCTTCCCCATAAGGTTCCTCGCGGTAAAACGGATCAAACATATTTACACTATTTGACACAACCCCTGTCAGTGTGACATAATGCCAGCATTCATCGAAAAGCCTGATCACCGCCGCGCCGCCCTGCCTTAGAGTATCGGCTGTTTTGCTGTTTTCAGTTATCTTAACCTGAGCCCCGCTGAGATACTCGCATATCAGCCCCAGTCTCTTGGCCTTTGCGTATTGATTAAGCCAATTACTCAGGAACAGCATAGCCATTTGCGATGTGCCGTTCTTGCATGCCTCACCCTTTTCATTATAGCGATCCAGCGTATACATCATCACATAGCGAAGAATATCCGGCGGAATATCCTCAAGATTGAACAGGAAGCTTATCGCGTTAAGCAGACTGGTCGGCCCGCAGTCATACTCAGTCCGCTGGTACAGCAATGGAATTTTCATTTTGATCACCCCCCCGTAATTAAATGCGTAACAAGCTGTGCGCACTCCTCCAATTCATTTAAATCGCAAAACTCCCCGACACTATGGACGTCATGCATAGAACAGGCCAGTACAAGGCCTTCTATGCCGTGAAGCGCAAAATTATTATTATCGCTGCCGCCCATTGTGGAATGTATGTTACAGGCAATGCCCGCCGCGGCGCAAGCTTTTTTAAACCGGCGCACAGTAAGGCTGTTTAAGGATGTCTCATACGCGGTAAGCGCGACGTCTTCTGATATTTCCGCGACGGCGCCGATCGCGGCGGCTTCCTCAATAAACGCGGCTTTAATATCTTCCCATAACGCCGTCGCGTCGTCGTGCGACAAACTTCGAATCTCTCCGGTAACGCGGCAGTCTTCGGGGATAATATTTTTTGCCCTGCCGCCGATGACAGTTCCGATATTACAGCATAACCCGGGTTTAATTTCACCCATAGGGATCCGCGCTATGGCTTTGGCGGCCGCGGCAATCGCGTGAATACCTTCCTGCGGCGCAAAACCGGCGTGAGCCGCTTTTCCGTGAATAGCTATTGTAAATGCCGTAAGCGTAGGCGCGGTATTGGCCGCCTCACCGATCTGTCCGCTTAGATCCAGCACATAAGCTTCTTTTGATCGAAATCGGCTGTAGTCGGCGACAGCGGAACCCAGCCCAAACGTTTCTTCGGCCACCGGGAATATCAATTCGACGGGGCGGTGAGAAACGCCCGATTCGTTCAATCGTCGAATGGCTTCCAATATTACCGTAATGCCGGCCGCGTCGTCGGCGCCCAGAACCGTATCGCTTTCGGAGGTAATAATGCCATTGGCTTGAAGAGTCGCTTTTTTCCCGTGTGAAGGCTCCACGGTGTCCATATGCGCGCTTAACAGAATCGCGTCGCCGAAATCTCCAGGCAGAAACCCATACAGGTTCCCGCAGCTGCCGCCGATAATCTCCCCTGCGCTGTCTTCATAGCAGGCGATTCCTAATTCAGACAGCTGCTTTTTTAAAAAATCGCATAACCGCCGCTCTCCTAAAGACGGGCTGTCTATGGCGGTTAACGAATGAAATGTTTCCCACAGGCGATTTTTAGACATTATATAAATTCCCCCCCAAAAATTACTGTTCTCATGATATAATATATTAATTTACTGAAAAGGGGAAGATGTATAATGTTTCTTATTATCAGCGGCAACCCAAAGACAGACGGTCTCTGTCATTCGGTCACTGAAGCGGTTCAGCGCGGCGCGGCTGAAGCCGGCGAGAATGTTCAGACGCTTACAGTCGCGGCGTTGGAAAGGTGCCATGTGTGCGGTAATGGCTGGGGTAAATGTCTTACAGAACACGCATGTGCGTTCGGAGGGGACGGCTATGACGAAGCCGTCGAATTCGTACGAAAAGCTGATAAAATTTGTATAATTACGCCGGTATACTGGGGAGAAATGGCGGAGGGGCTGAAGAGTTTCTTCGACAGACTGCGTCGTTGTGAAAATGTGATAAGGGGCAGCGGCGCGCTGGCGGGTAAACCTGTGCTCTTGATCGCGTCGCCGGGCGGTTCCGGTAATGGCGCGCTTTCCTGCCTGGAGCAGATGGAGCGCTTCTGCAGGCATACGGGCGCCGTCATTTTTGACTATATAAGCGTAAACCGCTGGAACCAGGATTATAAACGCGAATCGGCGTACGCCGCGGCTAAGGCCATCGCCGGCGGGCGTAAAGCGGGGGAAACGCTGCAAACCGAGTAACAAATTAAGGGCGAAAGAAATGGGGAGTATTATGACAGAGCAGTTAAAAGAGATCGGCGAGAGGCTCTCGGGCCTGCGCGAAATTATGGAATTTACGCCCGCCCAAATGGCGGAGAAACTGAAAATCACCGAGCGGGAATATACAGCTTTTGAAAATGGCGACTGTGATTTTAGTTTCAGTTTCCTCTACAACGCCGCGAATATACTGGGCGTTGACGTGCTGGATTTAATGAGCGGCGAGTCGCCCAAACTATCCGCATACACAATAGCGCGCGCCGGCGAGGGCTACGATATCGCGCGGCGCAAGGCTTACGACTATAAGCATTTGGCGTACACGTTCAGACAAAAAAAGGCGGAACCGTTCCTCGTCACCGTTGAACCCAAAAACGAGGAAAAACCGGCGCTTCACGCGCATGACGGCCAGGAATTTGACTATATGCTTTCAGGCAGCATGCTGTTTTATTTAAATGATATGGTAACCACGCTCAACCCCGGCGACAGCGTTTACTACGATTCATCCGCACCGCACGCCATGAAAGCGACATGCGGCGCCGCTCAATTTTTGGCGGTTGTAATAAGATAGGAGCAGAAATTATGCCAATATACGAACAGTTTATAGGACATTCAAGGGACGATTTTACCTCCTATGAGGATCTCCTCAGCCGCTATAAAATAACCCACGCCGAAGACTTTAATTTCGCCTATGACGTACTGGACAGGCTGGCTGAAACCCAGCCTGAAAAATTATGCATGGTCTGGGTTGGCGCGGACGGTTCCGACAAATATATCACTTTCTCCGATATGTCCCGGAGTTCCAGTCAGGCCGCTAATTATTTCAAGTCGTTGGGTATAAAAAAAGGCGATTTTGTGATGCTGGTGCTTAAACGCGACGATTTGTTCTGGTACTGTATGATGGCCTTGCATAAAATCGGCGCTGTTGTGGTGCAGGCAACCAATTTATTAACCGCCGAGGACTATAAATACCGCTGTAACGCCGCAGGTATAAAAATGGTTGTTATAACAGGCGACGATGATTGTACGGAACGGTTCGACGCGGGCGGGCCTTATAAAACCGTCGAACTGAAAGCCGTAACCAAAAGCAAAAACGCCGGCGCCGGCTGGCTGGACTTTGAAGCCGGCGTGAACGCGCAGCCGGATACCTGGCAAAGGCCGTCAGGCCCGGAAGCGACGGCGGCCTCCGACTGTATGCTGGTTAGTTTTTCGTCCGGCACCACCGGATACCCCAAAATGGTTTCGCACGATTTCACGTATCCGCTGGGCCATCTTATGACGGGCGTTTTCTGGCACAGAGTCATAGACGGCGGCCTGCACTTCACTATATCCGACACCGGGTGGCTAAAATCACTCTGGGGTAAAATGTATGGGCAATGGCTGGGCGAAACCGCTATTTTCACCTATGATTTCAACAGGTTCAACGCAGCGGACATTCTGTCAAAACTGGAAAAATATAAAGTAACCACATTTTGCCTCCCTCCGACCATGCTGCGAATGATTGTAAACGAGGATATGAGCAAATACGACCTGAGTTCGCTGAAACACTGCTGCACGGCCGGCGAAGCGCTGAATCCCGATACCTTCGCCAAATGGCGGGCGTATACCGGGTTGGATATATATGAAGGCTTCGGGCAGACTGAAACGACTATTACAGTGGGAACACTTTACCCGTTTATGGAACCCAGGCCCGGATCAATGGGGCTGCCTGTTCCGGGGTATGACCTGCTTGTTGTGGATGAAAAGGGCGATGAAGCGCCTATGGGCGTAACGGGCGAAATCTGTATCCGCGCTCGTCAGAAATTATACGACGACCGCCCGAAAGGGCTGTTCAGGGAATACTATCGCAATATCGACGCCACGGAAACCACATTCGCCAACGGGTTTTACCACAGCGGCGACACCGCTTACCGCGACGAGTCCGGTTATTTATGGTATGTGGGCAGAAACGACGATATTATAAAATCGTCCGGTTATCGTATCGGCCCGTTTGAGGTGGAGAGCGTACTGGCGGAACACCCGGCGGTGCTTGAATCGGCTGTTACCGGCGCGCCCGATCCTGTACGCGGGTTTAACGTAAAAGCTACCATTGTTCTGCGGCATGGATACGCGCCTACCGAGGCAATGGCCAAAGAACTGCAGAACTTTGTAAAAACACACACAGCGCCGTATAAGTATCCGCGTGTTGTGGAATTCGCGGCGGAACTGCCCAAAACAATCAGCGGTAAAATCAGGCGCGGGGAGATACGCGAAAAAGATGAAAGGCATGGATAACGAGGGTAAGACGAGGGATCACTCCCTCACTGTAACGACGGAACTGGTATTGCCCAATGACGCCAATTTACTGGGCAATCTTCTGGGCGGCCGGCTGCTGCATTGGATAGATATTGCGGGGGCGCTGGCGGCTTCCCGCCACAGCGGCGGCATTGTGGCGACCATCCGTATGGATCCGGTGGAATTCAAACATCCGATTTACGTGGGAAATATAGTCTCTCTTACATCCTATGTCACCTGGACCGGCAGAACTTCTATTGAAACAGCTGTTGATACTTACGCGGAAGATGTGCTGACAGAGGAAAAACGCTTTATTAATAAGATATATCTGATATTCGTGGCGCTGGATCAAAACGGCGCGAAGCGAATTACCCCGCCGCTTATACCGAAAACGGATGAGGAACGGCGGGAATGGGCCGAGGCGGCGGCCAGGCGCGGAAAAAAGTAAACAAGCAATCTTGGCGTCAGAAAAGAATTATTTATATTTTCATTGCCATAATATATTTGTAATGATAGAATATTTCCGGATATTGGGCATTCTAAAGGCGGGTGCGGAATTATCCGTTTGAAAATCCAACATTTAGCTTCGCGTACCTGTCGGGACGTGAATTGAGACATCTTACTGATGAAGCCATATCCATAAATAGTACTGCGAAATGTGTTGTAAAAAAGGAGGAATATTATGGCGCAAGAATCGGTTGAGGTCAGAGAGAGTTATCCGGAATTGGACGCGTTTTATGACAGTCTTTCCGATAAGAATGGCGCGCTGATCCCCATGCTTCACAGAGCGCAGGGAGAATACGGCTATTTATCCCAGGACGTGCAATTGTATGTCGCGCACAAATTGGGCGTACCCGCTTCTAAGGTATACGGCGTAGCCACGTTCTATTCCCTGTTCAACCTGGAACGCAAGGGCCAGTACAAGATCAATGTCTGTTTGGGTACGGCATGTTATGTACGGGGTTCCGAGGCTGTCCTGGAAGCGTTCGAAAAAGAGTTGAACATAAAACGCTCCGAAACCACAAGCGACGGCTTGTTCACACTGGCTTCCATCCGTTGTGTCGGCGCCTGCGGCTTGGCGCCTGTTGTAATGGTCGGCGAAAAGGTATACGGCAGGGTAACCCCTGACGACGTAAAAGGCATTGTGGATGAATATCTGGGCAAGGCAGGCGAAGGCAATGGATAAAATAGGTTCATGGGACGAATTAAAGAGATTCCGGGAGGATACCCGGAAAGAAACAAGCCTTTTGACCCCCGATTCAGGCAAGACGATCCTGGCGGTCGGCGAGGCCACATGCGGCATCGCGGCCGGGGCTAAAAAGATCGCGGAGGTTCTTCAGGACGAAATTGAAAAGCGAGACGTTAAAAATGTATACATTATCGCCACCGGCTGTTTCGGCTACTGCTATGCCGAACCTATGGTTGAGGTACGCGAACCCGGCAAGAAATCCGTATATTACGGCTATGTCACAGAAGACACGGCGCGTGAGATAGTATCCGAGCACTTGATGCAAGGCAAGCCATTGACGCAGAACATCCTTAATCTGGAGGTGCGGATTCCGTGAGTTCAATGACCAGTCAGGTGAGGATCGCGCTGCGCAACTGCGGCGTTATAGATCCCGAAAATATTAAGGACTATATAGCCACTGACGGATACGACGCGTTAGCCAAAGCGCTGTTCACCATGACGCCGGACGAGGTCGTCGAAACCGTTAAAAAGAGCGGTCTGCGCGGTCGCGGGGGCGCCGGATTTCCTACCGGCGTTAAGTGGGAAACAGCCAGACGATCCGAAAGCGATATAAAATACGTGCTCTGCAACGCTGACGAAGGCGACCCCGGCGCGTTTATGGATCGTTCCGTGCTGGAGGGCGACCCCCATTGCGTACTTGAAGCCATGGCCATATGCGGATACGCCATCGGCGCCAACCAAGGCGTTATATATGTCCGCGCGGAATATCCGCTGGCGGTTAAGCGGTTGCAGATTGCCATAGAACAGGCCTCCGAATTGGGACTGTTGGGAGATAATATACTGGGCAGCGGCTTTTCCTTTAATTTGAAGCTTTACTTCGGCGCCGGCGCGTTTGTCTGCGGCGAAGAAACGTCGCTGATGAACTCGGTTCAGGGCGGTCGCGGCGAACCCCGGCTCAAACCGCCTTTCCCGGCGGTAAAAGGTCTTTGGGACAAGCCGACCAATATAAATAACGTGGAAACGTACGCTAATGTGGCGCAGATAATACGACGCGGATGGGAATGGTTCAGGCAATTCGGCACGGAAAAAAGCCCGGGCACCAAGGTGTTCGCGTTAGCCGGCAAGGTTAATAACGTAGGCCTGGTGGAGGTGCCGATGGGTACGCCGCTGCGCACCATTGTCGAAGATATAGGCGGGGGTATCCGCAATAATAAAAAATTCAAAGCCGCCCAAACCGGCGGTCCGTCCGGCGGTTGTATACCCGCTGAACATTTGGACACGCCCATTGAATATGAGTCCCTAATCGGCCTTGGTTCTATGATGGGTTCCGGCGGTATGATAGTTTTGGATGAAGACGACTGCATGGTTGGCATCTCCAAGTTCTACTTAACGTTCACAGCCGAAGAAAGCTGCGGTAAGTGTACGCCATGCCGTATTGGCAATATGCGCCTGCTGGAAATTCTCGATCGCATCACCGAAGGCAACGGTGAGGAAAAAGACTTGGACGTCCTGGAAAACCTGGGCAATACAATTAAAGACACCGCACTGTGCGGGCTTGGCCAGAGTTCGCCCAACCCGATCATATCCACCTTGCGCTACTTCAGGAAAGAATATGAGGAGCATATTTTCAATAAGCGCTGTCCAGCGGGCTCGTGTTCCAAATTAATAGGCTATAAGATTCTGCCTGAAAAATGCACCGGATGCACCGTATGTGCGCGTAACTGCCCGGTGTCCTGTATATCCGGGGAACGTAAGCAGGTTCATGTTATTGATCAGGAACGCTGTACAAAGTGCGGGGTATGTTTCTCAAAATGTCCGTTCAAGGCAATTATCAGAGGCTGAAGGAGGCGGTAAAAATGGTTGAGTTAACAATTAATAACCTCAAAAAATCTGTGCCTGAAGGCACTACAATATTGGAAGCCGCCCGCAGTTTGGGAATACACATCCCTACGCTGTGCCATCTGGATTTGCACGACATAAAGATGGTAAATCAGGTCGGCACCTGCCGTGTATGTATGGTAGAGGTTGAGGGCAGGCGCAACCTGCTGCCTTCCTGTTCGACGACGGTTGCTCCGGGTATGGTAATCCATACCAATACGAACCGCGCTATTCGCGCCAGGCGTACGATAGTCGAATTGCTGCTGTCCAACCACCCCAGCGACTGTCTGATCTGCGAGCGTAATCAGAACTGTGAGCTGCAGTCTCTCGCGGCTGAATTAGGCATAAGGGAGATCCGCTACCAGGGGCCGCGTCTGCGCGCCGAAAAAGACACTTCCAGTTATTCTATAGTAAGAAACGCCGAGAAATGCGTGCTCTGCCGTCGCTGTGAGACTATGTGCAACGAGGTTCAAACGGTCGGCGTATATTCAGCGCTTCACAGAGGTTTCGACACCGTAATCGGCACTGCGTTCGACAAGCCTATGCTGGACACGGCCTGTACATTTTGCGGACAGTGCGTATCTGTCTGCCCGACAGCCGCGCTGACTGAAACCAACGACTCGGCCAAGGTTTGGGAAGCCATATCCGATCCAAATAAATTGGTTATCGCCCAAACAGCCCCGGCGGTTCGCGTGGCGCTGGGTGAGGCTTTCGGCCTGCCTGTCGGCACAAGAATAACCGGCAAGATGGTGGCCGCTCTGCGCAGGATGGGCTTCGATAAAGTGATGGATACGGACTTCGCGGCGGATCTTACCATTATGGAAGAAGCGTCCGAACTGATTCACCGCATACAACATAACGGCCGTCTTCCCATTCTGACCAGTTGCTGTCCAGCTTGGGTTAAATTTATAGAACACCAGTTCCCGAGCCTTCTGGATATACCCTCCACATGCAAATCGCCTCATGAGATGTTCGGAGCGATCGCGAAAACGTACTTGGCGGAGAAACTGGGTGTAGATCCTGAAAAAATAGTCGTCGTGTCGATCATGCCATGCCTGGCGAAGAAATTTGAGGCCAAGCGCGAAGAACTGTCGGGAAAAGAAGTCGGCACTAATGTGGACTATGTTATTTCCACGCGCGAACTGGCGCGTATGATCCGCGAAGCCGGCATCAATTTCACATATTTGCCTGATGAGGACTTTGATGATATGATGGGTGAATCGACGGGCGCGTCCGTTATATTCGGAACAACGGGCGGCGTAATTGAGGCCGCGATCCGCACGGCCGCCGCATGGCTGGATAAAGACAATCCGTCGCCTCAGATCGATTTCAAATCACTGCGTGGTATTGAAGGCATCCGCGAAGCCGAAGTGGAAATTGCGGGAATGAAACTCTCCATCGCAATCGCTCACGGCTTAGGCAACGCGCGGAAGCTGCTGACTGAAATACGCGACGGTAAGGCGCAATATCACGCCATTGAAATTATGGCCTGCCCCTCCGGCTGTGTAGGCGGCGGCGGTCAGCCGTATCACGGCAACAACATTGAAGTGCTGAAGAAACGCGCCGGCGCTCTGTACGCGGAAGATGAGAGCAAACCCCTGCGCCGCTCGCATGAAAACCCGCAGATACACAAGCTTTATGAAGAATTTCTGGGCGAGCCGTACGGCGATTTAGCCCATGAACTGTTGCATACTCATTATCATGAGAGGGATATCCTTTAAATAGCACATCCTTTAAATAACACACATCCTTTAAATAGCCATTGACATTACGGGATATAATGATATACTAAAAGCGCGTTTGACAACAAACGCGCTGTATGTTAACGCTAACGCTAATGTAGCTCAGTCGGTAGAGCAGCTGATTCGTAATCAGCAGGTCAGGGGTTCGAGTCCCCTCATTAGCTGTGATAAAGGCCCCGGAAATATCACATTTCCGGGGCCTTTATCACAGCTTTTTTAAAGCCGGTTTTACGGAAATGTTGTGAATCAGTTGTGAATTTTGGATCAGCAGCCAGTTACTATTTGTTTTGAAAAGATAGAAGCTGTTAATAATACTTTTGAAAACTTATACCTTGAACCTTGAAAATGTACGCCCTTGAAAAAGGCAGCCCAGGAGCCTAGTGCAGCCCCGGGTTGCCTTTTTATGATCATAACTTGTTGAACCTTATTTTTCGGATTCCTCTTGCTTTTCTTTTAGTGCCGCCTGGGCTTCCCTTAAAGCTTTGCGAGCCCATAAATCATTCCCCATGTTTCGAGTCGCCTCGTAACGCTTCCGCTTAAGCGCGTGTATATAGATAGAATTGGTTACTGCCGGTGTAGAGTGCCCAAGGTTGGCCGACACGGAGGCTATGTCCACATCGTGAGCTATCTGATACGTCGCGCTTGTGTGTCTGAGACCGTGGAATTTCAGAGGCCGCAGGCCTTCGGTTTCCAACCAGTCGGACCACCAATGGGAAATTGTATGATAGGATATAGGTTTGCCGTCGGCTTGTGTGAAGAGCTTATTATGATCCTGCCATAAAGCGCCCATTTTCTGTTTTTCCGCATCTTGCCATTCTTTATAAGCCTTTAACTGCTCAAAAAGCCTTCCGTCCAACGATAAGATTCTGTCGCCGCTGTCTGTTTTAGGTTCCTTCTCATAGGTTCCGATTTCAGAATCATATTGCAGCTGTTTGTTAACAATTAACATGTGTTTATCAAAATCCAGATCTGACCATTCCAGAGCAGCTATTTCTCCTAACCGCAGGCCGCCGAAAAGCGCGATAGATATAGCGCATTGGTATTTAATAGGCGCGTGTTCGAGTTTAGAAAGCATTTCCAATACTTCTTCTTCTTCGTAGTGATCCGCCTGCTTGCGCGCGACTTTCGGTGTTTTAACGGTTTCCAAGGGGTTGGCTTTAATATACTGCCAGTTAACCGCAGTGGAAAGCATAGCTGACAGTGTTCGGTAACAATGCCGTATAGTATTGTCTGAAAGACCTTTAGCGGCGTCTACGGGTGTGAACATTTCATCTAGGGGTTTGGCAAAGGCCGCGCAAACGCAGTCGGCGATTCTTTTCAGTACATGCCTGCCCTGCCTTAGATTTGTGACGCTGTGCTCTTTAATGCCTTTTTCGGGCGCTATATGTATAAGATCCCGGTATTCCGCCTTTAGAAGATATTTGGTATCGCCGCGGATACCCTTTTCTCGCAGCTTCCTTTCCAGATCCAGCCAATGAAGGGGTTTAATATCCTCTAAACGCATATGCCCGAGAGCGGGATTAATCCTATCGTAATATAAGCCTTTATAAAAATTTTTAGTGCTCACGGCCAGATCTTTTTCCACGTAATCTTTAAACCAGCGATCGGCAAATTCTTGAAGCCTAATCTTTCCGCCGTCAAGCGTATCGCCGCTTTCAGCTTCTTCCTGGAATAAGACACAAAGCCGGTCAAGCTCTTTTTTCTTTTGGGATTCGGTTTTAAATTCGGGATCCAGATGAACTGTTTTAGTTTTGCGTATCTGCTTACCGTTTACATCCATGCCCAGCGCGGCGGTTAAAAGATATGAATTTTCCCCGCGCTTACACCATTTAGCCATTAGTACCCTCCTTAACCGCTGAATTTTAGCCCAATCGGACAATCCGATTGTCAAGGCCTCCAAGATAACTCACCTTACTTAGCGTATCATATCTGTTCATAGATAGCAATAAATGTTCAAAACTTCTTAAAAGCGGCAAAGTTAGATAGGCAGATATTTGGATGAACTACCGGATTGCGGTCTTAGTCGACAAATATCGAAAAAAAAAAAAAAAAAAAAAAGTTTTACGCTAAAAAGGGACAAAGCTGCACACGAATTTAAATGACTAATTATCAAAAATGATTTAAAATTTATGTAAAGGAGGTGACTTTTATGGGAAAGCGTGTAACAGTAGCAGAAGCGCATTTACTTACAGGCTTGTCAATACGGGAATTAAGATCTGGAGCGCACAAAAACATATACCCTTGTATTTGGATTGGCGAGTCGAGAAAAAAAATCCTGTTTGATATTGAGGCCCTGGAAGAATGCCTGTCAAAAATGGCGGCCGACAATATGCGGCCTAAAGCGCCGGAGAGCGGAAGGCCTGTTTCAGCCAGGGTAAAAACCGTTCGAGCGGCCGGCCGATAACCGCCGAAAACTTAATGGAGCTGAAGGAATGAAAAATCATTTAGAGAATTTAGAGCTTGCCCTTTTCGAGACGCTGGAGATCGTGAGCGACAGAGACTTGGAAAGCGATGCCCTCCAGGAGGAGCTTAACCGTGCGAAAACAATTTTGTTCCTGGCGCGGGAGCTGCTAAAATGCGGAGAGTTAGCATTAAAAGCGGCGAGAGCCAGGGACGCCTGTGGGGCCGATTTTAAGCTGCCGGGCATGATAGACGATGCACCCTTAATGGGGTTTAAGATTGCCAATTTAGAAAAAGGGAGATAAAAATGCCTGTAAAAAAGAGCGTCAAGGAGGATACAGGGATAAGCGGGGAAGCGCTCAGAATCAATATACCGGAGATAAAAAAATCCGTATTCGAAATGCGGGTTGTGGGCGACACGCCGCTTTTAATGCACGCGTGGAGCGTAA
>JAITDJ010000077.1 GCA_031282635.1 Clostridiales bacterium
CACATAAACGCCTTCCTTAATCTTGATATACCAAACAGGTTCGTCATAAGGATATTTCTGAAATTCCGCAATTTCCTCCGGCGTTGGCGGCGTCTTCGGTTTATAGCTGGGGTCGAAGGCGACTCTCATATAGTTGGCGCTGTAATACACGTGTATTATGTTCCAATAGGGCGTATACTGCCAGCGTATACGTTTGCCCACCAGATCCGTCGTGTAGCCGTGACGCTTCTCGGGCAGAGGGTAGCCGGGGATATCTATCGCCCCAAAAATAAATTCGGGTTCGATCAGATATGGATATTTTTCCGAGAAACCCGTTATTACACTGGCATAAGTGACAAGGCGCTGCTCCAAATCCAAAATAAGAGTGATTCCCTTCCTCGGCTTTTCGCCGGCCAGTTCGAAATTCACCAGATAGGTCAGTTCCTCGCCTTTAGCGCATTCATAATACTGGCGCGTACTCGGTTCGCTGTATTTGGACCACTCCAAGGTATGGCCATCCATAAATTTCACATTGTAATCCGTACCATTGTCCATAACCAGCTTATATTCTTTTCCCGTCAGTTCAAAATTAAATGGCGGCCGGAACTGTGACATCCCTTCGTATTCGGGTTCTTTATCGAATATACCGTAATAAGCGTAATAATCGTTTGCGGGTTCGGGCGTTTTATCCGCGACCGGCTCGGGCGGCTTATTATCAGAAACGGCGGTAAATCGCTTGCGTATATGGAAACCGTTTTCTATCTCGTCCACCATGGCGATGGAGTAATCAGCATAGCTTATGTAGCTTTCATTTGAGGCGTTAGTAATAACATAATCGCTGCCGATAGTATATTTACCCGTTTTGGCGCCATCGAAATCGAAAAGCGAGGCCGGCGAGAAGAAGGTCCAGTTGACCTGGCTTTCGCGCAGCTTGACGAATGCCGCCGCCATATCCGCAGGATCCGCGCGGAACGCTTCCGGGATGGTTTCCAACACATTATGTTTGCGCGCCGGATCCATATACAAGCTGCCCGCGCCGCCTACCACCAGCAGACGCACGTGAGTAACCCGCTCGAATACCTTTATCAGATGCTCCGTGCTTCTTTGATACGCCAGTTTGTTGTCCTGGCCGAAAGGCAGCCCGAAAGCGTTAACGACTGCGTCAAAATCCTTGACGTCGTCCGCGGTCAAATCATATATATCCCTTTTGAGTACATGGGCATAACCTTTGCCCTCGACCTTGGCCGGATCGCGTACAATGGCCGTTACCTCATGCCAGCGCATTTTAGCCTCCCGGGCGATAAGATTACCCTGCTTACCGTTCGCGCCGATTACGGCGATCTTCATATACATACCCCCTACTGTATCACGGGCGCACTTTCAGAAAAGCCGTCCGATGCGTTAAAATTCCGCGATATGCAAACGCAAGCGCCAGACCTCTAAAATAAGCCGCCAATTACAGTATACATTAAATTAGTTAAAAATAACTATCATTATCTTATTACTATCAGCAATATTTTGTGTTTTAGCTATTATTTAGGTTTGGATAGCAGCAAATTATGTGGGATTTATGAAATAATAAAACAAGGGACGCGCCGCGGCGCGTCCCTTGTTTTCAGTGCGGAATCTTGATGAACACAATCATACCCCGTTCCGGTCCGTTCTCAAATCGCAGCCCGTATTCCGAGCCATAATAACCCCTCAACCGCTCGTTTATGTTCTTCAGCCCATAATGGCTGCCGGAATCTTCCGGCGTTGTATCATCCTTAATTTCCGGACGCGGAGCCTCGCCGTTTAATACCGCCAGCATTTCGGACGATAAGCCGGCGCCATCGTCCGCTACGGTTATCAGCGCGTCTTTTTCATCTTCAACGCCTGTTATAACGATAGAGCCGGATTTCTCCGCCGCGGCCATTATACCGTGGCGAATAGCGTTTTCTACCATGGGCTGTAAAATCAAGTTCGGTATGTTCATGAGATAAAGTTTTTCGGGTATATCCACCGCAAGCGATAATTTCCCCTCATAACGCATGTTTTGTATGGAAAAATATGTCTGAGTAAGTTCCAGTTCCTTCCGCAGTTCACAGAATTCCTGCCCATGGTTAAGGCAGAGTTTATAGAACCGTGAAAGCTGCCGCACTACATGCTCAACCTGCTCAGGCGTTCCATAATACGCGCGGTAATTGATCAATTCCAGCGTGTTATGCAGAAAATGAGGATTTATCTGCATCCGCAGCGCGCGTAATTCCGCGTTCTTTTCATTCAAAGCCGCCTGCTCACGGGCGGATATAAGTATCTGCAGCTTGGCGGTAAGATAATTGTAGCTTTCGATAAGCTGACCGGTTTCATCCTTAACCCTTGGCGATGGCAGCGGCTTAAGCTCGCTGTTTTCCAGCCGGCGCATACTGTCCGATACCAATTTTACGCGGCGGATAATGCGCCGCGAGAACAACAGGGACACAATAAACGTCAGCAGGCCCAGCACGCCGGCATACAGCAGCACGCTGTTCCAGTCTCTTATTGTTGTAAGCAGCGTATCCTCGCTGCGTACGTGCACTGCCATAACCATTATCCACGGATGTCGTTTGAACGCCCGGTATAATACGTTATAATCGTCCCCTCCATCCGGCGCCGTTATTGTTTCAGACGAGGCTTCCATATAGCTCAGGCGGCTGAGTTTAATCGCGTCGATTATCCACGCTGGCGCGGGATTTGACACGGATTGGGCGATTATTTCCCTGTCTCCGCTGATAATACAGGCGAATCCGTCGTTTAGCGTCAAAGCCTGGCTCAACGTTTCCTCCACGGAATCCTTTGAAAAATCCAGCCTCAGCACCGCGATAGTACGCGCGTACATATCGATATCAAAAAAACGCGCAAAATAGGACAGCACGGCATGATCGCGCAGGTTATCGCCGCCCTGACGCTCAATCTCGTCCAGCAGACTTCCACCCGCCCACAAATCCCGATACGGATTATTCGTTAGACGTGTATACCATGCGGTCCCGGAAGCTGACCCCAGTGGATAATAGTATTGATAATCCGCCAGTTTGGCGCCTTTTTCGCCCACATACACGCGTACACGGAATGGATCGTCCTTATGCTCTATATATTCCAGCGTACCTTGTATTTTATCTTTAGTCTTCCGCACCTGAGTCATCGATAGCATGTTAGTGTCTGTCATAATGGCTTCTCTGGGTACGTCGTTATTGAACATAAGCTGCGCGTTCTGCCTCACGGATTCAAACTTGCCGGCCAGCACGCTGTAAGTCTGAGAAAATGAGGCGCCGACAGCTTCCATCGTACGCAGACGCAGTGTGTTCACCGTGTATACGTTGAAAAACAGCATAGCGAATATAAGCGGTATAAAAACGGCTATCACAATCAGCAGATAGATTTTCGTCCCCAGATTTAACGGACACGGGCGGAATATTTTGATAGAACCGATCAGTCGTCCGTATTCCATATGCTTTCATTCTTGCCGCTAGGTGAATATCCCATATGTTTTTTAAACTGATATGAAAAATAATTGCCGTTGCGGTAGCCAACCATCCTGGCTACGTCCTTCACTTTATAGTGAGGATCCTTTATCATTTCCTCAGCCTTCTTCATACGTAAGTTTACCAGATAATTGCCCAGGGTATTTCCGGTTGTATCCTTAAACAGGTGGCATATATACGTGGGCGAGAGATTCATATAATCGCTGATCATTGTAATACCAAAGTCCATATTCGCGTAATTTTGTTTTACGAACCGTATTATACGGTTAACCACCGCGTTATCAGTCGCCTCCGCGCGAGACATCTCAAAGAAACGCCTGACCCTTTGCGTCACAAAATCGCCCAGACAATCGATAAACGGCAGAGCGGAAATGTGCGCCCAGATGTCCAGATCACTTGAAAAATCGGAGAATATAGGCATATCATCCTTCTTCGCGGCGGAATAAATTATTTGCGTAAGCGTATAAAAAAAACGCTTTACGCAATCCGAGGGCGTCATATCGAAACGCTTAATGTCGCAAATTAGGCCGCGCAGCAAAAACGCCGCGTGATCCGACGCGTCTTTAGTCAGTAATTCCGTGAACTCAGAGATATTAAAGGTTTTAAAATCATAAACGCCGGCGCTGTAATCCCCATGGGCGCCGATACACCCAAGGCGCTTATAATAGCAGCGATCCAGCGCTTTAAGCGCCGTATTGTATGACTCGGGCAGATCGCCTAAGCTCGACACGGTACATCCCCCGCCAAACACGGCGTCCGCGCCGGAACGCGTCAGATATTCCCTAAACCGGCCGCAGCCTCTTTCCAGGCAACTATACAGTATCGGTTTAGTATCAAACAACTGAATAATAAGCGTTTCGCTGTCCGCGGCGCACAAACATTCAGCCCCGTACTCCCGAAACGATGACGACGCCATGTCCGATACGACGCCCGGATCCAGTTTCGCGGCGTCTCCTGTCAGACGCGCCAAAACAGTGACAAACCGTTTGGCGTCGCTCAGTTCAGGCATTTCCGAAAGCGTCGATTCGAGGGTTTCCAGCTTGGTCAATCCTTGGGCTAAAGAGGCCTCTTTTTTTATTCGGTTCAGTCGGTTGATTTGCTCTAACGCGCTGTTTTTATCGCGTTCGGCGAATATTTCTTCTCTGGCGTATGTAAATACCGAAGCAAGCTCGCTCATATCTATAGGCTTTTCCACAAATCCCACAGCACGAAGGGCTATGGCTTTTTTCAGGCAGACTGTATCGGAATACCCGCTTATGAATATAACACGGCAATCCGGATAGCGCTTGACGGTTTCTTCCGCCAACGCGATACCATCCATCTTTGGCATACGTACATCGGTCAGCAGAATGTCGGGTCTGTAGCCGCTCATCAGTTCAAGCGCTTCCAAGCCGTCGTGGGCCTCTCTGTATTCCGCTATCCCCAGGGAGTTCCAGTCTATACCCCTGCAGACGCGCTCCCGTATGAAGAATTCATCATCCACTAACAACAGTTTCATATGCGCCTCCAAAAATAAAAAATGGTTCTTTCAAAATCAGGGCGGGAATGCTTGCAGATATGGATAGAATTAGTTTGCACGATTCATCCTCAACCTTGATTCTGGAAGCGAACAGAATTTTAGAAGAATATATAAATTTAGAACAATATATTTTAGAACAATATTTTTAAGAATATCACAATTATTCTAACTTATTTTAACAATAGCGTCAAGTATAATGAACATATCATAACGGTAATAGCCTGATTTCAGTTTGGAATTTTATTGAATTTTTATAATTTATAAGGGGGTGGCCTACATGGACACAGGCGGGATAGCGCGATTCGCGCGTGCGCGGCGTGATTTTATGAGGAACAAGCTGTTGTATCTGATGCTAATTCCGGCTACCGCATATGTCCTGGTATTTTCATACATACCCATGGGGGGCCTTGTGATCGCTTTTAAGAATTATAATTATCAGGCCGGTATTTGGGGCAGCGCATGGGTTGGCTTTCAAAATTTCAGATTTCTGTTCCTCTCTAATAAACTGTGGTTTCTAACCAGAAACACTCTGCTGTACAACTTGACATTTATCACTATAGGCATGTTGCTGGAGGTAAGTTTCGCCATAATGATAAACGAGCTGGGCAGCAAGTATTTTAAAAAATTCTTTCAGTCGTTTATGTTTTTGCCGTATTTTATTTCCTGGGTCGTGGTGGCGGCCATTCTGCAGGTGGTATTCGGCTATGAGGTAGGACTGCTGAACAACTTTATCGAAGCCATGGGGGGCGAGCGCTTTAATATTTATTCTTCCGCTAAATACTGGCCGTTTCTGCTTGTACTGTTCCGCGTATGGAAGAGTACAGGTTACGGTTCTATTATATATTTGGCGACCATAACCGGCATAGACCAGGAATTGTTCGATGCCGCCTCCATAGACGGCGCCAATATTTGGCAGAAGACTCGCTATATTACATTCCCTTGCCTGACACAAACGATGATCATTATGTTCCTGTTGGCCTTGGGCCAGGCATTCCGGGGTGATTTCGGCATGTTCTTTCAATTGATCGGAAGTAACGCGCAAGTGCTGGAAACCACGGATATTCTGGATTTATTCATATACCGGGCTTTGGCGTCTACTGCGGATATCGGTATGGCCAGCGCGGCGGGGCTCTATCAGTCCGTTCTGTGTTTCGTGACGATAATGGTGGTAAACGGTGTTATTAAAAAGACGCGGCCTGATTATTCGCTGTTTTAAAGGGTGGGTGACTATGAGCGAATGGACGGTGAAAACAAAAAGAGGAATAGCCCAGCGCGACAAAATAGCTTTTAACGCCATGGGATACATGTTGGTGGCCATATTTGGGCTTATGTGTGTCATGCCGTTTTATGTAATACTGGTCGCTTCGTTTACCAGCGAAGGTTCATTGATGCGAAATGGCTACAGCCTGTTTATAACGGAATTTTCTGTGGAAGCGTATAAGCTGGCCGTACGTTCCCCGATACGTATTTTCTGGGCGTACCGCAATACAATCTGCGTTACGGTCATAGGCACATCCATTTCCGTATTGATATCCACGATGACGGGCTATGTGCTTCAGCGAAAGGACTTTGGGGCGCGCAACGTTTTTTCGTTCTTCTTCTTCTTTACCACGCTGTTTAACGGCGGGCTTGTACCTTGGTACATACTGTGTGTCAGGTATCTGGGGTTTAAAAACAATTACCTGGCGCTGCTTATGCCGCTTATGTTTTCCGTATGGAATATGATCATAGCCAAGAGCTATATGACCAGCATACCGTTTGAGATTACGGAATCGGCTAAAGTGGACGGCGCTAATGATGTACGCGTTTTTTTTCAGCTGATCTTGCCGCTGTGCAAACCTCTGATCGCCACTTTGGGCCTGTTCGCCGCCTTGGCCTATTGGAACGACTGGTTTAATTCCATGCTGTTTATTACTAAAGAGGAAAAGATGAGCCTTCAGTATTTCCTCCAGCAAATGATAAACAGTATGCAGGCGTTGAGGCAGATGGTGTCCATGGGCGCGAATATCAGCATTACCGGCACTCTGCCGCTGGAAACAATGAAGATGGCTATGACGGTAGTGGCCACCGGGCCAATAGTGCTGCTTTATCCATTCGTACAAAAGTATTTTGTTAAGGGCCTTACCATCGGCGCCGTAAAAGGCTGATACATTGTTATGGCGCCGATGCTGGGTTATATTAAGGAGGGATATACGTGTCACGATTCTTCACATTATGTTTAGCGGCCTCAATTATTTTTGCCGGGTGTGCCAATTCGGTTTCCTCAAACGCGAGCGCGCCGCCCAGTCAGGGAAACGCGGCTTCGACCGCGGCTTCCGAATCCGCTCCCGCCGGTGAACCCGCCCAATCCGCTGCGTCCGCCGACAACCCCTGGGCGGATTTTGACACATCAGAAGCGGTGAACATTGTATTTTACGCGCTGGGCAGCGCGGATCCGGCTTTTAGCAAAGTGGTCGGACTGGCGAACGAGCGTATGAAACAACTGATTAACACCACAGTGGACATAGAGATTATCCCGCTTTCAGACTTTGCTACCAAGTATCCGCTAGTTCTGGCCGGCGGTGAGGATTGCGACTTGATCTTCAGCGCCCCGTGGCTGTTTTTCGCTGAACAGGCGGACCGCGGCGCGTTTATGGAGCTTACTGAGGAATTCCGCAATACCTGGATGCCCGAAACCATGAAGTCGCAGGTTCCCGTTTCATGGAAACAAGCTGAGTATAAGGGTAAAGTTATAGTGACGCCGCGCAACGCCTCCGATTACGAGCAGGCCTACGGCGTGGTAGTACGCAAGGATATGCGTGATAAATATAACATACCTGAAATTACCGACATGGATGGGTTTGAGCAATACCTGTACGCCGTCGCGGAGGGCGAAAAGGGCACGGGCGCCTACGCGTTCAATATTCAGCCCTCGTTTCCCATAGATCAGTTTCTTTTTACATCACCCAATAATTGGTTCAGCACCGGCTTCCTTATGTGGGACGCCGATACGCCGGGAAACCTTAAAGCTGAAGATTGCTTCTTTACCTATGACAAGCCCGAATTCCTGGATTACGCGCTGCGTCAGGCCAAGTGGGCGCAGGCGGGCTTCTGGCCTTCCAACGCCATTACGAACACTATACATGTAAACGACCTGTTCCAGGAAGGCACAAGCTTGGCCAACGCCTGCCATTATAAGTCCGCCAACACAAATATCCAGGAAATGGCCAAAAAAGGTATTGAAGTGGAATATTTCAATATTCTGTCGGAAACCACCAACACCCGTATTTCTCCGTATAATTATGACGCCGTCGCCATAACATCGTTCTCCAAATATCCGGAGCGCGCGGCGTTAGCCTTGGATGTTATGAAAAATGATCCGTATATCAATGTACTATTGCAGGGCGGTATAGAAGGCGAGCACTACATACTTGAGCCGGATAACACACATTCACTGGGCCCGAATTCCGCGGATTACTCTTGGAGCGGGTGGGCGTGGGCTCTGCGCAGCGCGTTTATGCCCGATGAAGGCGGGCTCGATCCCTCGTGCGTCACTATGCGCGATCTGTTTGACTCCAAAAATCTGGATCCCGACAGGTTCCCGATAGACGGCTATATATTCGGCACCAGCGGTATTGAGGCCGAATACGCGCTTATACAGTCGATTATTAATGAGTATCGGTATTCGTTTGACCTGGGCGTTTTCGGGGATGACACGGAAGCCAAGTATAATCAATTTATGTCGGAACTGCGCCAGGCTGGTTTGGATAAGGTTGTGGACGCCGCCAAGCTGCAGCTGGACGATTTTCTTAAGAGCTAACTCTAAAGAAAATAAAAACCGAAAATAAAAACCGAGAATTAAAAAGGCCCCCAGCCAAAGCGGGGCCTTTTTCTATATAATCCAAGCATTTTCCTCTGATTCGATAACCCCGTCTGAATACACGAATTTCCCGAACGCGGAAAACAGATAATTCTCGCCGTGCACCTTTCCTTCATTCAGCCCCGCATGCCCGAATGAGCGCCCCACGTCGTGCATGCGCTTCAGATCCATCAGAAACAGCAGACTGTTGCCCGTATGCCCGATGCGCGACATATTAACTTCGTTACAGCTGACCAGATATACGCCGTCCTTAATTTTAATATATACAGCAGGTTCGTCGTAGGGGTATTTCTTTGCGTACGCATCCTGCTCCGGCGTCCTGTTTTGCATTACCGGGCTGTCCGGAGTGAATGCGCCGCGCATATAGTATGGGCTGTAATACACATGTATGATCTCGAAATTTGGCGAGTAATGCCAGTGGACGCGCTTTCCGACCAGGTCAGACGTATATCCGTGACGTTTAAACGGCAGCGGGAAGCCGGGTATATCCAACGCGCCGAAATCAAACTCAAGTTTGATTAGATACGGGTATTTCTTATGAAATCCGGTAATTGAACGGACGAAGGAAACCAGCCGGTTCTCCAGATCCAGCGCCAGTGTAATATTTGTGCGCGGCTGAACTGTATGCAGCTCGAAATTCACAAAGTATGTAAGTTCATCCGCCTTTCCGCAATCGTAATATTCCCGCTCGGCCCGGCCTTCAAATGTCGACCATTCTAAAGTGTGACCGTCGATAAAACGCACGAAGTAATCGGGTTCCGTATTCATTACCAGTTTATATTCCCTGCCGGCCAGTTCAAAATTAAACGGCGCGCGGTATTGCGACACTCCTTCGAACACAGGCGCCTTGTCGTAAATACCATAATATTCGTCCGCCATATGACACACCCCTCATATTTTTTATACATCACCAACTTGTATTATAGTGCACTGTATACACAGTTTATCACCGTTATTTTAAGATTATCAGCAAAATGTTGCTGTTGTATGGATGGACATATCATATCAACTCATACTATAATAAAACCATATTGACACAGCGAGAATAATATGTATAATAAGAGAAGCAAGGCGATTACGGGGCGTGGCCCAGCTTGGTAGGGCGCTTGGTTCGGGACCAAGAGGCCGCAAGTTCAAATCTTGTCGCCCCGATAATGGCGTGGACTCAAAATTTACTGAGTCTGCGCCGTTTCCCGATAAGCTTTACCCGGCAGGAAGCCGCTATGTAAATCTACTTCATTGCTGTTTGACAACATCATGACAATAACCACTGCTGTAGTTAAGTATGAACCACTACTAACGATTGTTCACTAAACTGCTGGCAATAAAAAGCCGGAGGCCCTAATCAGCCCCCGGCTTTTTCTCATATTCCACGCAGTATTCCGCCATGAAGCGTTTAATTTCCGTTGTGGCGGTAGTGTCATTGGCTTTGCACGCTTCTTTGAACTCGGCGATAAATTCAGGCTTCAAATTCATGTGAAATCCTACGCAGACAGGAGGAAACCATGAATTATCAATTTTACGGCAACGGCGACTGCTGTACGCCCGACAAATGGAAAGCCGAAGTTAAGCGAGTGATTGAGGAAAACTGCGGATATAATCTGAGCCGGACGCTTGACGAGATTCGCTCGACATACGACTTCAACGAAAGCTGTCAAGAAACCGTGCCGGAAGCCATCATCGCGTTCCTCGAAGGCACAGATTTTGAGGACGCTATCCGCAACGCCATATCCCTCGGCGGTGACAGCGACACCCTTGCCGCCATCACGGGCAGTATCGCCGAAGCCGCATACGGTATTCCCGATTGGATTCGGGATAAGGCACTCTGCTATCTTGACGCTCCGCGCCGCGAGGTTTATGAGCGATGGGTAGCTTTTACAAACGAAGTTGGACGCAAGCCCTTACCGTCGTAATCCGGCATTTTTGCTGCCCCACTCCCACCGTCCGTATAGCGCGTTTCGATTTTTGCAAGAAGTGTTTTATACATCCTTTAAAATCAGGCGCGTACACACAATAACCGCCTTGATCTAACCACTGATCACTAACCCCTAACACTTTCCGCCCATCTGGCGGGGCGTCCGGGAGGCCGCCACCTACTATTTCTTATCCAGGCCCAGACCGGCCATTTTTATAACCACGGCGGCTATCTCGTCCAAAACACGCGGCCCCAGCCAGCCGCTTATGCCGGCGGCCGCGTACGCCACATTGCTGTTAATGTCAAAGTTCCGGGTCATGAAATATACAATTATTCCCATAAAGGCCGCTATCACGCATCCGCTCACAAAGGACACGGCGTCACTGCTGCCGGAGCTTCCCGCGGCGACCAGCGCCTGGCTTTCGGCGCTATCGGCGTTTACGGACGCCCGGTCCGTCATGTAAAGCTGCC
>JAITDJ010000089.1 GCA_031282635.1 Clostridiales bacterium
TGAAATAATAAAGCTTTCTCTGCCTTATGGCTATCATTTTACCGATAATTTAAGCACCCTTAAGGTCGGTTTGGAATCCGGCTTGGCTTGGGGTGACGGCAGCACCGGTTATGGCATACAGAACAGCTCTAACAGCACCGGCAAAAATTATTATCCTGTTTTTGCTGAGGGTTATGAGTATAATGACAAACTGAGCGGCTCCCTCTCTTCAAATGACAGTTATGACGAACTCTGGATTTTTTTGGGCGCTATTACCCCGTCCACTCAGTTAAGGGGTTCCGTGTACATTGAAGGCCTTCAGATCTGGGCTGACGACGACGCCGCTGTGCCGGCCGCCGGCAAGGAAATTGAAATTAAGATGCATGTTGACGGTGAACACAATATTACCGAGCAGGATGTACTGGTCGCCAAACGTGTAGACTGGCTGCTTGGCCTTAAGACCCTCACCACGGTTCCGACACTGGTGTCCGGTCGTTACATCGGACCCAGCTGGGATGGTACGGACGCTGATGACAATACCCATAAGACCGCGCGCGTTCAATTGTATGAAAGCGCCGCCAATTCCTGGTGGGGTTCCAGAACCACGGTTCTTGCGCTGCCCGCCACGGATAACAACACGGTCAAAGGCGCTAAGTTCCGCAGGGTAGAGGTACATGACAGAGACCATATCAGCACATCTCAGGATATCAAAGATACTAGGTTTGTATCGGCTTTGTACAGCAGCAGCAGTAACACGCAGAAAACCACCACGAATGTTCCCACAGACGAGGGCGTTTATTTGAATGACGGTGAGAAGCATGGCGCTATCACGGTTAATGATAATAAGATCACCATCTCCAACATATCCTTGAATGGCAAGGATAAGGCTTGGATTAACTTCGATTTGTGGGTAAGCGTTGAGTATGGTTTTGGAAAACAGTCCGGCGATTTGAAGCTCTCCATTGATCCTTCTTCCACAAGTATCACTGGCGCGGCCGCCGCTGAGCTGCCTTCTGTTGTTATTGCCCATATTGTTGATCCGATTACTGTTTCCGCGAATGTTTCCGATGTGAAGATTGGTTATCAGTATCAGACGACTTCTGACATCCAAATCAAGGAAAATGGCGCTGGTTATCTTTTGAAGAATAAGACCGTTAAGGTTTCTATTACCGACCTTATTTCTTCCGATCTGTTCTTCACCAATGACACCAAGATCCAGGTAACCGCCGGCGATCTGAAGATCAATAATATTTACGCCACCGGCCAGGGCGGTTTCACGAGCCAGTCCAGGTCTTGGCTTGAAGCTACGTCCGGTACCGGAACGCTGTCTTTCGATATTGAGAGAGCGTCCACCACCGCTTCCACAGTCACCATATCCAATGTTGCCGTTAAGTTGGATCGTACAGTGCCGGTAACCAACAAGAATTCTTATCAGGCTGTTGTTTGGGGTACCGCCGTTGCCGAGAACTATGGTTTGATTGACGATAGCGGCCGTACATGGAAGGCTGATTTCAATACTGTCGGCGAGTTCCTGCCGTATATTAATGTTATCTCTTCCGCTGACGACGCGTCCAGCATTCTGACGCAGGAAGTACGCGTAACTATTGGCGAAAGCTTCTATGTTGTTAATGGTAAAACCTACTCCATGGACGCTGTCGCTTATATATCCACCGCCAGCAATAGCACAATGGTTCCATTGCGTTTTGTGGCCAACGCCTTTGGTTTGAGAGACGACCAGATCCTTTGGGACGATTCCACCAAGACCGCCACGATTCTCGCTCCTAATAGAACCCTTCAGTTCACGCTGAATAAGTCTACTATGTTGGTTAACGGCACTGCGGTTACCATGGTAAGCCCCGATGGCAAAGCGGTTGTCGCCGAAATTAAGACGATCAACGGTTTGGGCAGAATGTATCTTCCGTTTAGGGCTCTTGGCAATGCGTTTGGCATCCCGGTTGATTGGGAAGCTGACACTAACACCGCTATCTACAACAAAGGCGCTAACGCTAATGGTACATCCTCCGTTACCAATGTTACCCCTGTTGCCTCTTAATTGACTTAACTAAAATATAAACTAAAAAGGCCCTCCATCCGGAGGGCCTTTTTAATTATTCAAACTCCACAATCGTAACCCCATCTTCCCCCTCGCCAAACCGACCCAACCGATAATTTTTTACACGAGGCCGGTTTTTTAGCATGTTTTGGATGGCCGATCGCAAAACCCCGGTTCCTTTGCCATGAATCAGCGTAACCTGCGTTAGCCCGGCCAGATAGGCGCTGTCCAGATATTTGTCCGCGGCGCTTACGCCTTCATCCATATTCATGCCGCGTAAATCCAACTCCATGGATAGGCCCTTGCCCGCCGAAGATTTTATATTTTTGAAACCGCTCACAGCCTCGGGTTTGCTTTGGGGCTTGCTTTCGTCTAAGGACAAATTTGAGATATGAACCTTTATTTTCATAATGCCCGCCTGTACCATCACCTCGCCGTTCGCGTCCGATGCGTTGATAATGGAACCGCTTTGGTTTATGCTGTGAATATAAACCCGATCGCCGTTTTTCAGATGCTTAGGCAGGGGGCGCAGGTTTCTCCCCTCGCGCGCAGCCTCCGCCTCGCTGTCCAACTCGGATGTTTTATCGCGTAATTCCTGCCTTACGACCTCCGAGCCCTTCTGAGAAATACGCAATTGCTTCTGGTATTCCTTCAGCAGGCGATCGGCCTCATCCTTGGCCCGCCGCATGGTATTCCGCGCGTTTTCTTTGGCGTCCAGCAGAATCTTCTCACGCTGCTCGGCCAGTTTGGCCTGACGCGCCTCAAATTGATTTTTCAGCGTTTCCGCTTCACGGCGATACGCTTCCGCGCGCTCCCTCTCCATTTCTACCGTACGTTTGTTGATCTCCAGATCCGATATTACATCCTCAAAACGGATGTCTTCATGTGACAATATCTCTTTCGCGTTGTTAATTATGTGATCAGGCAGGCCAAGTCTGCTCGAAATGGCGAACGCATTGGATTTGCCCGGTATCCCGATCAGCAGCTTGTACGTGGGGCGAAGGGTTTCCACATCAAATTCACATGACGCGTTTTCCACGCCTTCGGTGGAAAGCGCGTAGACCTTAAGTTCGCTGTAGTGCGTGGTAACGGCCGTACGAATTTTACGGTCATGCATATAGTCTAAAATGGCGGCGGCCAGCGCCGCGCCTTCAGTCGGATCGGTACCCGCGCCCAATTCGTCCAGCAATACCAGGGAATTCGCGTTTACACGCCGCAGTATGCCGACGATATTGCTCATATGTGAGGAAAACGTGCTGAGACTCTGCTCTATGGACTGCTCATCGCCGATATCCGCGAATACCTCGTCGAATACAGTCAGCTCTGAATGATCAAACGCGGGTATATGCAGGCCCGCCTGCCCCATAAGGCAAAACAGGCCGACAGTTTTTAAGGCGACCGTTTTACCGCCGGTGTTCGGACCGGTAATTAACAGAATTGTGAAGTCTTTTCCCAGATATATATCTGTGGGAACGACGGTTTCAGGCTGGAGCAGAGGATGCCTGCCCTTTTTTATATTTATGAAGCCCCTGGCGTTATAATCAGGTTCCACAGCTTTCATGGACAGGGATAATTCACCTTTCGCAAACGCGAAATCCAAATCCGTCAGCAACTCTATATCCGAAAGGAGGGTTTCGCTCTCCTCCGCCACATCGGCGGATATCCGCCTCAAGATAGCGTCTATTTCGTCCTTTTCATCCGATCTTAGTTCTTTTATCCGGTTATTAAGCTGTACGACGGCTATCGGCTCCATAAATACAGTCGCCCCTGTAGAGGACTGATCGTGCGCGATGCCGTTAAAACTGGCCCGGTATTCCTGTTTTACAGGCACGCAGTACCGATCGCCGCGTATGGTGATTACCGCGTCCTGGAGCATATTTTTATACGCCTGTGAACGTATTACGTTGTTCAGCTGCTCGCGGACGCGATCATGGGCGACTTTTATGCCACGCCTTATTTCAGAGAGTTTGGGGCTGGCGTCGTCGGAAAGCTCTTCCGCGTTTACTACGCAGCGGCTGATCTCTTTTTCCAACGCGGCGGGGACGGATATGGCGGTAAAGATGGGGCCAAGCAAGGACGCGGCGTTTGCGCGTTCGTCCGCTTTTTTTCTTGACGCGCCATCCAGGCTCTCGGATAGCGCGCTGGAATGGACGCTTCTGTAATATTGCGCTACCTTGCGGCACACATAGATGAAATCACCGGTGTTCAGCAGTTCCTCAATAGACAGCGCGCCGCCTGCCTTGGCCCTTTTAACGCTTTCGCGGATGTCCCTGACGCCTCCCATGGGCAGCGAACCCTTTTGCGTTATAAGCAGGGCGCTTTCTGAGGTTTCCTGCTGAGCGCGTTCTATTTCAATTATATCATTCATGGGGGTGAGTTTTTCGGTTCTTTCTTTGCCCATCGTCGAAATGGCTTTGGATGTTAAACGCTTTATTATTTTATCAAATTCCAATACGCGGAGTGATTTACTGTTCATATGACCTCCCGGGCTTATACCTGTTTTCCTGACATTATAACATGAAATTTTGACAAACTACATACTTCTGTTTATAATAAAACAATTATAAGCGAGGTGTCTTACATGAAGGAAAAACTGGAACATATAAAGGCCTCCGCGCTTCAAAGCCTGGAACGCGCCGACAGTTTACCCGTGCTGGAGGAAATAAGGCTCGGCCTGTTAGGAAAGAAAGGCGAGCTGACACAGAGCCTGAAGGGTATGGGGGCGCTTAAGCCGGAAGATAGACCGGAGGCGGGCCGGTTAGTAAATGAAGTCCGTCAGGCTGTTGAGGATATGTTGAGTGAGGCGCGAAAACGTATTGCGCGGAAAGAACAGAACGCCCGATTGGCCGCCGAGGCGCTGGACGTATCTATGCCGGGCCGCCGCCGCGCCGCGGGCCACAGGCATCCTATGACTATAGTGCTTAACGAACTCGCCGATATGTTCCTGGGCATGGGTTATGAGATAGCCGAAGGCCCCGATGTTGAAACCGATTACTATAATTTTGAGGCCCTTAACATACCGGATAATCATCCCGCTAAAGATGAACAAGACACCTTTTATGTGGAAGGCGGGCTGGTATTGCGCACACAGACGTCCAGCGTGCAAATCAGGACGATGGAGCGTAAAAAACCGCCTATCAAAATAATCGCCCCGGGCGCGGTGTACCGCTCCGATCAGGTGGACGCCACACATTCCCCGGTTTTTCATCAACTGGAGGGTCTGGTGGTGGATCGAAATATTACAATGGGTGACTTGAAAGGCGCGTTGCAGCTCTTTGCGTCAGAACTGTTCGGCGGCGATACTAAAACGCGTTTTCGTCCGCATCATTTTCCATTTACCGAACCCAGCGCCGAGATGGATGTGTCCTGTTTCTCATGCGGAGGTAAAGGGTGCCGGGTATGCAAGGACAGCGGTTGGATAGAACTGCTGGGCTGCGGCATGGTTCACCCGCGGGTATTGGAAATGAGCGGTATTGATTCGACGGAGTACTCGGGTTTCGCGTTCGGTATAGGTTTGGAGCGCATTGCCATGCAGCGTTTTGGCGTTTCCGATATGCGGCTGCTGTTTGAGAACGACGTCAGATTCTTAAGGCAG
>JAITDJ010000169.1 GCA_031282635.1 Clostridiales bacterium
GTTTGGAGGCCGCGTATGAGCGTTACAAGGCCGACCCTGATTTTGTATCTGAACTTGACGGCTTGCTGCGGTTTTACGCCAACCGCCCGTCTTTGCTGTATTACGCCGGAAAAATGACCGAAGCACTCGGCGGCGCCAAAGTCTATCTCAAACGCGAGGATTTGAATCATACCGGCTCTCATAAGATTAATAATGTTCTCGGACAGGCGTTACTGACGAAGCGCATGGGCAAGACCCGGGTTATCGCGGAAACCGGCGCGGGTCAGCACGGCGTCGCCGCCGCGACTGCCGCGGCGCTTTTGGGGCTTGAATGCGAAATATTCATGGGCAGGGAAGACACCGAGCGGCAGGCGTTGAATGTGTACCGCATGAGACTGCTGGGGGCAAAGGTTAATACGGTGACTAGCGGCACAATGACGCTGAAGGACGCCGTGAACGAGGCTATGCGCGAATGGGCGTCGCGTACGCGCGATACCCATTATATGCTGGGTTCTGTAATGGGTCCGCATCCGTTTCCGACAATAGTACGTGATTTTCAGTCCGTAATCAGCCGCGAAGCGCGTGAGCAGATTATGGAAGCGGAGGGCAGGCTGCCGGCGGCTGTCATCGCCTGCGTGGGCGGCGGCAGCAACGCGATAGGCATGTTCTATAATTTTATAAATGATAAAGACGTCCGCCTGATTGGTTGTGAAGCGGCGGGCGAGGGGATAGAAACGCCGCGTCACGCGGCCACTGTGTCAAAGGGAGAGATTGGTGTGTTCCACGGTATGAAGTCCATATTCTGCCAGGACGCGAACGGACAGATCGCCCCTGTTTACTCGATTTCAGCGGGGCTGGATTATCCGGGTATAGGCCCGGAGCACGCTCGGCTGCATGAAACGGGCCGGGCGGAATACGCGCCCGTTACGGATGAAGAGGCGGTAAGCGCCTTTGAGTTTCTGGCTGAAACGGAGGGCATTATCTGCGCCATAGAAAGCGCGCATGCCGTCGCTCACGCAATTAAACTGGTTCCGGGCCTGCCTGAAACAGAAAATGTAATCATATGCCTGTCCGGCAGGGGCGATAAGGATGTGGCGTCTATCGCGCGGTACCGCGGGCAGCTGATGGGTGAAGAGTGAATCCCCGTCGTTACATGAAGTCAATCCCTCAGAAGAGAAATATACATTTTGATGTAAGGTTCCGTCAGGATAGAATCACCAATCACAGTGCCTGAAATATACTATAACGGGAAGATCTAAACGACACCCCAGAGAGGTGAAAAAATGGGTACCGGATACTTGACTGTTAATGTCTATACCGCAAATGAGGCCTTGCCGGTCGGCAACGCCCGCGTTGTGGTAACGGCCTCCAACGGAACCGTACTTTATAACATGACGACAGACGCCGGCGGATCGGCCGACACCGTGCCGATAGAGGCGCCGGATAAATATCATAGTCTGAACCCCAACGATCCCGGCCCGTATTACAGCACAATTGACACGGAAGTCAGCGCCGATGGATACAACACAACGATTGTACGCGGCAGCCATATTTACGACACGATAACTTTTATACTCCCGATCAACCTTACCCCATTTTCGGCGATTCAGCGCGAAGTCGGCGTCAATGAGTTTACGGTTCCTCCAAACGCCATTGAGCAGTCTGTCCAGAGCAATCAGGATGGCGCCTCGGACTCGTCCGCAGCAGGTACGAGGGTTCTCAAAAACGTGGTTATCCCGAACAATATTACAGTCCACCTCGGGCTGCCCTCGGCGGCGGCGCAAAATGTACAGATCCCGTTTAAGACTTATATCAAAAACGTCGCCACCCACGAAATTCACGATACATGGCTCCCAGCGGCGCTGGAAGCCAATATACTCTGCGAAATCACCTACGCCCTGAACCGGATTTACTCTGAATGGTATCCCAGCAAGGGATACAGCTTTGATATTACGAACACGACGCAATACGATCAGTTTTACGTATATGGCGATGGCTACGCCGCCAACATAGGCGTTATTGTTGATCGAATATTCAATCAGTATGTACGCCGCGCGGGCCGCAGGGAGCCGTATTTTACGCGGTATTGCAACGGAGTCTCATCAACGTGTCCGGGCGGGCTGTCGCAGTGGGGCTCGCAAAGCTTGGCCCAATCGGGATACAGCGCGCTTCAGATCCTGCGTTATTATTACCCGGATGATGTTGAAGTGGTGGAAACAAACAACATCTCCGACAATACCTCGTCATATCCCGGCTATACCTTGAGCTTCGGCAGTTCAGGCGAAAACGTAACGCTGGTACAGCGGTACCTAAACCGGATACGTACCAATTTCCCCAATATTCCTCAGATAGGCAGCGCTGACGGCATTTTGGGTCAGGCGACCTCAAACGCCGTCATCGCGTTTCAGCGGCAGTTTGGTTTGCCCGCTACAGGAAATGTGGATAAGGCTACATGGTATGAAATCTCGAGGGTTTACGCCGCTGTTATCAGGCTCGCTGAACTGGATGGGGAAGGACAGTTTATCGGCGTCGGGGCGTCGCCGCCCACATCCGTGATCCGCCAGGGCAATACGGGTTCCGATGTGGCTCAGCTGCAGTTCTTGCTGAATTATATCGGCCAATATTACCCGTCGGTTCCGAGTGTCATTGAAAATTCGTCTTTTGACAGCCAAACGGTAAACGCGGTAAAAGCGTTTCAATCGTACTTTGGTTTGACCGCGGATGGCGTCGTCGGGCCGGCGACATGGAATATGCTGTATAATGTCTACAAGGGCATTCAGACCAATGTACCCTCACCCCCCATCGTGAATCCGCCGTCTACAACGTATCCGTATCCGGGTTATCTGCTGCAAGTCGGATCCAGTGGCAGTGATGTGCTCACTCTGCAGAGAGCGCTTAACTATTTATCCGCGTCTTATCCCGAAATTTCGCGTGTTGCGGAAGACGGGCAGTTCGGAAATGGAACGCGCAGCGCGGTAATTCAATTTCAGAATAGATTTGGACTGACGCCGGACGGCATTGTAGGGCCGGCTACCTGGAACGCGATTATGGGTCAATATTCCGGAAACGTCTCGCCGTCGCCGTCAACGCCGGCGTATCCCGGGTACCTGATAAGCCAGGGGTCATCGGGCAGTTATGTGACTCAGATCCAAAACGCGATTAATACCTTAAGCGCTTACTACCCGTCCATACCCCGGGTAACGGCCGATGGAGTGTTCGGAAGCGGTACCGCCGCCGCGGTAAGAGCTTTCCAGCTATGGGACGGCTTGACCGCCGACGGCATAGTAGGCGCGTCGACCTGGAACAGTCTGATGCAAAACGCGGCCGAGTTTTCGTCGTTATCCCAGCCATCCGCCTATTCGAGCGGATATCAGACGACAGTTCAGTCCGTCGGCAATCGGGTTCCCGTACAGTATAATAACAGCAATCAGGTTCCCGTACAGTATAATAACGGCAATCAGGCCCCGGTACAGTATAATAATAGCAATCAGGTTCCCGTACAGTATAATAATAGCAATCGGATTCCCGTACAGTATAATAACGGCGATCAGGCCCCGGTACAGTATTGCGCCGACGGTCAGGCCGCAGTTCAGTATAATAACGGAAGCTTGCCTTCGATCAGTCAAAGCGCATGGATTAAGCCGATATTAAATTTAGCCCTTTTGAAATCTCTGATTAATCAGGGTTGCGGATACTACAGATAACAAAAAAACGCGTTCGAAGCCGCCCGGCTTTGAACGCGTTTTTTTGAGCCGCGGGATGTTTTTTATAATAGTCATATGCCGCAAACGTAAAAAAAAATTACAGGCTTGTCATATATTGAATTTTAGTGACAGAAATGCTATTATAATTATAGAGCATACGATATAAACTGTTTATTTGTCGTAAAATCATTTTTCTAACTTAGGATAAAGCCGATGTATGCTACTATTAGATCTTTTTTTGGGGGGGATACTATGGTTTTAAAACGGAAGGTACTGGCGGGCGCCGCCGCGTTGTCACTATCCGCGTTATTAGTTTCCGGTACTTTCGCGTGGATAAGCGTAAGTTCGCGAAAAGTCAATTCGTGGTTCGGCTCGGGGACTGGTTCCGCGGACAAGCCCGGCGGCACGATGCATGACGATCATGTGGAAAACGATTCGAACAAAGATGTATACGTCGAGAATTGGGGCAATGAGGATCTTTTTGTACGCATTAGGATGGATGAGTACATGGAAACAGGCGCGGGCGCTGGCCTAAAAGCATTGTCCGTGGATCCATCGACAGGAAAAAACATACATAATCCATCGAATTTCGCTGTCTCGCTGATTAGCGGGGCAGATATTGACGATACGGATACTTGGAAAACATATGAGCCCATGGAATCCGCTGCCAATGAGGACGATATCCGCAGTTATTGGGAATGGCGTATGGGAGGGCAGAAATACTATTTCCCTGTATCGGAGGCAGCTCGAGAAAACAATGGATATGTTGACAGCGGCAGTTCCGCTGTTTTAAGCGCGAACGACGTCAGCGGCGAGGGTATTCAGGCGAAACAGACGCTTCCGGCGCAGGTTCTGACCATGACGCAATGGAAGGCCGACGGTTCGTCTTTAGGCAATTATTGGGTTATAGATTCAGACGGCTGGGCTTATTGGGCCGCTCCGCTGAAACCGGGCGAGGCCACGGGGCTTCTGCTGGATAGCGTGACATTGAAGAAATCGCCGGGAACGAATTATTATTACGCAATAAATGTTATAGCACAAATGGCGACCAAAGACGGTTCGTTCGAAAACGGACAGGATAATTACAATAGTTTTGGGCTGCCGGAAAATTCGGGTTGGACTGAAGACGGACACGCGCTTATGGATATAGCGGCCGCAAGCAGTTTGTCTAATCTTAAATCAGACCAAACTTCGGATATTTCGGAAACGGATATGACCGTGACGTCGGAGCAAACCCTGCAAACGGATAACGCGCAGGCCGCAGATCAAATCACACAAACCGATAGCGCGCAGGCCGCAGATCAAATCACACAAACGGATAGCGCGCAGGCCGCAGATCAAGTCACACAAAACGATATCGCGCAGGCCGCAGATCAAATCACACAAAACGATAGCGCGCAGACCGCGGATCAAATCGCACAAACCGATGTCGCGCAGGCCGCAGATCAAATCACACAAAACGCGTCCGGCGGCGGAACTAGGTTGGCGAGTTTAGACTATTATTCCAGATCCGCTTCGCTTAGTTTGGATCATGCAAATGAGATTCAAGCAAACACAGGGGACATTTACTACGATAATTTCTACTGCGATAAGGGTTTCAACTACTATACCGGAAGATTATCCTATAGTTATCTGATAGATCAGCAGTATACCCAAATGAGCGGTACAGTTTTTCTTACTTACGGCATGTGGGATACAAAAGGAATAGGCAAATTCAATGTTTATGGAGACGGCGAACTGCTTTATAGTTCTCCGGATGTGATAAGCGGATTTAAGCCGACGGTTTTTGATATAGATATCAGCGGGGTAAAATCTTTAAAAATAGAATTTGAAGCGTTAAGCTCCAATAGAATTTCTTTCGCCGCTTCCGGCCTCACGCTGTATTAATAACGTCAAACAGGCAGGACTGTGCCGCCCCGGCCGCTATTTCAGCGGTTGAGGCGTTTTTAACGTCTAAACCGTCATAACATGACAAGTAAAAAAGTAATATCGAATATACGCGGATCCTGACGTGATTTTTATGTGCGCGAGTCTGAAATATTACAAATTTATCCCTAACAGCGTACTATAATGTTTTTATAGGAAGGGGGCGCCGCGGTGGAATTAAACGTCTATGCGGACGTGGTGTTTCTTATCAATTTCGTGATGGATTTACTTATTCTTCTAGTCGCGGGGAAATTGGCCGGGCGCCGGGCAAAGTTTGGACGGCTGGCGCTGGGCGCGCTGATTATGGCTGTTTCTTATTGCGCGATTACATTAATAAGCAGCCTTCATATTTTTTATCACTTGATTTCCACGGTTATAATGCTTATGATGGGTATATGGGCGGCATACGCGCCTCCAAACCTGCTCATACTGTTTAAGCTGGCGTTATTTTCGTATTTAAGCGCGTTTTTGATCGGCGGCATTGGAATGGGGTTATTCTATGTTTCCCGGTTTTATGATATAATAGGCAGTATTACAAATGTATTCGTAATCAATTTTTCCGTTCCTGTTCTGATAGGCGCCGCCGCCGCGTTTTATGTACTGTTTAAATTCGGTTTGCGGTGGCTGGAAGCCAGAACGCTTAAACGGCAGGTCTGCATGGCGGTGCGTATTTTTTTCGAGGATCGCGCTTTGGAACTGAACGCGCTGGTGGATACCGGCAACAGCCTGCGTGACCCGCTAAGCAACGCGCCTGTCATTGTGGCGGAGTTTGACAGCATTAAAACATTTTTGCCTGACCGACTTAAGACGCTGTTTTATGAAAAACAAGAGAATAACCTTCAAAATTTACTGGACTCCGCGCGTATGGACGGTTTTACCGGTCGTCTGCGCATGATACCATATGAAAGCTTGGGAAGGCAAAATGGCCTTTTGATCGGCTTCAGGCCTGATAGGGTGGAAATAACACGTGAAAAAGACACAATCGCTCTTTCGGAGGTTGTGATAGGCATTTATAACCGTAACCTGTCACGTAACGGGGATTATCAAGGGCTGTTGAACCCTGAATTGATTGGATTTTGAAAGGGAGGCACACTATGCTGCGAGTCAAACTCATATGCTTACACGTTAAGGATCTGCTGGAAAGGACACTGGCGCGGATAAGCCCATGGAAAGACGATTATATTTATTACATCGGAGGAAGCGAGATTCTGCCTACCCCGCTGAACGGAGAGGAGGAAGCCGAACTTCTGGCCCGATTGGGCGCTGACGAGGACGTGCAAATTAAATCCGTTTTGATAGAGCGCAATCTGCGGCTGGTCGTATACATTGCGCGTAAATTTGAAAATACGGGCGTAAATGTGGAGGATCTTATATCGATCGGCACAATAGGCCTTATAAAAGCCATTAATACATTCCGGACAGACAAAAAAATAAAGCTGGCTACATATGCCTCCCGCTGCATAGAAAACGAAATTCTGATGTACTTGCTCCGCAACACGCGCGCTAAGACGGAAGTTTCTATCGACGAACCGCTTAACGTGGACTGGGAAGGCAACGAATTGCTCCTATCCGACATATTGGGCACTGACGTGGACGTAATTTCACGTGACCTGGAAGACGAGGTGGATCGGGATCTGCTGAATAAAGCGCTGGATAAACTATCCAAGCGTGAAAAGCGTATTGTGGAACTGCGTTTTGGGCTGCATTCCGGAGGCGAGGAAAAAACACAGAAAGAGGTGGCCGATTTACTGGGCATCTCACAGTCATATATTTCACGGCTGGAGAAAAAAATCATCGGTCGATTGAGGCGTGAGATGAGCCGAATGGCGTAAAAATGGATAATTTTCTGCTGCGTCTTAAGATTTTGGACGGAATTCTGGAGACTAAGGTAAATCTTCTGAAACAAATTTTAAGTATTACGGAAAACCAGCGGTGCGTATTGACGGCGGGCTCTCGCGGCGATAGCGTCCCGACGCTGCTTGCGGGCATGAATGACGAAAAACAAAAACTTATCGAGACGTTGAACGAGAACGACAAGGTTTTTGAACGTACGTACCATGAAATAAGGCCGGTATTTGAAGTGGAGGCGCGGAAGCGCGAGGGTCTCGTGAGGCGCATTCAGGACGGTATAAAACGAGTGACAGCTTTGGATACGCGCATACGCGTGCTGGAGGCCAGGAATAGCGCTGAGCGTCCCGCCGCGAAGCAAATGCCCGACACTAAATCAGCGCGGAAACGGGTTGCGTTGATTTATGAAAAAAATAAAAATTTTCATCAAATCAGCGGCGGCGGGTAAGCCGCCGCCGCTTTCAGTTTATTATCACTGTTCTAACCCCAAGGCCGCGTAAATATGGTCGGTCTGAACCCCATATAAAGACCCTGTGATATATTGCGCGCCAATTCCGTATGGACTCATGCCGGATGTAATCTCGCTGTCATAGTAACAATTATCAAGAGTGGTTTTGGGATAGACATGTCCAATGAACGCGCCTTGATATGGACTGAGTTTTCTGGCCCCATAAACCTGGCCGCTGCAAAAGCAGTTTATTATCTGAGCCTCGCTTGCCGATCCGGCGAAGCCCCCGGCATTGTTCTCATTACCTCCGCCGGTGCTGCTTACATCACCTAACGCATAACAATTGCTGATAATATTCTTGCTTTCCAGATAACCGGCAAATCCACCCACACAATAATTTGGCGATGTGACATCAGCCACCGCGTAGCTGCTATCCACGCAGGATTTTGTAATAACGCCGGCAAATCCGCCGCAGAATGTGCTGCCGCCCGATACGTCCGCGTACGTATAACAGCTGGTAATCAGCGTTGTAAGCGCGTGGCCGACGAATCCGCCTACATAACTGGCGCCGCCCGATACGTTAACGGGTCGCTGCGCGCCGACGCCGCATTCATGGATTTCAGAGGCTCTTAATCCGGCCACGTTATCAACGAATCCAACAAATCCGCCGACATATGAGCTTTTACCTCTAACTGCGTCGGACAAAACGTAACAGTTTCTGACGGTAAAATTGCGGATTTCACTCGTAAAGCCTCCTGTGTACGCGCCGTCGTTGGTTACGCTGCCCCATGTCGTGCAGTTTTCCACCACGGCTTCAGCGGTTTTATAATTATTTTCCAATATGCCGACAAAACCGCCCGCGTAATTGGTTTTACTTGAGACAGTCACGTCCGATTCGCAATCGCTGATATAAAACTGGCCGCCTTTTGTGGCTTTGAAATAAGCGTGCCCTATAAGGCCCCCGACATAGCCGCTGTATTTACTTGTCGCGGTTCCCTCAGACGAACAATTTTTAATGATGACGACCGCGTTTTGGCTATTCACTTCGATTTTACCAATTAATACGCCAATCGAGTATGAACTGCCGGTTACATTGCCTTTAGCGTGTACATTTTCAATTAAGGTAGTTTGCCCCTTCGCGTTGTCCGCTATATATCCGGCCACAGCGCCGACAGAATAGACGGCGTTTACCCCCGCGTCACTTGTTTCCACACGCAGATTCTTAATAGTGGCGCCCTTTATTGTGCCAAAAAGGCCTACCTCTGTCTTATGCGTCTCCCGTCCGGTGATAGTAAGCCCGGATATGGTATGCTCTTGCCCGTCGAACACGCCGCCGAAATATTTTGTGATAGTATGACCGACAGCAGGCCAGTTGGCGATTGAGGAAATATCTATGTCATTTGTCAGAAGAATAGTTTTGCCAGTATATGTATTGCCGTTATTTACGCTATTGGCGAAAAGCAGCATTTCCTCTGCGGAGCCTATCTGAATTGAATCAACAGGGGCTGAGCTTACGGAAAGCGCGTTGAACAGGACTAAAGTAATGAGCGCGGCGCCCGACGCCAAAAACGGCAGTAATTTTTTCCAGACAGAGCGTTTCCTGGTCTGTCCGTTGCCTAAAAAGTACATATTCCATGCTCCTCTTTTATATATTAGCGTTGTTATATATTAACGTTGTTGTATTCGGCGCGGGCGTATGGCGTACGCCCGCGCTGGACGCCTCTACTCTGTCACAAATATAATGTCTATAGCGGGGGCCTTGCTTCCGTTGGTACGGGTAAACGACCCTCTCCATTCAAATATATTATCATTTACATCCACTTTTGAAATAACTATGTATCCGGTTCCGATGGAATATACGCCGGCCTGCTTAAACGTAAGCAATTCCCCCGGATCCGCGCCGCCGCTTATATTGGCGTCCCTCCAGATCTGTATATTCCCCGCCTCGGCCTCATCCCTATCAACGACCCCGTCTCCGTCCAAATCCAGTTCTTTCAAGACGTAGAATCCGTTCGCGGCTATGCTGCCGTCTTTAAGGACGGCATTGCTGCCAAATAGTTCAAAACCACTGTCAATCTGCCCATTATTGTTTAAGTCGCGCACCAGCAGGCCGCAGCTGGGATCAACCCATGCTGTCTTCACCTTAACGCCGTTACCGATATAGTCAAAATCGACGCCGTTTTCCAAAGAAGTCGTTAGGACGCCTTTGCCATCCAGATCCAGTACGATAGGGCAGCCTCCGGCCATTGCCCACTGCGCCCAAAAATCTACCGGCTCGTTTATAGTTTTCTTATCGCCAAAATAAAATTGGAAACTGTTGCTGTTCGGGTATTTGGTGGTGGTATAGTAAACGAAATACCAGCCTTTTTTAGTGAAGTTATTGGCTTTCACTATATGCTGAGCGCCTTTTATAACATCAACAACCACATCTTCCGTCGTATTAGTGGCGCCGTTAGGGTGGTAAGTAACAGTAGTCCACTCTACCACGGGCGTGGGCCTGGAAGTGGGCGTAGGCGTACTGTTGCCGCCGCTTATCGGCGTGAGCGTGGGCGTTGGCGTACCATTGCCGTCGCCGCCTGTCGGCGTGGGCGTCGGCGTACCGTCGTTATTCCCGCCTGTCGGCGTTGGCGCTGGCGTACCGTTATCACCGCCTGTCGGCGTAGGCGTAGGCGTTTTCTCATCGCCGCCTGCATCGGTAGGACCGGATGTAGGAGTCGCCGCCGGCGGCATGGAGGGGTCTTCCGGCTGGCAAATCGAAACTACAGTGTCATCGTCCGTCCCTGAGAGCAGATCCCGTCCTTTACCATAATACAGACCGTTTTTATCTTTGTAATAGACAACTCCGTTGACCTTGACTACGAGCTCGGTTATATCATCCCCCGTGCCCGGCGTCTTATCTTCTCCGCCTATAATAACAGGCCCTCCGGAAACAAGGCTGAACGTATTGGCGCCGTAATTATAATAATCGGCTTCGTCCCCGCCCCTGACTATGGGATAATAATCTTCCGGAGTTACAATTTTCACCGTTACCGTATCTGTAACGCCGCTGTCACTTACGGCGTAAGCTGTGACCGCATATTCACCGCCTGCCGCCGCGCTGTCATTTATGGTTATTCGCGCGTTCATATCCTCGGTGTAGAATGTAAAATCAGAATCGTTCCGGACATTCCAGTCGATTTCCGGTACGCCCTCCCCTGCGGCGGCATAAGCCGTCAATGTTAGCGTTTCACCCGGCGCCGCTTTAATAACGTGATCGACGACAGGTCTGTCCGCAGAGATTTTTACAGATGAAACAGTCGCGCTATGTACAAGCGTTTCCATAAGGAGCTGTCCGTTTTGGGTCCAGCCGCCGTTCGTCTCTAATCCGAAACTTTGATAACTGTCTGGGTTGCCTTGGGCGTCTTTTCCATATTTAGTCGCCATATTGGCTTTGACGTTAATGCCATAGTAATAATCCTGATTCGGCTTGTTAATCAGGGTAACTTTATCTAAAAGCAGACCAGTCGCCTGCCCTGGAAGGATCACATCGGCCCAATAAACCCATCCGTCCGAGTCAACAACCCAGTAATCGCCTATCTTCTGACTATCGGACAGGGCAAGCCAGTTTTGCATGTCGATAACCTCGGCAAGCGGCGTCAGTTTTGTGTAAGCCCCGACGTTGTTTATGTCAAACGGCCCTAAGTCTTCGGCGCTGTTCGCGTCTATGTATTCGGTCCCCGAACTGTCGATTGCGCCTCGAAGATCATCCGGCGCCGGAAAATAATATTTTTGGCCGCCCATTATCCACTGCCAGTAATCACGAATGGAACTGCCCGCGTCGTATGGCCGCCATGTAGACGCGTCGTCGATATTTGAATCATTATTCGTCAGCGAAACCGCTTTGTTTAAAGGATTGCGTTCATTGGGCCCCGACCCTTTGAGACCGGCGCCTTCGCCCATCTCCATATATTCGTCCAGTCGGACGCGGGCGTAAATAGGATAACCGCCCCAGTTCTCAATATAAATATCCTTGTTTTCACCATTTTCACAAAAATCGTCATGAAGTGTGGCGCCATTCCCTTCGACGCCCTCTACCGAACCTTTGCCGAACCATTCGCTGACAGTCCGCTGGCTCAGGTTGATCCATGCGAACGTACCTCCGATTACCAGCATAGCTAAAGTGAGCGCGGCTTTCATTACCGCAGATCCGCTCTTTAAGCGTTTTGATTGCTTTGAATCCATGGTCACCCTCCTTTTATTCTCTTTATTATTAGATGGAATTTTGTTGAAAAACAATTATATTATAGTGTCCAAGCAGAAAATTGTCAATAAATAAAACTTATTGAAATAAAATATACTATACTTGATTCTTCTCTAACATCCTGCGGTCACTCATTTCTCTAGTTGATATTTATTTGAAATTTTTGTATGATAAAGGCGGGTTCGGAAGCGGCGGCGGATATTTAAGGCCGCTGTCCGGACAATACATGGGAAATGAGGGGATTGAATGCTTTTTGTTGGCGTGGATTTAGGTACGACAGCCGTAAAAATGCTGCTGATGGATAAGAAAGGTTCTATAAAGCGTGTTGTATCACGTGAATATCCATTGTATATGAACGAAAACGGTTGGTCCGATCAGGAACCGGACGACTGGCGGGCCGCTTCAGCGGACGGTATAAAAGAACTCATAGCGGGTTTTGATCCGGATGAAATACAGTCGGTAAGCTTCAGCGGTCAAATGCACGGATTAGTGCTTTTGGATGAAGACGATAGAGTTATACGCAGGGCAATTCTCTGGAACGATCAGCGTACATCGGCGGAATGCGATTATCTGAACAACGAAATCGGAAAGAATAGGTTAATTGACCATACGGCTAATATCGCGCTGACCGGCTTCACAGCGCCTAAAATTCTGTGGGTAAAGAAAAACGAGCCGGAAAATTTCAAACGCGCCGCGAAGATCATGCTGCCCAAAGACTATATCGCGTATAAACTCTCCGGGGTATTCGCGACCGACTATTCGGATGCTTCCGGTATGCTGCTTTTAGATGTTAAAAATAAAAAATGGGACTCCTTTATGTTGGAACTGCTTGGCATAGACGAGGGAAAACTCGCAAAATTATATCAGTCATATGAGACTGTGGGCACAGTCTGTGAGCGCGCTTCCAGGGAAACCGGGCTGCCGCGTTCTGTTAAAGTCGTGATCGGGGGCGGCGATCAAGCCGTTGGCGCGGTCGGCTCGGGTACTGTGGTGAACAACATGTGCTCGGTTTCATTGGGCACATCCGGCGTCGTATTTGTCGCCAGCGACAGCTTTAAAGCGGATTACGAAAAAAGCGCGCTGCACTCGTTCTGCCACGCCGCAGGCAAATATCATATGATGGGAGTGACACTGGCCGCAGCGGGCTCTAATAAATGGTGGGTGGAAAATGTGCTTAATGAAACGGATTATGCCAAAGAACAGGCGGAGATCGGCGAATTGGGGCATAACCGGGTGTTTTTTCTTCCTTATTTGAATGGTGAGCGCACGCCAAAAAATGACCCGGACGCGCGCGGCGCGTTTATCGGCATGAGCATGACCACTAAACGTTCGGATATGACGCAGGCGGTATTGGAAGGCGTTACATTCAGTTTGCGTGATATCCTGGAGATTGTTCGTAATTTAGGCATAAACGTCGATACCGCGCGAATTATTGGCGGAGGCGCAAAAAGCCCGATATGGCGGCAAATGACAGCCGATATTTTGAATGTACGCGTAGAAACGGTTAATATCACCGAAGGCCCGGCGCTGGGCGCGGCGATATTAGCCGCGGTTGGCGCAGGCGCTTTCGCGTCGGTTGAGGAAGCGTGCAAGGCCCTTATTAAAGTCACGAATATTTATACGCCGAATAAAGAAGCCGCGGAATGCTATAATAGGCGTTATCAGATTTATAAAAAACTTTACGACGATTTAAAAGATACATTTAAACTCATTTGACTAAACTCATTTGACGGTTTTTTATAAGCATGGAGGCAAAATTTTGAATGATAAAAACAAGAATGAAATGCCTGGCGTTAAAATGCCTCCGGGTATTATCAGTTATTTGGCCGTAGCGGTTGTTGTATGGATTATAATCAGCTCCATCGGTTCTTTGTTTATGAAATCCGGTTCTTTGCGAGAAATAAAGTATAATGAATTTTTGGATAAACTCAAGGCCGGAGAAGTGGCCGAGGTGGAAATTCAGACGGATCGCTTGATTATCACGCCCGAAACCGAAGCGGCACAAACTTCGGCGGCGTCTGAGACGGGCGCTGAAGACAAAAACTCCGGTGTAAAGTACTATACGGGTTATCTGTATGACACCGAACTGATAAACTTGTTAAACAGGTATCATGTGGCGTTCTATACGCCGGTAAATAACGATAACCCGTTCCTCGCCTTTTTTATGACCTGGATATTTCCTATACTTGTTATTTACGCGCTGTTTACATTTTTCATAAATAACGTATCCAAACGCTTCAGCGGCAAAGGCGGGTTTATGTCGTTCGGGCAAAGCAACGCCAAAATTTATGTCGAAAAG
>JAITDJ010000160.1 GCA_031282635.1 Clostridiales bacterium
CGGACGGCGTCGCAGACCGTCCGTTCCAAAGAGTAGGTGTTGACCAAGTGGCCGTACTTCGTGGGAAACCTAATAATGTCGCTCCCGTACAGCTCCGGCTTAACCGAGAACACCTTGAAACCTTCATTGAGCAGGGCTTTTGTGTTGTAGCCCGCCGGGACGCTTACGGAGAACTTAATCGGGTCGCGGTCGGTGAGGTCGTGCAGATACAGCGCCGTGCTGTGGGAGTAGACAATTTTCGGGCGGCGAAGCTGCTCAATATATAACAGATCGTCCGGCGCGTCCGCCGTTTCGTACACGCCGCGCGCTTAAGCTCGCCCGACTTCACAAGCCGCGACAGGTTTATATACGAAAGCCCTGCGGATTTCCCCTGCGACGCGGAGATAATGCTGCAAGCAAAATTGGCATCGGTCACGCCGGTCACCTCCTCGTTGGAAATATGCTATGATCACAAATTATTATAGCACGTTTGTCAAAGCGCATTTTCAAGCTCTGCGAGGATTTTTTAGTTTTTATTCGTCTGTGATGTATGCCGATGATGTGGATGACTTCGTAATTTGTGGGCGGTCTTGCCGCCTTGGCGGCGGGAGTATCTGTTATAGCCGCTCTGCATATCATGGCCGGTTCGTGCGCCGCAGGCTCGCTTGCTGAGGGATGCGCCGCTGTTTATTTTCACGAGAGGGGCGTCCGCAATGAGTAAAAAAATAATCATCACCAACAAGATACGGACGCTGAGATTTTTTGCGAACGAAATGACACAGCTTGAACTGGCGGAAAAAGCGGGGGCTTCGCGGCAGACGATAATGGCTTTGGAGGCGGGCAAATACACGCCGTCGCTGGCGCTTGCTTTTAAGATAGCGGACGCCTTTGGCGTATCGCTGGAAGAAGTGTTTGAATGCAAAATTGAGGAGGACAGCAATGAGCGGGAACAAAAATAACCTTCCCCATACGCCGGGACATATGAAAGCGGCCGTCTATTATAAATATGGTTCGCCAGACGGCATCAGTATTGCGCGTGTTGCAAATCCCGCGCCCTAAAGGCGGAGAAGTTTTACTCAAAATCATGGCCGCGTCGGTGAATGCCTACGATTGGCACTTGCTGAGAGCGAAACCGTTTTTCACTCGTTTTATGTCAGGCGTTTTCAAGCCGAACGGCATCTGTATGGTAATCGGCTTTTCGACTATCGGGAATATGATAAGGGTAGCCTTCGCGGGAAAACGCGACGGCAAGACAAATTGAGAATGGGCATCCAAAGGGGAAAGTCATTATTAACATTGGAGGCATGGAATGACGGTCGCAAAGAAAAACACATCGTTGGTATTGGGAGCCAGCCTTTTCACGCAAGCCGTGACTTCCCTTGCCGGCGTGCTTATCGGCATGTTTCTTGTTCTGCCGCAGCATAATGAAAGGCGGCAAACGGTTTGTGTCCGTTTGCCGCCTTTGGCGGGACTCACGCCGCAACCCTCCAGATTAAGGCCGCAAGCATTAATGCGGCGAACGTCCAGCGTATCGGAGAGGCGTATGGGGAGACGGGGCGTTCCCGCAGAAACGTCTTCTTATTGGACGCGCTGAACGCACGGGCCTCCAGCGCCAGCGCCCGCTCTTTCGTACCCATGAAAGAGTCCAGCACGACCGGGCCGATTAGAGGAATAAACGCTTTCATGCGGACAATAAGGCCGCCTTCCGTTTCCATGCCTCTGGAACGCTGCGCGTCCATGATTGTATCCGCCGACGATATCATTTGCGGAATGATTTGGAATACAGATGTAATTACATACCCGATACGCGGAGACAAACCCGCCCGTACCAGATCCTCGGCAAGATCGGACGTCCTCGCGGTCAGCGTCAGAACTAAAAACGCCGCGACAATATTAACTACGCGCAGTATAACCCGGACGCCTGTGAGCAGCCCCTCTTGATAAAATATCAAACCGGAGAGACGAAACATCTCGGTCTTGTTACTCACGCCGAACAGACCTTGAATCACGATCACTGTCAATAATACAAAGCACACAAAAAGAAACGCCGGCAGAGCATTTCCTAAAACTTTAGCCCAAAACAGCAAAAAAAGGCTAAGCAGCGCGCAAATCAGGCTCGCGTACGCTATGGGGGCAAACACAGGCGTTAAGACGGCAAAAGCCAGGTAAAAGAGCTTTGTAATGGGGTCAACTGCATGGATAAAGGATTTTTTATCCACATAGAGGGTAAGCGGTTTCATTTAAGTTCTTCAATCTCCGAACCCGTAAAGTAGAGCTGCAGCAAATTCTTCGGCAGACCCCGGTAGATAGCGTAAGAAATCAACACGGTCAGGATCTTATCAGGCAGATCCACGATCAGCTCATCCAAAAAAGAGGCCAGCCAAACGGTCTTTGTGGCGTTAAGTACGGCCGCGTATAAGACATCGCCCCAGACATTACCGGTTTGACCCTCCCAAAAGATGATATTGATGGGCGTGGAAACAACTGTAGCGGTCACAACAACCGTAAACGCCATAACCGTCGCTTTACCCCAGCTTTTCAGAAAACCGAGCCTTGCCATAAGGCCTGCCGCGACGCCTATCGCGACGCCGGTAATGCCGTACACAAATGAGACCGGATCCATAAAACCGTAAATAATGTTGTTGATAAGCCCCGCCAACGCGCCAATTATCGGTCCGGCTAACATGCTGGCCAGAACAGTGCCGATTGAATCCAGCCACAGGGGCAGCTTCAAAACCTGAGCGAACAGTTTCCCGATATAGTTCACGCCCACAGCCGCCGGTATGAGTACAAGAGACGCCGTGGAAAGCTTAATAGACCAAACGTTCTTGTTTTTCATAAAGAACCTCCTTTTAGAATTTATCGCCATAATGTATATACCTCGGCAAAAACCGCTTTATCCCCATCCGCACTTTTAAAAAGACTGACAAACGAAAACGGATTATCAGAGCGCCGGTAAAATTCCGCCAGAACTATATCACCCGCGCGGCACTGCTTTTTATAGATTATTTTAACCTCACGCGCCCGCGCGGTTTTGTAAGCGTCTTCCGGGATGTCGTCAAACGCCCATTCGATGTACTTCACATTGTTCACATGCTCGTTTGTGTCGATATCACGCCGCGTGACGGTGAACTCACGCCGGCGATCCAGATAATACGGGCAGTCATCCGCCGTTAAGAGCGGAAAATCCATTTTTCTTTCCGTCGGCGCCGGAAATTCCGGCCCATAATCAGCCCGTATATCAATGGGCGGGCGCAGGGGCTTATTATTTTCCAGATCGGCGAAAACCCATGTGGAATAAGCCACAAGCAGAGATTCACCCGATTCGCTGAACGCCTCAAAGCCTCGATCGCCAATCGCCCCCCTGAAATGAATGGGATATGTCTGGACAACTATATTATCCATTAATTTGGGGTATCCCGATATCCGCACGCTCCAGTTCGTTACCAGCCATCCTCTGCGGTTTTCAGTATACCAGCGCATGGGGCGGCCGGTACTTTCCGTATGGCGTATAGAAGTTTCTTGTATGTAGTACATGAACCGGGGGAATGTTACAGTCAGATCCGGGGCCAGGGATTGATAGTCAATGACGTACCGCGCTTGAAATTTTTCTATATCGCGTCACCTCGTCCTTATCCAAATATTATTTATATCAGAATATCTCAAATTCATCAAAAAAGCAATAACAAGCCCACAGCTGTATCATTGCAGAATCAAGATCATCACGCGGGGCAAGGGCAAAACCGCCGTTGCCGCCGCTGCGGTAAGCCCCCCTCATTTCCCCAGGATTATTTTAGCGTACATATCATAAATAGGCTGCTCAAAAAGCGATACGAGAAAGGCGGCCATGCACATATACGGGCCGAAAGGCATCTCTATTCCGTGCCCTGTGGCTTTACCCATAATTTTCATAACGATTAAGCCCAAAACCGCGATATAGAAAGAAAGCCATAGCGCCTCAATACTGCCGCGTAATCCGAGTATAAGACCGATCGAGGCCATAAGCTCCACATCCCCGAATCCGAACCCTTCCTTTTTATAAAAAGCTCTCGCGAGCAGGTAAATAGCCAAATATACGCCGAAACCCGCGGCGCAGCCAAGCAAATGATAAATTGCCGGGCGTTTCATCAGTAACAGACACACGACGCATATGCAGGTAAAGATCAGTAAAATCGATTCGGCGATTATCATCCCGTCATAGTCCATTACCGTGACAATCAACAGCATTGACCAGAAAGCCGCGAAAAGAATTAATCCGGGGCCGTACCCCTGCGTCAGATAGGAGAGTAAAAACAGGCAGCCGGTTAACAATTCGACAATCGGATATCGCGGTGAAATTTTCGCGCCGCAGTACCGGCACTTACCCCTTAAAAACAGCCAGCTTAAAATGGGAACAAGGTCGGCCGCTCGCAGCGTATGCCTGCATGAGGCGCACATGGATCTGCCTTTTGATATAGACATGCCGACTGGAATCCTGTAAATTACTACATTGTAGAAACTCCCGAAAACAACACCGAACAAAAATACGAATACGCCGACAATACCATACATACGACGCGCCCACCTTTCCAGATCCATATTATTTGTTATACGGATTCAAATAATTCCCCGAGCTAAAGAAATCGCGAAAAATGCCGAAATGTTAAGTGGAACCATTATTGACACTACAGGTTATTGAAAAGAGGGACTCAATGATATCAAGAAAAAGAATCGGCGACGCGCTTTTAGGCCTTAACATGATCACGGAGGATCAACTTAACAAATGTCTTCAGCTGCAAACTAAAAATCATATGAAGCTCGGTGAGATTCTTATAGCTGAAGGATACCTGCGCAAAGAGCAGCTGAACACGGTTCTGGAGTTTCAATTCGGCGTGCCATACTCCGACTTGGATATGATAGATATCGACCCCCGCGCCCCTAAACTCATCAGCGAACAGCTTGCGCGAAAACATAGCGTAATTCCAATAAAGATTGAGAACGACGCGCTTATACTGGCCATGTCCGATCCATTTGATATTGTGGCCAGGGATGACGTGAGGATTATAACGGGTCTCCAAACCGAAATAATTATGACCTCGCGGGAGGACGTGCAGCGCGCAATCAACACCTTCTACGATTCCTCCGAGATTGTACAGAAAACTATTGAGGAAATTAAACAGACTGATTTTCTGGACGAGAAGGATCTGCTGCTGAGACAGCGGGAACAGGCAAGCGAAGAAGAGATAGCGAAGGCCCCGGTTGTCAGATTGGTCAATACAATCATGACGCAAGCCATTAAAATGAAAGCAAGCGACGTTCATATAGAAGCCTTTGAAAGGACTTCCATAGTCCGTTACCGTATCGACGGCGAGCTGCGGGAAGGTATGACACTGCCGAAGGCCTCGCACGCCGCTATCGTGACAAGGATTAAAATTCTCGGCGGCATGGATATCGCCGAGACGAGAAAGCCGCAGGATGGTCGTATAGAGTCCAAAATGGACGGAACGAATATAGATATGCGTATTTCCATCCTTCCGACAGTGCATGGCGAAAAAGCGGTTATCAGAATTCTAAAAGCCTCCAGCATTCTGGTTACGAAGGAACAGCTGGGTTTCTCCGAACACAACATCAGGCGTTTTGAACAGATTATAAAAGCGCCGGAGGGGATAATCCTTCTCACCGGGCCGACCGGCAGCGGTAAAACAACCACTCTCTACACGGTCTTAAAGGAACTCAACAAGCCGTCGGTCAATATCATAACAGTCGAGGATCCGGTTGAGTACAAACTTGAGGGCGTTAACCAGGTACAGGTTAACGCGAAAGCCGGGCTTACGTTTGCCGCGGGTCTGCGTTCCATACTTCGCCAGGATCCGGACGTCGTAATGGTCGGTGAGATCCGCGATTCCGAAACCGCCGAAATTGCCATAAGGGCCGCTATTACAGGCCATGTCGTCCTCTCCACGATTCACACGAACGACGCCGTAAGTACGTTATCCCGGCTTGTGGACATGGGGTGCGAACCGTTCCTGGTGTCCTCCGCACTTATGGGCGTTGTCTCGCAGCGCCTTGTGAGAAAGATCTGCCCGCGCTGCAAGACTCAGCGGGCGTCGACGGCGGAAGAGACGCTGATGCTCGGGCTGGACAACCCGGTCATGTTAAGCTACGGCGCGGGCTGCCAAAACTGCAATAATACAGGCTATTCCGGGAGGCAGGGTATACATGAGATCCTTGTTATGGATCGTGAGCTCCGCAATATGATAAACAGCCGCGCGTCTATGGACGCGGTAAAGGAACGCGCCAAGGAAAAGGGCATGAAGACGCTCGCCGATTCGGCGCGTGATCTTGTGCTGGAGGGCGGAACAACAATAGATGAAATGATCAGGGTGACATTCAGTGTCGATGAATAAATGCGGAGGATATTGCAATGCATGTTAATGAATAAATGTGGGGGATATTACAATGCATGTTAATGAATTGTTGATGAGCGCCGTTTCAGGCGGCGCCTCGGATATTCATATTACAGCGGGCATTGGGGCAATCGCCAGGATCCACGGCAGGCTTGTAAGACTGTGCGACGGCGCCTTCAGCAATGAGGATACGCTGAATTTTGTCAGACAGATACTGACGGAAGACGAGCTTAAGACATTCGCTGAAATGGGCGAATATGATTGTTCCTATTCCATCAGAGGCGTGTCCCGTTTTCGCGTGAATGTTTTCCGTCAGCGCGATTCCTGCGCGGTCGCATTTCGCGTTATCGCCGATCGCATCCCGCCGATAGACGAACTGGGCCTGCCTTCGGTTTTTAAAGACCTGACGGAAAAGCCCCGCGGCCTCATCCTTGTGACCGGGCCTACCGGCAGCGGCAAGACCACAAGCCTCGCGTCTATGATAGACTACATGAATATTACGCGCAACTGCCACATTATTACGATCGAAGATCCGATAGAATACCTTCACGCCCATAAAAAATGCGTTATAAACCAACGTCAGATAGGCAGGGACTCGATCAGCTTCAGCAGCGCGCTGCGAGGCGCGCTGCGACAGGATCCGGACGTTATTCTTATTGGTGAGATGCGTGACCTGGAGACGATCTCTATCGCACTGACCGCCGCTGAAACAGGGCACCTTGTGCTTTCAACCCTGCACACCATCGGCGCCGCGAAGACGGTAGATCGTATAATCGACGTGTTCAGTCCAAGCCAGCAGCCGCAGATCAGGGTTCAGCTCGCGTCGGTTATCGAGGCCGTCATCTCGCAGCAGATTCTGCCGCGGGCGGACATACAGGGACGTGTGGCGGCGTTCGAGGTCATGGTTGCGAATACGGCAATCCGCGCGCTTATACGCGAAGGCAAGACTCACCAGATGCAGTCGGTTATACAGACGGCGGCGCGTGAAAATATGGCGACTATGGACAGTTCCCTGCTGGGACTGTATCAAAGAGGCGTTATCAGCGACGAGGAACTCCTGTCCCGTTGCGTGGACGGCGATACGATAAGACGCCAGCTCGGCAGGCTTTAAACATACCCGGCGTTATAACGCAAAATGAGGTGATATGACTGAATTTCAAATATAAATCGGTTGACGGCAACGGTCGGATATCTAACGGCGTAATAGCGGCCGCGAGCGAATCCGAGGCGGTCAGCGTTATTCGGGGCAGGCAGCAGCGTGTTATTCAGCTGGATCCGGAAGTAGAGAAGGCAAAGGACGTAGAACTGCCGTTTCTTATGCCAAAGGTCAAAACGGCTGATTTGACGATGTTTTGCAAGCAGCTTTCCACAATGCTCCGAGCGGGCGTACCCATCAGCCGAGCGCTGGATATACAGGTCAGCCAGACGGTAAACAAGACTTTGAGGGACGTTTTACTCCAGGTATCCTCTAATATTAAACAGGGCGCACCACTTTCGAAAGCAATGAAGCAATTTCCCAAAATCTTTCCCGTCCTCTTGCTTAACATGATCGAGGCCGGCGAACTCACCGGCAAGCTGGATGATGTTTTAGCGCGGATGTATGTGCATTACGCTAAGGAAAATAAAATAAACAACAAAATAAGGGGCGCGATGATCTACCCCATCGTACTCGCCTGTCTTATGACAGGCGTAATGATAGTGATGCTTACGTTTGTTCTTCCGATGTTCTCGGAAATGTTCGCCTCGTCCGAATCGAAGCTTCCGCTGCCGACGCGTATTATGCTGGGTCTCAGCGACGCGCTGCGTAATTATTGGTATATCTTTATAGCCGCCGCCGCTGTGCTGATATACGGATTCAAACGATTCATAGGAACCAGAGACGGCAAGCGTGTTTTTGATAAAGCCAAATTGAGGCTGCCGGTGCTAAAAGGCCTGATCGCCCAAATTATAACCGCCCGTTTTACCAGGACGCTCTCGACGCTTCTCGCCAGCGGCGTTTCTATTATTAAAGCGCTTGAATCGGCGACGGAAATAACAAACAACGCGGTTGTAATGGACGCTATGGCCGGAGTTATTGATGATGTTCAAAAAGGCATTCCTGTAAGCGCGCTGTTAAAACGCGTGCCGGTTTTCCCTCCGATGATGGTTTCCATGATAAACGTAGGCGAGGAAACGGGCGCTGTTGATGAAATGCTGTCAAAAACGGCGGATTATTATGACGAAGAGCTTGAGACCGCCATAGGTAAACTGGTCGCTCTGCTGGAACCTTTGATGATCGTGTTTATGGGCGTCGGTATAGGCGCCATATTGCTGGCGATGTATCTGCCAATGTTTGATATGTTTAACAAAATTCAACTATAAAAAAATCTAAAATTGCTGTTAAGTTTCCTGCCTTCACGACGATATATATATTGTAAGGCAGTGATAAACCCCGCAATCGGAACCGCGCGGCCGGTAAGGGGTTAATAAAAAATAAAATTTAATTCAGGAGGAAAATTATGAATTCCAGGAGGAAAATGATGAAGCTGAGAAAAGGATTTACACTTATAGAGCTTTTAGTAGTAGTAGCCATTATCGGTATACTGACCACAATCGCGGTGCCTAAGTTCATGGCAATGACAGAGGGGTCAAAGAAGGCCACCCTGGAAGCCAACCATCGAATCATTGTTTCAGCGATTTCAATGTATATAGCCGCTAATGACGGCGCAGTCCCGAGTCAGGGTTCTGATCTGGATCCTTATCTGTCCGGCGGTTTCACCGGTGTGGCCAAATATCCTAAAACCGCGACATATGTATTAACGCCTGTCGCCGCTACCCCTACCACTCCCGCTAGCATTCAATTGGTATCAACGCTTGGCGCTACTGTACTTACTTATCAGCCCTAATAATTAAGTGTCTTACATCGGGCGCTCGCCCATAAAACCGGCATGGCTTGCCCAGCCGGTTTTTTTTGACTACGCCGGTTAAAGCATTGGAGCTGATTCAATGAAAACAGTTGATTCAATGAAAACAATACAAACAAAATTCCGAAAAGGGGCCGCGCTGCCGTTTGTCGTTATTATATTTACCATTGTCGTCACTGTTACGGGTATCGTATTCGCCTTTTTCAAGGCCAATCTCAAAATGGCGGTTCAGCAGGAAAAAAATATTCAGGCGTATTATTATACATTGACAGGCATCGAAATGGGCACGGCCGCTCTCCTTATGGAAGAGGACAACCCCGCCTACGTCAGCGCTGCGGCCACGCCGGACGTCCCCGAAAAAATTTCTATACTCGGCAGATATCAAAGCGACCCGTCGAAAGCCCCGCTGATACAAACCATTTCGCTTCCAAACGGCAGTGTGCGCGTAGAAATCAGCTCACCCCCGAAACCGGACAGCGCGGATCAGTGGATCCGCGTCGAGGCCGAAGGCATATATATAGACGGCGGGGGCGAAGTGCATAAAAATAAGGGCAGTGTTTGGTACCGCGCGGACAACCCGGCGATAAGCGAACAGGATCTGGGCTATCAGAATTGAGATATATCGCGTTGACGCATAAAGAATCGGATTTCCTTGAAAGGACGGTGGGACGGCGTATGCGACGCGGAAGAGGCTTTACCCTTGTCGAGCTTGCCATAGTTTCAAGTTTAATCAGCATGGTTTTTTTAATTGCGTACAGTATGCTGAACCTGGGCGCGAAGAGCCTTAATATGTCCGCTAAGGAATATGAGCTCCAATCCAGCGTCAGGCTCGCGGCGCAAACGGCCACGTCAAAGATACGATATTCCACAGCCGTCTTTACGATTCCCAAAACCAGTTTCAGGCCCGATAATCTATCGGAGCAATGGGATTATCTCGGCATAGAGGATGTTACCGTCAAATCAAAACCCGCCAGCCAGATTGTGCAATATATCTGGAATGAAGCGGCCGGAACGCACGAACGCACAGTTATTGTGCAGGCCAGGGAGGATATCACCTATTCCTTTGTTTTTTCCAAGGATATCAGCGTGAGCGGCGACGGCAGCATTAACAGCGACAGGCTTCTCAATTACAAGATTGAGGGATATCTAAATGGAAATGTTTCCGTACCGTATATTACCGTAGACGGTCTGACTTTAGCCGCCAACTCGCTGCAGGTCATCGATTCCGGAACGGATTTGAATCAAGCCACGGCCATTGCCTGCCGCAGCGACAAACGCCCCGAAACATTTGTGGGTCACGTCGCTATGGTTCTTGACTGTTCCGGGAGTATGGAACAGGATATGGACGGAAACGCCACGGTTGTTATCGGGCAGAGGCGGATTGATATTCTCAGAGACGCCGCCGAATCGTTAATCAATCAGCTTTCGGCGTGTGATAATATTGACGTTTCCATTATACCGTTTTCATCTTCAGCGAATAATCCGGGCGAGTTTAAAAGAACCTCCGCCGATACCGCCGGCCTTATCGACCAGATTGAGGCGTTGGAACCGAAAGGCGGCACGAACCCGGGCGACGCCTTAAGGCGGGCGTATTATCAGCTTACCGAACACAACGCCAAAGTTCCGATCGGCGCCGCGAAAAATTATCTGATTGTCCTGGTTGACGGGGATACGACATTGTGCAGTATTAACTCCAGAAGTTCATCCATCCGGCCGGCAGAAAAAGACTATTTTATGAGCCCGGGCAATATTATTAACGATTCAACCTGGCTTTATTTACCCTCAGAGACGTCGATCACAGGCAGTATTCAAGGCTCTCTCAGACCGTTCCAATTAGCGGGGGCGGGCGATTCCTCAACGATAAGCCTAACCACAAATTACTTAAAAAAGTGCGCTTCGGATTTCTTCGCTTCAACTAACTTTGCCAGGCCGTTCCTGATCGCACTGTCGGAATCCGTCAGTACCCAGGGCCTTACCGATATTGCGTCCGGATTGAACGCTCCCGCTTCAAACGTATTCCGCGCGGACGATTTAGCCTCGCTTAACGCCGCGTTCACCTCCATAATGAACGAAATCACGAACGAACTCTGGCATTTGAACGGGCCTGAACTTTAGAGGTGTTTTGGATGAAAACTCGCAGAGGTATGACATTAGTTGAAGTGGTTATCGCGTTTTTAATACTGTCCGTGACGGCGGGCCTGTTTATACAGGGTTCGGTTAGGCAGCACATGATAATGCTGGATACCAGGTCTATCACTGAAAATGTATTTTCGACCGCTAAACGGGCGGAGCTGAAAATTCAGGAAATAAAAGACGCGCTTGGCGGCGCGCCGGCGCCAAGCCCGCTGCCGTCGCCCAATACCTATACTATGTTCCCCGGCGAGGACGATGAGCGGGTCGTATCGTATTACCCTGTTATGGAGCGCATAAATGACATAGAAGGCAATCCGGGCGTAAAAACTATATATTCGGTGGTCGCCGACACCCGCCAGCCGGAATTCGACGTTCCGGTTATTACCAGCATGACGACAGACATAAAATCGGGAGGCGTTATTGTGGAAGGCGCGTACGCGGCGCCGGGAACGACCGTTGAGTCGGCCGCCGTCCTCGATCGCGCGGATCTGCTGCTGCTGAACAAGTATCAATGGTACATCTCAGGCCCGAGTTTTCCGATCCGCTGGGATAACGTGAGTATGGAGGATCCGGGGGTTGGAATAAACGTGCCTATGTATCCGAAAGATTTCGACCTCATCCCCTATGCGGTCTCAAGCAAGTTAACAATAACGCCGGATATGGCCGGCAGGCATGTGCTCTGTATTATGACGCCGGCGGCGATCTCCGGCAAAATGGGGCGTTCGGTCATGAGCAAGCCGCGGTATATATATGGTCTTCCGATATTTAGCGATTTGGCCGCGCATTACGACGCCTCGCTGATTGATCCGCCGGCAAGCGTCATAGATATAAATATATGGCCGGATATTTCCGGCAATAATGCGGACGCCTCACATTACGGCAGTTATCCTGTCATTCTGTCAATTACGGATTTCCCCTCGCTCGACGGCAGAGATTACCCGGTAAGGGCCCGGCAGGCTGCTTTTGACGGCGGCGGCTGGTTGGAAGCCCCCGGGCTGGCGCTGAGCGCCTCAGACGATTTTACGATGTTCGCGGTCGTAAAGGCCGACGATATGTCCAGCAGCGCGATTATCTCCAACGGCGGGGCGTGGGTGTTTGACATGTCGTCTTATCCGGGGCTTCTGGAAGACAAGTGGTATATACTGGGCCTTCGTTCCGATAATAAACGTACCGTAGGCAAGGACGCCGCGCTCTCATTCGACAGCCCGGCGGGCGATAGATCAACCGGGGATATTATAAAAATAGGCGGCGGCAGTAAGATTAGTCTTGTCGAATTAATAATCTACAATACCCAGCTTTCGGATGGGGATTGGGAGAAGGTTACCCAATATCTGGGGGACAAGTATAATATAGATTAGTGAATATTAATAATGCGAGGAGATGCGTTAATGAGCCTGCAATTAACCGCGCCTTTTAGAAAATCCGACGGCCGTACCGTGCGGCTGGGTAAAAAAAAGGCCCCCGAAAAAAAACAGATTGCAAAACTTAAGGTCGCGTTGTCTCTTGATATAGGCAGCCGTTATACGAAAATGCTGCTTGGAAGGCAGAAGGCCGGCAGTCTGTTTATCGAACAGGCCTTTACGGCAAACACGCCCGAAAGGGCGTACGAGGACGGAACTGTGGCCGACGCGGCGGCGCTGGAGACGATGCTTAAGAGCCTGGCAGCCAGAAACAGAAACATGACCAAAGATTTGATATTCTCAATTGAAAGCACGAAGATTATTAAGCGCGAATTTGTAATACCCCAAATTCCCGAGGAAGACATTCTCGGATTGGTAACATACGAGATGATGCAATACCTGCCGATAGATATTTCCGAATATACCGTTCAGCCCAATATAATTGGCGGCGTTATTGAGGGAGATACGGAAAAAACCAAAGTATCGGTGAGCGCGGTGCCGAAGAATATAATTCAGTCGTATCAAAAGTTGTTTACGGCCGCGGGATTCAAACCGGTTTCAATGGATATAAACTCAAATTCCGTCGAAAAGCTGCTCCGGTTCGATATAATGCGCAATCCGGCAAGCGAGTATATCAATAAAAACGTCGTTTTTATCGATATGGGCCATTCCTGTTCTAACGTTTCAGTCTATGAAAACGGAAGATATCAATTTAACCGCACTATTGAAATAGGCGGGCGCGGACTCGACGCGGTGATTGCGGATTCGCTGGAAATTGACCCTCAAAAGGCCCAAAATGTAAAAAAAGAGCTTTTCAGTCAGATAAGCGTTCCGGAACTTGATGAAAAATATGGGAATATGCCTTCAGGCTATCAATCTCAAAGCATATATGAACGGACGCTTATAGACATTATGTCGGTAATCCGCCAATGGGCGGCTCAAGTGGATAAGGTGCTTCAGTATATGACCCGCAGCAGGGAAAAAAAGATAGACAAGATATATATTTACGGCGGCGGTTCATTAATTAAGGGTATCAGCGAATTCTTTGAGCAAAAGCTGGGGATTAAGACTGCCTCTGCGAGCGCATTGAACTGTTTCGAATACGGACAGGCGGTTGACGCGCGGCATATAATCTCCACACACGGAAACGCTCTCGGGGCTTTTCTGAGATTATAGCCGAGCCGGTGAACCGGAGGAGGGAAAAATGTCAGAGATTAATTTTTTAGAACTCGAGTCTAAAGAACCGGAGAAAACGAACTATCGGAGGCTGCTGGTGATTGTGTTCGGCGTAATCACGGTCACTGCGGTCGCTTTCCTTACATTGAGTAAAACGATTGAATTAAGCGCGCTGAAAAATGAAAAACTTGAGAAAAAACAATTTATTGAATCCGTCGATACACAAGCGCTCATAAAAGAATACGGCGCGGTTCAGTCCGGCATCGCTGAAATCATCAATATGAATATGCCGATTACGAAAGCGTATACCGACTACAGGATACTCAATACCGTAACAGGCTCGCTCATTAATGACTGCGTTTGGGCGCCTATTAAAGCGAACCCGGATAAAATAGAATTCAAGTCCCTCACAGTGGCGGGAAACAATCTTACAATAAACGCGTCCGTCAATGACATAGGCGCTATGAGGGCATATATGACAGACTTGGCAGGGATGACGGTAAATGTTGACAAAGATAATATTGATAAAATCCCGGGTGATAAAATGTCAGAAGGCGATAGGTCTATCGACAGGTTTAAAGATCCATTTGCATTTCAAATAACTCAACAGGCTGATCAGAATTTCAAACAGCCGTATGAAGGAGAATTGGGCATATTAATTAACAAGGATATAACGGAAGATATGAATAAACTGCTGGGGAAGGTTCGATAATGGGACGTAAACTGACAAAAAGTGAAAAGGTGTTAATTCCGCTGCTGATTGCCGCGGTATTCGCGGCAGGCTATTATTTCCTGTTTTGGGATAGAACTGCGACCCTCATTGAATCCGAGAAAACCGAAATCAGTTCCCTTCAAATAATATATGATGATTATCAGAAAAAAATCGGCGGGTTAAGCGAGCTTAAATCACAGCTTGACAGTTTAAAAAACCAGCCTTCCTATATAGATAAATTTTACTCCGCCGATGAAAACCAGGAAGTATATATGGATTTCCTGGGGAAGCTAATCACAGATAACGGCTTGACGCTCGACAGCGTAGTTTTTTCGGAGGACAAGGTTGAATTACCTGAAATCGCGGCGCAGCAGGTTCCTGAAAATACCGCGGGAAACCAAAACAATGAAACGCTGGCGACGCCTTCGCCCACGGAAGCGGGAACGGCTGGGCCTGTTTCACCGGGATCTTATTTTAACCTGACTACTGCCGTAACAACATTTTATGTGGATTACGACACGCCCGAAAAACTGTTGGACGCGCTTACCGCCATTGAGAAAAACGACAAAATGGTTATAACCAATAGTATACAGCTCAATGTCGTTGAGAGCGTACCTGTCAAGAATCAGGAATCGGACGCGGCGAGGAACGACGCGGCGGCGGATGACTCATCGGCGGATAACGCGCCGGCTAAAGCGTACAGATGCGTCGCGGTAATAAAATTTGTCAGCCTTGCGGCGCCGTCGGAAGAAACGTCCGAAACAGGGTTAAACGGGTCACCGGCGCCTATGCTGGAGGTTCCTGTGGTGATGTCTTAACCTTTTGGCAAATCATATCGCTGCGCGGTGTATCATAGGCCTGCTGCCGTAATTTAACCGAATAAAAAAATACATCCAAGCTAAACTAAGGACGAAGCGATTACCGCGGCGCGGCCGCGGGAGCTTCCGCAGACCCGCCGTCAGATGCGGGCGCATGGATGCGATTTTTTCAGGGGGAAAATTACAATGAGTAACATGGTCATCAACACCAACGTGTTGGCCTTGAATTCACACCGGGCCATGAAAAACGTAGGCGCGGCGCAAGCTCAGGCCTCCGCCCGGCTGTCGTCGGGTACGCGGATAAACTCGGCGGCGGACGACGCCGCCGGTTTGGCGATATCAGAAAAAATGAGGGCGCAGATCCGCGGTTTGGATATGGCTTCCAAGAACGCGCAGGACGGTTCCTCCATGGTTCAGACCGCCGAAGGCGGTATGCAGCAAATTGATAACATGGTTCAGCGCGCGCGTGAACTGACCGTGCAGGCGGCAAACGATACTAATGACGCAAAGGATCGCGGTAAAATCGCGCAGGAAATAAACAACCTGTTTCAGGAGATCGACAGCATGTCGTCACGTGTGGAATTTAACGGTAAGAAGCTAATTGACGGCACATATAGTTCCTCCACGAATCTATACCTGCAAGTCGGCGCCAACGCCTCGCAGAGTATTACCTTCAATATCGGCTCTATGACGCTTTCCGGCCTGAACCTGCATTCGCTGGCCACAGTTATCAGCAGCGCCGCGTCGGCCGGCGTATGGTCTGCAAGCGCCGCAGCTATCGACGCTCACCTATCCGATTTCGATACCGCCTTGAAAGGCGTAACCGATGAACGCGCGAAACTTGGCGCTATCCAGAATCGTCTCGAGTACACGATGAAGAGTTTGGATATTTCTTCCGAGAACCTGTCGGCGTCAGAATCGCGCATTCGTGACACGGATATGGCTAAAGAAATGATGACGCTAACCAAAACAAACGTTCTATCACAGGCCGCGACCAGTATGTTGGCGCAGGCGAATCAGTCGCCGCAGAACGTGCTGTCGCTGTTGAAATAATGAAATAATATTAAAATAAAGCCCTCCCAGGAGGGCTTTATTAATGCGTCCGCTCTGTTTAACATCCCCTTTTGCACGATAGCGGCAGGCTTGATAGGTTTGCGAAAAAGGCGTAAGCGCCGCCGTTATCAGCAGTCTCATTAAAGATTGTAATCATAGCAAGGGTTTGCTATAATGACGGAAAAGGATATGGGCAAAACGAGAAAAGGCGTGGTTTATGTGAACGCAGGCAACGAAGTCTTAACGTGTATCCGCGAGCGGCGAAGCGCTCGCCGTTACACCAACGAGCAAATATCGCCGGAGCAGCTTGACGCCCTGCTCGACGCTGCGATATGGGCGCCCAGCGGCGGCAACAACCAAAGCTGGCTGTTCACGGTGATTCAGAAGAAAGACATTTTGCTTAAATTGAACGAAATCGTCATCGAAGCGTTCCAGCATTGGATACCCGATGACGATTACCCGGGAAAGTTAGGCATGAAGGAGCATTCGCGCAGGGACGGCTATAACTTTTACTACAACGCCCCGACGCTTATCATCGCCTCCAACCGACCGAATTACGAAAACGCGATGGCGGACTGTTCCCTCGCGCTTGAAAATATCTTCCTGGCGGCCCGGTCGCTGGGGCTCGGAAGCTGTTATATTAACCAGCTTCACTGGCTCCGCGGCGATCCGGTCGTCAGAGAATACCTGTTTGAGTTCGGCATACCAAAAGAGCATACCATATGCTCTTCGGCGGCCATTGGTTTCGCCGCCGCCGAATCGACGGCCCCCGCCCGTAAGGACGGCGCGATCCGTATCATTCGGTGAACAAAATATGGCAGAACTAGGGATGATATAAACAGTTAGAGTCGAATAATAAGTCTGCTGAGGCTCGCCAAGGCTGCTGCAGTCGCATAACAAGGAGATATCCAGGATGCAAATCATCTTCACACGGAACGGCTATACCGTTGACGACGGCTCGCTTACCATTGCCGAGTTATATCACTGCGCCTTTGACAGCGCTCCGCCGGAAGACGCCGCCCTGCGGTTTCTGGCGGACATCGCGAAATCCCTGGTGGACGGTCTGCGCGCGACCCGGATATTGAACTGACGCGCAAGGCGGCGCCGTTTGAACCGGAGCGCGGCTTTGCGCTTTTGCGCGCGCTGTCTTATGCGCTGGGCGCGGAATTTGTCAATCTGGAGTGGATAGCGCATATTTATCAGCTGTTAGCCGACGTATTCAATGACGAGCTGGCAGCCTTTGAGGGCACGGCTGCGGAGTATTTGCGCTCCCAAAACACCGCGCTGACCGTAAGCGGGCGGGTGTTTTTCCATCTTGTGGAAACCAGAGAGGAGGATTTCCCTTTCGCCTTTATGGCCACCTACTCAACCAAGCAGGCGAATACCGTACAACATCTGCCGCTGAAACGAGCCCTTGAAGAATTTGACGGCGACCAGGCCGCCTTGCTCGGCTTGCTGGCGACGGTCAGCAAAGCCGCCAACGACAGCGAGTTTATCACAAGCCTTGTGGAATCCAGCGAGCTGTTCAGCCCGCTGAAATTTAAGCCTAACGAGGCTTACATCTTCCTGCGGGAAGTGCCGCTGTACGAGGACTGCGGCATCATCTGCCGTATCCCGAACTTCTGGAAACGCAAGGCCAAATCGCGGCTGTCGCTGTCGATCGGCGCGCAAGAGCCTGCTCTGCTGGGTATGCAGTCCCTGCTCGCATTCTCGCCCAAGGTGTTTTTCGGCGATACGGAGCTGAGCCGCGACGAGCTGGAAGCCCTGGCGGCCGAGGACAATGGGCTGGCGTTTCTCAAAGGCAAATGGGTGGAGGTCAATCAGGAGCGTATCAAACAGTTGCTTGCCGCCCTTGACACAATTGAGGGACGTGAGGAAATGACCTTCGCCGAGGCGATCAAGCTGCAGGCAGGCATTGCCAAGGCGGCGGTAAACCCGGACGATACCGAGGTACAACGAAGCCCAGGCGATCAAAAATCCGGGCGTCAAGCAAACAAAGGCCGTCAAAGGAATTAACAGCGCTGTGCGCATTGCCATGACAGGTACGCCGATTGAGAATCGACTGGCGGATTTGTGGTCGCTGTTCGACTTCCTGAATCCGGGGCTGCTGGGCACGGCGAAAGAGTTCACTAACTTTACCAAGAAGCTGAAAGACGCGCCGGAAGGCTATGCTAAACTGCGGGACGCCATATCGCCGTTTATCCTGCGACGGCTGAAAACGGATAAATCCGTAATCTCCGACCTGCCGGATAAAAACGAGATCAAACAGTTTACCACGCTGACAAAGAAGCAGGTTGCGCTATATAACGCCCTGGTACGGGATTTAGAGCGGTCGCTGCCGGAGGAAGAAAACGCGGGCATAGATCGCAAGGGCAAAATCCTTGCCGCGATTATGAAGTTTAAGCAGATATGCAACCATCCCGACCAGTTCAACGGGCAGGGCGCCTTTGACCCCAAGCACAGCGGCAAATTTGAAACGCTGGCGGAAATCTGCGCGACGATTCGTGAGAAGCATGAAAGCGTCCTGGTGTTCACGCAATTTCGGGAACTGACGGAGCCGCTGTCGCACTATCTGGCGCTGCTGTTTGAGCGCGAGGGCTTGGTCATCCACGGCGGCACAACGCCGACGAAGCGGGGTGCGATGGTGGAGCGGTTTAACGCCGAGTACGTTCCGTTTATGGTGCTGAGCCTGAAAGCCGGCGGCGTGGGTTTAAACCTTACCGCCGCGAACCATGTGGTGCATTTTGACCGCTGGTGGAATCCCGCCGTCGAGAACCAGGCCACCGACCGCGCTTTCCGCATCGGGCAGACCAAAGATGTTATGGTACATAAATTCGTCACCACCGGCACGATTGAGGAGAAAATCGACCAGATGATTGAGGCGAAGCAGAAGCTGGCGGCGGATGTTATCGCGGCCGGCGCCGGTGAAGGCTGGGTGACGGAGATGTCCAACGCCGAACTGATGAACCTGTTCAGATTGGAGGCTTAAGCAATGAGTTGGGGCTACAGATATTACACCAAGCCACCCCTGGCATCCCAGCAGAGGCAAGCGGCGAAACGAGAAAAAGAGCTGAAGCGGGAGTTGGGCGAGCTTCAACCGATCATCATCGAGGGAGGCAAAATCGCCAAAACTTGGTGGGGTATGGCTTGGAACAAGAATCTCGAAAGCTATGCCGATTTTCAGAACCGGCTCGGGCGCGGGCGGAGCTATTGCAAAAATGGTTTGATCCTGGATTTGCGCGTCGACAAGGGCGAAATCGCCGCCCGGGTCAGCGGCAGCAGTATCTACATGGTTGTCATCAGGATAGATAAGCTGTCCGATAAGAAGTGGCAAGCCGTCTGCACCGCCTGCGCCAAACGCGTGGAGAGCATTGGCGCCTTGGCGGAGGGCCGGTTTCCCCATGAACTGGCCGATGTGTTTATGAAACAAGGTGAGGGCTTGTTCCCCTCGCCGCGGGAGATTCGTATGAGCTGCAGCTGCCCGGATAGCGCGCGGCTTGACGCCGACCCGCTGTTATTCTTCAAGCTGCGCGGCGTCGATCCCAACGAGCTGATCAAGAAGTCCGTGGAGGAAAAGATGCGGAATCTGCTGGCCAACGCGGGCAAGAAGTCCGGACGCGTGATTGCGGATGCGGATGCGGACATGGCGCGGATATTTGGCGTATAAGGGTGTGGGAAACCTACCCATGTCATGCCTCAAATTAAAATAAACGCGGTTGAAAAAATAAACCACCTTTTTGACTAATGTGGGAAATTTAATCTTAATAAAAAACAAAAGCCCTGTAAATAGGCAATTTACAGGGCTTACATTGCGGGGGCAGGATTTGAACCTACGACCTTCGGGTTATGAGCCCGACGAGCTACCGGACTGCTCCACCCCGCGTTGATATAAATACTATATCACATAGTTTTCCAAAAATCAAGAACTTTTTTTTATTTTTTTTTGCGTTATACCCAGACATTCCGAACGCGTCATATAGAGCCTTTATCGCGTTTGACCGCGTTTTTTGAATTATGGATCAGCATGGAAAATTGACGGTCTGGAAAGAATAACTAAAAAGGCATAGGATTCCTCTACTGAATCTTACGCCTTTGTAAAGAGATCAATTTTAAAGAAATCAATAAGCCCGTCCCCAATAAACCAACGATTGGGCGGGCTTGCCGCAACAGACGCAAGCGTCCGACACGTGCTCCTGCTCAAATGGGATGCAACGCGCTGTCGCGCCGTTTGCCTCCTTTATCGCGTTTTCACATTCCTCGTCGCCACACCACATCGCCTTTATAAACCCAGGGGTCGCGTTTAAAATATCAGTCATTTCATCAACGCTGTTCGCGGCAAAGATACGGCTTTCCAGACGAAGGCGGGCTTTATCCAGCAGATTGGCCTGAATATCTTTAAGCAGGCTTTCAATTTCATTTTCCAGCGTGTCCAGGGATACCGCGGCTTTTCCGCCTGTATCGCGCCGAACCAGCACGCACTGATTATTCTCTATATCCTTAGGCCCCAATTCCAAACGCAGCGGGACGCCCTTCATTTCATGCTCGCTGAATTTCCAACCGGGCGATTTGTCGCTCATATCCATCTTAACCCTGAACTTGGCCGACAAGGTCTCAAGCAACGAGTCCGCCTTATCCAGAACACCGGCCTTATGCGCGGCGATGGGTACGATAATCACCTGCACAGGCGCGGCTTTGGGAGGCAGGCATAAGCCGCTGTTATCGCCGTGTACCATAATAAGGCCGCCAATCATGCGGGTACTGAAGCCCCATGACGTTTGATGCACATATTTAAGCTCGTTGTTCTTATCGGTATACTGGATGCCGAACGCCCTGGCAAAACCGTCGCCGAAGTTGTGGCTCGTACCGGACTGCAGCGCTTTGCCATCATGCATCAGGCTCTCGACAGTGTATGTGGCTTCTGCCCCGGCGAACTTCTCCTTATCGGTTTTGCGGCCTTTTATTACGGGGATGGCCAGCACGTTTTCGCAGAACTCCGCATATACGTTCAGCATTTTGAGGGTTTCCTCCGCCGCTTCCTCCGCAGTGGCATGGGCCGTATGACCTTCCTGCCACAGGAATTCCCTGGTGCGCAGGAACGGACGCGTGGTTTTTTCCCAGCGTACAACTGAACACCATTGATTGTACAGCACGGGCAAGTCGCGATATGAGTGGATCAGATCGGCATAGTGGGCGCAAAACAGCGTTTCGGATGTGGGGCGCACGCATAACCTTTCCGTTAGTTCCTCGCTGCCGCCGCGCGTTATCCAAGCGACCTCAGGCGCAAACCCTTCCACATGATCCTTTTCTTTTTGCAGCAGCGATTCGGATATCAACAGGGGCATATACACGTTTTGATGCCCTGTGGCCTTGAAACGCTCATCCATTTGTTTTTGAATCAGTTCCCAAATGGCGTAGCCGTACGGACGAAATACAATGAAGCCGCCCACCGCGGAGTAATCCGCCAGATCCGCTTTTCTTACCACGTCAGTGTACCATTGGGCGAAATCAGCTTCCATATTGGTTATATTTTCCACAAAGTTTCTATTATTTTCGTTGGGCATGAAAATCTCCTCGTATCAGGGCTTCCGCAAATACGGAGCCGTTTATTTTAACCTCGACGGCATTAGTACTTAAACGGTCGGAAAGCTCTTTCAAACTTATGTCGTCTAAAAAACGGCCGTCCCTAAGCGCGTTCGCGGGTATCAGCAGCGTTTCCCCGAGCGGCTTGCCATTAAGCCCGGCCAGAATGTCCCGCCCCGTCAGGAGTCCGCTGACAGTAATACCTTCCCCGAAGAAGCCATTGGTTATAACATGTGTTTCTATGCTAATACCCAGCGTTTGGATCTGTCCGCACAAGCGCTTTATAAAAGAACCCGCGGCCGCGCCCGTTACCAATGAAACGCGCCTTTTACGGGAAACGGGCTTAATCTTCCGCAGAGCGCGTTGAAATTCTCGCTCAAACAGCGATAGCATACCTACGCCGTTTTCAAGCTGAGGGAAATCTTCATAAGCCCTATAAGGGGGGCAGGGAACACCCGCGCTCAGGTAAAACTCATCAGCAGCATATACAAAACGCGTCTTGTTTTCTTTTAAGAAACGCTTTTGGTGTGATTCGACCTGAATTAGTACAGCCTTGGAATCTTCCGGGCAAAAAGGCTTTAGAGGCGGCAAATTCCGCCTGTATTTTGTCAGGCCGGCGGGTACAACCGATAAACTGTTTGCCAATGGCATGAAAGCGGACAGTTCCCGAATAGTTTTATCCAGCCGCGGACCGTCGTTAACGCCTTTGCAAAGTACCGCCTGATAATTCATGGTAATGCCCGCATCGAACAGAAGTTTCAGCCGGGGCATTAAACGCGCGGCTTCCGGGTTATTCAGCATATTCGCACGCAGCCCGGGATCGGACGCGTGTACGGAAATATTGATGGGTGACAGATGATAATATATTATGCGATCCAGATCGGAATCGGTCATGTTGGTCAGCGTTACATAGTTACCCGTCAAAAAAGACAGACGCGCGTCGTCATCCTTGAAATAGAGCGTAGAACGCATACCCCCGGGAAGCTGGTCGATAAAGCAGAATACGCATTTATTTGAACAATGTTTGGCCTCGTCCATTAAGCCATGTTCAAATACCAAACCCAAGTCCTCGTCTTCATCCTTTTCTATTTCCAGCAGCCATTCCTCGCCGTACGGTTTGCGTACCAGCACGTCTATACTGTCTTCCCGCGCCAGGTAGCGGTAATCGAATACATCCCTTACGGGCCGGTTGTTTATACTTATTAAAATATCGCCGGGTTCCACGCCCATTTCGGCGCATATGCTGTTTTCATCCACGCTGGCGATTACGCTGTAAGACATATGATCGCCGCCAGGGAACCGCGTTTGCCGCCATCCCTGCGATGCGAATAGAACAGGTTTTCATTGCAGCGGGTACAGACCGGCTCGCAGTCTATATGCCGGGGATCCAGCCCGGCGTCTTCCAATATCTGTTTGTTTACACGCCATAGATCCACTTTGTATTTATCCGCGCCGTACGGGCCTTTGACATATGGAACCCACGCAGGGTTTTTGAGAAATTCACCAGCGACCGGCGCGTCTGTCTCAAAACAGCACGGGCCGATGGACGGCCCGACTCCGGCTAAAATATCTTTGGGATTACACCCGAATTCATTGTTTAGTGTTTCGACGGTAATTCGGCCGATTTGGGCGGCGGTACCCCGCCAGCCTGAATGAGAAGCCGCAATAACCTTTTTCACGGGATCAAAAAAAAGAAGCGGCGCGCAGTCCGCGCAAAATGTAACTAACGCTACGCCAGGCTCGTTTGTGTACAGACCATCTGTCTGGCTTATGTCGCTTGGGCCTATACCTTTGCCTTTATCGGAATCATAGACGCGACGCAGATAAGTTCCATGCGTCTGCGCGGAAAAAACCGTATTTTGAAGCGGAACGCCAAGCGCGTCCGTAAACCTGCGGAAATTCTCCATTACATTGGATCTATCGTCGCCGCGGTGAAAGCCCAGATTCAGCGACTCCCAAGCGCCCGATGAAACCCCGCCCGCCCGCGTGGATATACCGTGCGATACCAGACCGGTTTCCAGGAAGCGTGGAAATACGGCTATCGGCATATTATTGTGAGTTATTAATTCCATAATTTATTCCAATCCCCATTTGGCCGTAATTGCGAAAGACAATGCCTCTAAAACGCGTTTTCTATAAGCGTTATCATCGGATTTCCGGTCAAGTCTGTAATCTCCAGCACATCGAAGCGGAAATCTTGATTACTGAGCTGTTTATACATAATATAATACCGCGCCGTCCGCCGGATATGACGCTGCTTATAATACCCCACAGCTTCGCGAGGATACCCGCACGATAGGCTGCGGCGGTATTTGACCTCAATAAATACGATATATTCGCCGTCACGGGCGATTATGTCGATCTCGCCTGACTGACAGCGAAAATTACGATTTATGATGTCAAACCCATTGGCCATAAGGTAATCCTCCGCCAGCCTTTGGCCGTACGCCCCTAAGTCGGCGTTGCTATCCATTATGCCACCTCAGCTTCATTCATATGCCCTTTCAGTAAACTTCGCGGAAAAGCTTCGACGGTGTATGGGACACAGCCCAAACTCGCAGATCGCGGTTATATGCTTTTTCGTCCCATATCCTTTATGCTGATCAAAGCCGTACTCCGGGTACAGTTCATGATATTTCCTCATCATCGCATCACGCGCGACCTTGGCGACAATACTGGCCGCCGCGACGGACATGGATAACGCGTCGCCTTTTATAATGCTTCGTTGGGGAATATTTACGCCGGGCAGCCTCAGCGCGTCGATCAATACAACGTCCGGCCGTACGGAAAGCCCGTTTACGGCGTCTGTCATAGCTTTGACAGTGGCCTGCAATATATTTATCTCATCAATAGTTTTAACGTGGGCTATCCCGATAGAAACAGCCAGGGCCGATTCTCTTATTATTTTATCCAAAATTTCTCTTCTTTTTTCTGTCAGCCGCTTGGAGTCGTCTATATTTTCTATACGCCGCCCTCTCGGCAATATAACCGCGCAAGCCAGAACCGGCCCGGCCAACGGCCCGCGCCCCACTTCGTCAGCCCCGGCGATCAGCGCGGCGCCCCGCGCGTAATATTCATTTTCATAGTTAAGCAGCTTATCCAATCGAGCCTGTTCCTGTTCTCGATCCTTTATTTTCATAACTTATACCTTGAGCAGCTCAAAAAAGTTCGAAAACGATATGTTCACGCATTCGCTGTTCTTAATAAACGTATCGCCGCTTATGGCGCACGCGGCTATCGCGAGGCTCATGGCAATACGGTGATCGCCATGGCTGTCCACAATAGTTCCGAACAGGGGACGACCGCCTTCTATAATCATCCCGTCAGGCGTTTCCGATACTTGGCCCCCCAGTTTGGACAATTCCATTGCCATCGCGCGTATCCGGTTTGATTCCTTATATTTCAGCTCTTCCGCATCCCTTATGACGGTGCGGCCTTCAGCGAACGCGGCCGCCGCCGCTAAGATAGGGATCTCGTCTATCATACGCGGAATCATGGCACCGTAAATGTCCGTTCCTTTAAGATTGGACGAACGGGCAGTGATGTCGGCGGTTTCTTCGCCGTCAATTGTTCTCCTGTTTGTTATCGATATCCGGCCGCCCATACTTATGAACGCGTCTATTATACCTGTGCGCGTCGGGTTTATGCCCACTCCTGTAACTGTAATTTCCGATTCCGGAGTAATCAGCCCCAGGGCTATAAAAAACGCGGCGGAAGAAATATCGCCCGGGATCTGAACCTTGCGGGCATATAACCGCGGAACCGGCTTAACACTTATTAGACGTCCGTCCTTTTTCAGATCCGCGCCGAAATATTTCAGCATGATTTCTGTATGGTCGCGCGTAGGCTGCGATTCCGTGATTATGGTTTCTCCTTTTGCGTAAAGCGCCGCCAGAATTATGGCGGATTTAACCTGCGCGCTGGCGACGATCAGCGTGTAGGACACGCCCTTAAGCGGCCTGCCGCATATCGTAAACGGAGCCGTTTCATGATCCGAAAACTTCGCGCCCATCAGACGCAGAGGATCAAACACCCTTTTCATAGGACGTTTTTTAATAGAGGCGTCGCCCGTAAGCCGGGAATCAAAACTCTGCCCCGCCAGAACGCCGGTAATAAGGCGCATGGTTGTACCGCTGTTGCCGACGTCCAGCGCGTCTTCGCCCGGCGCCGTCAACCCCCATAGTCCTTTGCCGTTCACTGTGACACGATCGCCGGCGGCGGCAATATCCACACCTAATTTTCGGAAACAGGCTATTGTGGACAGGCAGTCCTCGCCGGGCAAAAAGCCTTCAATCTCCGTGACACCGCTGGCCAGCGCGCCGAACATAATCGCGCGGTGGGAAATGGATTTATCACCGGGCGCGGAGATTGTAATTCTTATACGTGATTTCGAGGTCACACGCTGAATGCTCATAATTGTACACCTGTTTCCGTCAGATTATATACGATAAAATTCATACGCGTCAGCAACTCAAAGCTGTTATTTGCCGCCGTTTCGTCGTCAAACAAAATTTGTAAAATACCGTTCTCATATTCGCGGCTATTCAGAATGCCGATATTTTTTATATTAATCCCGTTAAAGCTGAGTATCGCGGCCACTGTGGCTATAATGCCCGGCTTGTCTTCAACCTCCGCGCGGATTTCAAAAACCCGGCGATATACCCCTGAAGCTTTACCGGCGAAACTGTCGCGGTATATCTTCGCGTCGTTAAAAAATTCTCTTATAGCCTCGCTGTCTAAATTATCCAGGTGTTCTTCAAACGAGCTGAGTATGTCCATAAATGATCTCAATACACGCAGCAGTTCCGGACGGTTTTCCAAGCAGATCGCCCGCCATATTTCCGGACCGGATGAGGCTATGCGCGTGAGATCTTTAAAACCACCCGCGGCCAGCGCGCGCAGATCGCCCGTCGCGTCAAGCAATTGTATCAAATTAACCAGCGCCGCGGCTATCACATGCGGGGCATGGCTGACGGCGGCTACGGCCGCGTCGTGAACGTCCGGCGCCATACGCACGGGTATGGCGCCCAGCTGTTCTATTATACGCGTCAGCCGGTTTACCGCTGTTTCCGGAACCCACGGCATTGGCGTCAGCACATAATAAGCGTTTTCGAATAAATACTGCGCGGCATTTTTATAACCCGTTTTTTCCGAGCCTGCCATAGGGTGCCCCCCTATGAAACAGATCGGAGAGGCTGAGTCCATATATCGATATATAGGCGTCTTAACGCTGCCCACGTCGGTGAGAATGCAATCCGGTGAAACCACGTCACGCAGTATTTCCACATGCCC
>JAITDJ010000202.1 GCA_031282635.1 Clostridiales bacterium
CTGAAAACGCGGCGGGCAGCGGCAAAGCCATAAGCAGTACGCCGAATAAGCTGATTATGCAGCCATATCGTATCATATGCCTTGAAGTAAAATACTTGGTCAATAAACCAGACACAAATCTGCCAAGGGTAATGCCGCCGTAAAGAAACGCGGCCCAACCGGCCGCCGAGGCATTAGACATGCCTTTGGCGGACGATAGGAAACTGGAGGCCCATAACCCGGCTGTCATTTCGTAGCCCACATAACAAAAAAACGCTGACGCGCCAAACGCCGCGTTCGGCCTGCCCAACGCCCGCCATATGGTAATTGACGGCCTTTCAATCTTTACATCCGTTCCTGTTTCAGCCTTTTCCCATAAGCCCCTGGAAAAAACCAATATAATAACAAATACGTACTGAATCAGCGCAATCGTCAGGTATCCGTTTCCCCAACCGCCGGCGTTTATAAAATAGCCTATAAGTATCGGCCCCAGCATAGAACCCGCACCCCAAAAGCAGTGGAGCCAGTTTATATATCGCGTTTTATAATGAAGCGCCGCGTAACTGTTGACAGACGCGTCGATCGTACCCCGTCCGATTCCCAAAAACAGTGACGGCGCAATTATCCAAAAAGCGGAATGCGCCATGCTTAGCGCCAACAGCGCCGTTGAGCTTATCAGGAACGCCGTCAGCAATACATTCCATATAGTATATTTATGTACAAAGCTGTCGCTGCGCACTATCGCCAAGAACGTCGCCGCGTTTAATATTAGCGACACCACGCCCAGAAACGATCGCGACGTTTGAATATCCGCATACATGGCCGGCCAGGCCGCGCCCAAAATCGAATGAGGCATCCCCAGGCACACAAACGCCGCAAAGATAATAATAAGCAAACGATTCATAAATACCCTCCTTAATAAAAAGAGGATAACATTTCTTACGAAAAAGATCCAGGAAGAAGCGTATCAAAATGCACAGCTTATTCACAATGCAGTCGATGCCGGACAAATCCTTGACTTTTTCGAATTCTGGTGATAGAATGCTTAACGTTGCCAAACGATTGAAAAAATCAGAGATTTTTTGGTTTGGCAATTGGCGGATATTATTCAAGGAGGTGCAAAAGTGCCAACATTTAATCAACTGGTTAGAATCGAAAGAAAATCGGTTCGGAAAAAATCGACGGCGCCTGCGTTGCTGCGTGGGTTTAATTCTAAAAAAAGCCGTTATACCGACATTAACAGCCCGCAAAAACGCGGAGTGTGTACGGCGGTTAAAACGGCTACGCCGAAAAAGCCGAATTCCGCGCTGCGCAAGATCGCCCGTGTGCGCCTTTCCAATTCCATGGAGGTAACATGTTATATCCCCGGTGAGGGCCACAACCTTCAGGAACACAGCGTAGTATTGATTCGAGGCGGCAGGGTGAAGGACGTACCCGGCGTCCGTTATCACATTATCCGCGGCACGCTTGATACGGCGGGTGTTGCCAAACGCAAGCAAGCCAGATCAAAATATGGCGCGAAACGCAGTAAAAAATAAGAGCCCTGTACCCCGATATCCGCCAGGATACAGTTCGTACAGGCGCGATCGCGTTTTGCCGCGCAAACGCGAGTACCGATGATGTAATTCTCATGATTAAGGAGGGAATATTCGTGCCGAGAAAAGGACATGTCCCTAAAAGGGATGTTTTACCTGATCCGTTATATAACAGCAAAATAGTGACAAAACTGATAAACGCCATTATGCTGGACGGGAAAAAAGGCGTCGCGCAAAAGATCGTGTACGATGCCTTTAAAAAGGTTCAGGCGAAGAAAGACAACCCCGCCATGGACTGCTTTGATGAGGCCCTGGGTAATATTATGCCTGTGCTGGAAGTAAAGGCGCGCCGCGTCGGAGGCGCGACGTATCAGGTGCCTATTGAGGTTCTGCCCGACAGAAGGCAAGCGCTGGGCTTGCGCTGGCTTGTACTGTACGCCAGGAAACGCGGCGAAAAAACAATGGTTGACCGTTTAGCCAACGAGATATTGGACGCCTTATCAAATAGCGGAAACGCTGTCAAGAAAAAAGAAGAAACCCATAAAATGGCTGATGCTAATAAGGCGTTTTCGCACTATAAATGGTAAACAGCATCCCCCTTTTCCAAGGATGCGTGAAATGAGGAATTTTTGTGACAAACAGAGCGTTCCCGCTGGAACGAACGAGAAATATTGGGATAATGGCGCATATTGACGCGGGCAAAACAACCCTTACCGAACGTATACTGTACTATACAGGCCGCAATTATAAATTGGGCGAAGTCCATGAAGGCACTGCTATAATGGATTGGATGGAACAGGAGCAGGAACGGGGAATAACAATCACATCAGCTGCCACAACCACACAGTGGGAAAACCACCGGATAAACATTATTGACACGCCTGGGCACGTTGACTTTACGGTGGAGGTTGAACGCTCCCTGCGCGTACTGGATGGTTCAGTCGGTGTGTTTTGCGCCAAGGGCGGCGTTGAACCGCAGTCGGAAACCGTTTGGCGGCAGGCTGATCATTATAGTGTGCCGCGGATAGCGTTTGTAAATAAAATGGATATAATGGGCGCTGATTTTTTCAACGTTATTGATATGATAAAAACCCGGCTCGGGGCAAAACCAGTGCCAGTTCAGATTCCAATCGGAGCCGAAGACAGCTTTATCGGGCTTATAGACCTGATGGATATGCGCTCATACACCTATACAGACGATTTGGGCAAGGATATATCCATAGGAGACATTCCGCCCGAGTATGCTGAGACAGTCGAAAAACAGCGATTTGAAATGGTAGAGTTTATTGCCGAAACAGATGAGTCGCTGATGGAGAAGTATATCTCCGGACAGGAGCCCTCTGTTGATGAACTGAAAATCGCGCTGCGCAAGGCGTGCATCAGTTGTGAACTGATCCCTGTGTTTTGCGGTTCCGCGTATAAGAATAAAGGCGTTCAGAAATTACTGGACGGTATTGTTGAGTATCTGCCCGCCCCTACGGACATACCATCCATAAAGGGGACTTTGCCGGACAGCGAAGATAGAGTGGAGCGCCACGCGTCGGATGAGGAACCGTTCGCGGCTTTGGCGTTCAAGATCATGAATGACCCGTATGTAGGCAAGCTGGCTTTCTTCCGCGTCTATTCAGGCATACTGGACTCCGGTTCGTATATTTATAATTCCGTTAAGGGCAAGCGTGAGCGTATTGGACGCATTTTACAAATGCACGCCAATCACCGCGAAGAAATAGATAAGGTCTACGCCGGTGATATAGCTGCGGCTGTCGGGCTTAAATTCACGACTACGGGCGATACCCTCTGCACAGAAAACAACGAGGTTATTCTCGAATCTATGAATTTCCCGGAACCGGTTATTTCTGTTGCTATTGAACCCAAGACCAAAGCCGGACGCGATAAAATGGGCGCTTCACTGGCTAAGCTGGCTGAGGAAGACCCCACTTTCCGTTCGTATACAGATCAGGATACCGGCCAGACTATCATATCCGGTATGGGTGAATTGCATCTTGAGATTATCGTGGATCGGCTGCTGCGCGAATTTAAGGTGGAAGCAAATGTGGGTAAGCCTCAGGTGGCTTACCGCGAAACCATACGTAAAGTTGTGGAATCGGAAGGCAAGTATATCAGGCAATCCGGAGGCCACGGCCAGTACGGCCATTGTAAGGTCAGATTTGAACCACTGGACGCTAATAACGCCGAAAAGCCGTATGAGTTTCAAAACGCCATTATTGGAGGCGTTATACCAAGGGAGTACGTTCCCGCTGTAGACGCGGGTATTCAGGAAGCTATGCGTTCCGGTATTATCGGCGGTTACCCAGTTGTTGGCGTTAAGGCCACGATATACGACGGTTCTTACCACGAGGTGGACTCTTCTGAAATGGCGTTCCATATCGCGGGCTCCATGGCTTTTAAGGACGCCATGCGCAAGGCCAATCCCGTGTTGCTGGAGCCTGTCATGAAAGTTGACGTCACTGTGCCGGAAGAATATATGGGCGATGTCATTGGCGATATCACGAGTCGCCGAGGTCGCTTGGAATCCACGGAACCGCGGAATAAAGCCCAGATCATACACGCGTATGTGCCGCTGGCTGAAATGTTCGGCTATGCCACCGATTTGCGATCCGAGACGCAAGGCCGCGGCGTATACGCCATGGAGGTTCATCATTACGAATCTGTTCCTAAAAACATACAGGATAGAATCGCTCTGGGTAAAAATTAGTGAAAGTATAAATATTGCTTGCAAACACCTGTTTTTTTATTATAATTATGTATATATTAATCCATTAGGAGGATAATAAATGGCAAAAGCTAGGTTTGAACGAAACAAGCCTCATGTCAATATCGGTACGATCGGTCATATAGATCATGGTAAGACTACCCTGACTGCGGCTATCACAAAGACTCTGCATGACAGATATAAATTAGGAGAATTTGTTCCTTTCGATCGTATTGACAAAGCGCCGGAGGAAAAGGCCCGCGGTATAACGATCTCTACGACACATGTTGAGTATGAAACTCCAAATCGCCACTATGCCCATGTTGACTGCCCGGGCCACGCCGATTATGTAAAGAACATGATCACCGGCGCCGCGCAGATGGATGGCGCAATCCTGGTGGTGGCCGCTACCGACGGCCCTATGGCTCAAACGCGCGAGCATATCCTTCTGGCCCGTCAGGTTAATGTGCCTTGGATTGTCGTCTTCATGAATAAGGTTGACGCTGTTGATGACGAAGAACTGCTGGATCTGGTTGAGATGGAAATCCGTGATCTGCTGAACGAGTACCAATTCCCCGGTGACGACGTACCGATTATCCGAGGTTCAGCTCTTTTGGCTCTGCAGGACACCTCCGGAGAATGGGGCGACGGCATTATCGAACTGATGAAAGACGTTGACAGCTACATCCCTACGCCTGCGCGCGACAATGATAAACCATTTCTTATGCCGGTAGAGGATGTATTCTCCATCACGGGCCGCGGAACAGTCGCCACAGGCAGAGTGGAGAGCGGTACGCTGAAGATTCAGGAGGAAGTCGAGATTGTCGGCCTTACCACCGAGAAACGCAAAGTGGTTGTTACCGGTATTGAGATGTTCAAAAAACTGTTGGATCAGGCGCAGGCAGGCGATAATATCGGCGTTCTGCTGCGCGGAGTGCAGCGTCAGGAAATTGAGCGCGGCCAGGTTTTGGCCAAACCGAATACAACCACGCCCCACACCAAGTTCACGGCGCAGGTTTATGTACTGTCAGCGGAAGAAGGCGGTCGTCACAAGCCTTTCTTCAATAACTACCGCCCGCAGTTCTATTTGCGCACAACAGACGTTACCGGAGTTATCTCGCTTCCGGCCGGTACCGAGATGTGTATGCCCGGCGATAATATCGAAATGGCCATTGAGCTTATCACGCCGATTGCCATGGCCCCCGGTCTGCGCTTCGCTATCCGCGAAGGCGGCAGGACGGTCGGCGCCGGTTCGGTTGTAACGGTGACTGAATAAAAAGTTTTATATCCTCCCCCCACGTAAAACGCGGGGGTTTTTTTGTATGCGCGCGGCCTTTTAAAAATTTTGTTCCATATTCCTCTTAAATGATTTAATTTTACAAATGATTCTTTATTTCTGTAAATTTATATACCAGTTGACAAATGGAATACTTATTGTTAAAATATGATGCATAAAAGTGGTTATTTTATCCGTAAGCTCCAAAAGTGACAAAATGTGATATACGGCTAAAATGATCATCTAAATAGAGGAGGGGAAATATGTTTAATAAACGAAAATTTTTTACCGCCCTGACGGCTATATCCATAAGCACTATGCTTATAGCGGGGACATTCGCTTGGATAAGTGTGAATTCATCCAGGGTTAACAGCTGGAGCGGTAAGGCAGAAGTGGATCCCGCTGAAGGCCCCGGCGGCACACTCCATGATGACTACTGCGAAAACGGCGAAAACAAAGACGTTTATGTGGAAAACTGGGGCGGATATCC
>JAITDJ010000030.1 GCA_031282635.1 Clostridiales bacterium
CCGCCGGCGTCTTTACCGACGATGACAACCGTTTGATGGAGATTGTGTCTGAAAACCTGGGGCTGACATTCGCAATGAGGCAAAAATTGCGGCAGGTATGCGGACAAGCCAAAATCCGCGGCGTCAACACGACCGCAGCGCTGTCGGAATCGACTAAAGCTCCCGCCTTGCGCAAGATTGAAAGCAAAGCGGCGTTTGCCGGGCTGATAAGCCGATTATCAGAAGGGGAATGACATGTTCAATTTTATATATGATTGGGCCGCGGGGGCCTATGCGCGCGGGAAAGGCATGAATCCGGCCTGTACGGGGCAGATTACAGAGGACATTACGGCGGTAAAAACGGGATGCGTAAACTTCTACTTGTACCGGAAAGGCGGCGGTATTATCGCGATAGACGCGGGCTTCGGCAAAGGCGTGATCCGGCGTGAGCTCGCCAGGCTGGGCATCCGGCCGGACAGCGTTTCCGCCTTGTTTTTGACACACTCGGATATAGACCACGCGGACGGCGTTTCCGTATTTAAAAACGCCTCCGTCTATCTCTCGGCGGATGAAGAGCGGATGATACGGCGTGAAACGGCGAGAAAATTTGGCTTTATATATAACGCGGAGCTTAAAATGCCCTATGGCCTGCTCCGGCAGGATGACGAGATCCGCATAGGTCCGATCAAAGTACGCGCGATAGAAACGCCGGGACATACGCCCGGTTCCATGTGCTATTTAGTAGACGAAGCCTTTTTGTTTTCCGGCGACGCCTTTAATCTTATAAGCGGGAAAGCGTATCCTATCAGTAAGAGATATACAATGGATCAGAAACAACAGATAATGTCCATAAAAAAACTTGCCGGCCTTAAGGGCGTGCGCGCGGCGTTTACTGCGCATTGGGGTTATACCGAAAAATTTGGGGATGTGACGGCGAATTACAGATGAGCTATAATAAATTGATTTATAATAAATATTTTTCCCATATATACGCTGAGGAAGACGTATGGGGCTATCCGGCGGCGCAAAAGATCCGCGCGGCGTTTCCGGACAGCGTTTATATTCCGATACGGCATTACAAAGATGTGTTTTGCAAAAAGGGTCAGGATTTTAGCCTGCAAAAACGCGGCCCAAAATTGATTTTAGCCGTTAAGCGAGGGGCTATGTATTATAAGGGTTCGCATATGTGCGACAGTTTCGGCCGCGGCGGTTTCATTTACACGTCTGAGATTATGAATTGCCTGTATAACTGCGAATACTGTTATTTAAGGGGCATGTATCCCTCGGCCAACGTCGTGATATTCGTTAATCAGGAAGATTGCCTCAGTGCGGTGGAGCGTGTTTTGCCCGCGTATATCTGCGTTTCGTACGATACGGATTTGCTGGCGTTTGAACACCTGACCGCGTTTGTACACGGATGGATGAGGTTCTGCGGGAAGCATCCCGCTGCGGAAATCGAAATCCGTACGAAAAGCGCGGGGTTCAATCAGATTGAAAATATAACGCCTCTGCCCAACGTTACGCTGGCATGGACGATTTCGCCGGATGAAGCGGCGGCGCGCTTTGAAAACGGAGCGCCGCCGTTGGCCGCCAGGCTGGCGGATGTCAGCGAGGCCCTGGATAAAGGGTGGACGGCGCGGGTCTGCGTTGATCCGATCATTAAATTTAAGGGATGGCGGGAAGCGTACCGGGAAACGGCGTTAATCATTAAGAACACGGTTGGCGTTGAGAGACTGTCGGGCGTCAGCGTGGGCGCGTTCAGGGTATCGCCGGGCTTTTATAAAAGGATGCGCAAGCTGTCCCCATATTCTGAGGTTTTGTCCTATCCGATGGTCGAACGCGACGGGGGCATGCGATACCCTGATGAAGCCGAAATTGTGTCTTATTTATCAAAACTCATTCACACGCACGTAAACGCGCCGTCAATCACGAAATCAGCCCCGGTGGTAAACGCGCTGGAATCACCGGCCAAAAAGATCGCTATGGCCTGAAGTTCGTCGGGACGGCCCATCCGGCGCACAGGGGTTGCAGCCTCCCACTGTTCTATTAACGGGGTCAGGTGAGGCGCGTTAAGCACCAGATCCGTACAGATGTAGCCTGGGCTGATGGAATTGACTCGTACGTTTTTTTGCGCCCATTCCACAGCCATAGATTTGGTCAGTTGTATCACTGCCGCTTTGGACGCGTTATACGCGCATTGAGGCTGCGGATAGTTTACGATGTGTCCGGACATGGAAGCGGTATTAATAATCGAGCCGCCGCCTTGAGCGATCATCATCCTGCCGGCGGCTCGCGCCGTCAAAAATACGCCGGTCAGATTTACGTCCATAACCTTCTTCCATTCCTCCAGCGTCATTTCCGCCGCGGGCGTATTTATACAAATACCGGCGTTGCAAAACGCTATGTCCAGTTTCCCGAACGCCGAAACGACCTGATTCGCCATCAATTCAACCTGCGCCTCGTCTGTCACGTCGGTTTTCACCGATATGGTTTTTACACCCAAACGCGCAATTTCCTCCGCTGTTTTCTCCGACGTTTCTATATCGACGTCCACAATGGCCACATTGGCCCCGGCCTCGGCCAGCGCGATCGCGATACTTTTACCTATGCCCCGCGCGCCGCCTGTGACAAACGCCGATTTGCCGTCCAAGCGCAGCCTTTCTAAAATTCCCATGTAATCAATCCTCTGGACAAAATCTGATATAATGTAGTATGCCAAAATTATTAAACAATGTCAAATATGAGGAGCGGTTTAGGCTTATGAGAGACATTGACGCGGGCGCGATCGAGGAAACTGTGGCCCGATTGTGCGTTGAAGCTAATATTCGTCTGAATACGGACATAAAAGAGGCGCTGTCGGCGGCCAGGCTGACCGAAACCTCTGAAAACGGCCGAACTGTACTGGGTATGCTGCTGGAAAACGCGAGCATAGCGGTGAATGAACATATGCCCATATGTCAGGATACAGGCATGGCGGTTGTATTTCTGGAAATAGGACAGGATGTCCGCATAACCGGCGGGTTTATCGGCGAGGCGATTTATGCGGGCGTGCGTGACGGTTATAAAAACGGATACCTGCGGAATTCCGTCGTTTCCGATCCGATAAACCGCGTAAACACAAACGATAATACGCCGGCGATCATACATTATGAAATTGTGCGGGGGGATCGTTTGAAAATCATCGTGGCGCCTAAAGGCTTCGGCAGCGAGAACATGAGCGCTGTTAAGATGTTGAAGCCCTCTGACGGCATAGAGGGCGTAAAACGTTTTATTGCCGAAACGGTTAAATTGGCGGGAGCGAATCCGTGCCCCCCTGTTATTATCGGCGCGGGTATAGGGGGCACTATGGATAAGGCCGCGTATTTAAGTAAAAAGGCTCTCCTGCGCCCGATCGGGAGTCACCATAAAGACGCGTTCTGGGCGGGCGTCGAGGACGAGCTGCTGGCTTCCGTCAACGACCTGGGGATTGGGCCGGCTGGGCTTAAAGGCAATACCACGGCGCTGGGCGTTATGATAGAAACTTTTCCCACGCATATCGCGGGACTGCCCGCGGCGGTCAATATCGGATGCCATGTGACCAGGCGCGCGGAGGCGGTCTTATGACGCGGGAAATAATGACGCCTTTAAACGACGAGACGATCCTGAGCCTGAGAGCGGGCCGGATGGTTTACCTGTCCGGGCCCGTATACACGGCGCGCGACGCCGCGCATAAAAAGTTGGTTGAATTAATTAACGCGGGGCTGCCTTCCCCATTTCCATTCGAGGGGCAGGCTGTGTTCTATGCCGGTCCATGCCCGGCCCCGCCCGGGAAAATAATCGGTTCCGTAGGGCCGACGACAAGCAGCCGTATGGACGCGTATTCGCCCTTACTGATTGAACATGGCTTGAAAATTATGATAGGAAAGGGCGAACGCGGCGAAGCCGTACAACAAGCCGTCGCGCGCTTTAAGGGCGTATATCTGACAGCGGTGGGAGGCGCGGCGGCGTTGACGGCGCGCTGCGTAAAAGAGGCGCGTCTGATAGCGTTTGAGGAATTGGGCGCCGAGGCTGTCCGGATGCTTACGGTGGAAAAGCTGCCGTTATATGTGGCGATTGACGCGAATGGATTATTGCCTGAATGATTTGGTATATTTGATATATTTTTAGTCAAAAAGACGTATAATTATTAAGGGTCATAATAAAATTGTTGACATAGACTATTATGCCGCTTATAATAATTGTGAGTTTGGTATATAGCTATAAATATACAAAAAAGGAGGTATGACGATGGCGGATGGCAGGGCCTTAAAACACGGCGGGTTCCAGCCGGTTCCATGGAGCCGCCGCAAAGGGGCGCAGGGCGTCGCGTATGAGTTTTGGAAAAATAAATCGCTCTACGCGATGTTTATCCCCGCTTGCGTTGTTCTATTTCTTTTCAACTATCTTCCATTATTTGGGCTAACTCTTGTATTCAAGAAATTTGATTTTGGCAAGGGTATCTTCGGCAGCCCTATCCAAACGCCATGGTACGGAAACTTTGAGTTTCTGTTTAAGAATGACGGGGTGTTCCGCGCTGTCAGCAACACTCTCATTAACAATTCGCTGTTTATTGTATTCAACACCGCGGCCTCCATCCTTTTGGCCATCCTGCTGAACGAGATATTCCACCGCAGGCTGAAAGCGATAGCACAGTCCATGACGCTTCTGCCGTACTTTATCTCAACGGTTGTAATAAGCGTGTTTATTTACCAGATCTTCAACACAGATAACGGCATGATTAACAGCATGCTTCGCTCCTTTGGCATGGAACGCGTTAGTTGGTATGAAACGGCCTGGTATTGGCGCGTTATTCTCCCAATCATTTATGTATGGAAAAACAGCGGCTATATGACCGTCATTTACCTGGCGACGATTACGGGGATCGACGGCACGCTGTTCGAGGCCGCCGAGATCGACGGCGCCAAGCGTATTCAGCGTATCTGTTATATAACACTTCCGCTGCTGATCCCGACGATCATCACCATGTCGCTGCTGGCGGTTGGCCGTATACTGAACAGTGATTTTACGTTTTACTACGCTATCGTCGGCGATAACGCTCTGCTTTTTAACACCGCGGATGTTCTCGACACGTTTATTTTCCGCAACCTCCGCAGGCTCGGTGATTTCACAATGTCGGGCGCGGCGAGTTTTATACAGTCGATCCTGTCATGCGTTATTCTCGTAGCCTGCAATATGTTCGCGCGCAGGTATGACAAGAACGCAGCGCTGTTTTAGAAGCCGCAATTTACTTGATTTTGTATTCGCGAAATAACCGTTTCGCGAATAATTGCACAAAAAAAGAAGGCATAATCAAGACCTTTCTCCTTGATCGCCTTCGCGTCATGGTTCTGAATGAAATCCGGAACCGCAAAAGCTTGAGCTTGAATTTAGAGGGTTTTCATTTATATCCTTACGCGAAACGGTTATTCTGCGCATAGTTAAGTTATTGGGGGGAATAGTAAAATGGCGTCAGCTAAAAGCGCCGATGTCCTGCGGGCGAAAAGGGACAGCAAGATCTTAACGGTTATCATCTACACGATAGTAATCGCGTTTGCGCTCGCGTGCGTGATACCGTTCCTGCTGATGCTGACAGGCTCGTTCATGGTAGAGGACGATATTCGGAGGTATGGTTATCAGTTAATACCCAAACGGCTTTCGCTTTACGCGTATCAGGTGCTCTTTATATTTCCGCAGCGTATAATCAGCGGATATGCGGTCACTGTTGTTGTTACGGTTACCGGCACTATAGTCCACCTGATTATCTGCTCGCTCTGCGCGTACCCGCTTTCGCTCAAATCAGTGAAATACCGCGGAATTTTTCAGGTGTTCATTTTGATTACGATGGTTTTAAACGGTGGTATGGTTTCTTGGTATTATGTCTGCACGCGTATGCTCGGACTCCGAAATACCATACTTTCGATGATTTTGCCGCTCTTGGTGAGTCCGTTTAATGTGTTTTTGATTCGCGGGTACTATATGAGTCTGCCTGAGGAAATGGCGGAATCCGCCACAATCGACGGCGCGGGGCAGTTCAGGATCTTCTGGCGGATTATTATCCCCCTGTCGCAGCCTGTGCTCGCGGCCGTAGCGCTTTTTATTTCCATTACTTACTGGAACGACTGGTATAATTCACTAATGCTCAATGACCTGCCGCAGTATTTTTCATTGCAGTTGATTTTACATACAATTGTTTCGCAAGTACAGTTTCTGCGTTCCAACTCCTACGCGGCCGGTATGAGGGAACTGGTTGAAAATCTGCCGGGCGAGGGCGTGAAACTCGCGACCGCGATGATCACGGTTGGGCCGATTATTTTGATCTACCCTTTCATACAGAAGTATTTTGTAAAGGGAATAATGATCGGCGCCGTGAAAGGATAAACTATGTTCGGGCGTGCAAGACGGCGCGCTCAGCAAAAAAAGAAAGGTGGCATTACCGCATGAAAAATATTTGGAAAGTTTTACCGCTGACGCTGGTAATTATCATGATACTGTCCGCCTGCGGCGGGGGCGGAAACGCAAACTCCGGCGGCGCCTCAGCTCAAAACACCGGCGCGGACGGCGCGGGCAGTTTGCCGAGGACAACGCTGAAATTCGTCTTCGGCGGCCCGGGATATTCTTCTACGGAAGATGTATGGAAGCATGTATCGGAAGTCGCGGGAGAGAGGCTTAACGCGGATTTCCAAATCACATTCTATCCATGGGGCGAGGAATATAAGCAGAAACTGCAGCTGCAGATCAGCTCCGGCGATGACTTTGACCTATGTTTTGACGGTGACTGGCTGTCATACAACACGCTGGTCAATCAGGGCGCGTATTTGGATATCAAGGCTCTCGCTCCGGAATATATGCCGGAATACTACAAATACCTGCAAGATAATAATATGCTGAAGTCAACGTATGTCGGCGACGGTATGTACTGCGTGCCATGGACCCCTCTGTTTAACCCGCGCCCGTGGTTCGGCTGGTGGAACGCAAATATAGACAACGTAGTTGAGCAGGACGAAAGCCTTATTAAGACGATTGAGGACGTAGACGCCTACTTGCTCAAGGTGAAAGAAGCGAACCCCGACACCAAGTACCATATTTTTGAATCGGTCGGCGACTATGACATCAACACGCTGCTGCAGCCGAAGTACAACTTGGCTAAGTGGGACTTCCATTATCTTACATATGATTTGACGGATAACACCTGCAAGTTGATCCCTGAAGAACAGACGGAAATGTTCAAGGAATCCGCCCAATATGCGAAAAAGTGGGTTGACGCTGGTATTTTGCCGCGTGACGCCTGGACGAACAAACCGGCCCATGATACGCTGGGTACGGGTTTAGGCCATGTGTTCTCCGGCTGCAATATGTACGAATATATCGTTTACGAAGATCGTTACAAAGATCCTGAGCGCCATTACTCTATACTCTATGAGGACGGCTTATTTGTAAACAAGAGTCCTGTTAATAACCTGAACGCTATCAATAAAAACGCTAAAAATCCGGAGCGCGCGCTAATGTTCCTTGACCTGCTCTGGGCGGATCAAGAGTTGTACGACGCTGTACTGTACGGCATTGAAGGCGCTACCTATCGTAAGAATGACGCCGGCGAATACTTGTTCCCGGAAGGTATCGACGCGACGACCACCAATTGGATGGAATGGAGCAGCCAGTGGGGCTTCTGGCGTCTTGGACGTATGCGCCCGACCGCCGCTCGCAGCGCTGAGTCTTGGGCGCTTAACGACGAATTTATGAAAAAGGAAGAAAATGTTGTGGCGCCGCTTGCCGGTTTTGTCCCGAATACGGACTCGATTAAAAACGAGATAGCCGCGCGTGACGCGCTCTATGTGGAATTGGGCGCGCTGCTCGACTACGGCGTTGTAGACGATGTTGACCGAGCGTTGGACGAATACATCCAGAAACAGAAAGACGCCGGTCTGGATAAGATCATTGAAGTGATCCAGGCGCAGGTTGACGAGTTCTTAAAATAGTAATATAATATATACAGGTGAAAGATAAGGTTTGCCAAGCGCGGTTTTTGCGTTTGGCAAACCTTAGTGTCGCCAAAGGCCGCGCAGCGTTCATTAATCCGCTTCCAGCGGCAAATCATATCGTTGCGCGGTATAGTTGAACATATCGCCGGCACGGCGAATCAAAACAGCTGCGGGCGTATACGAAACGCCGGCGGCTATTTTTCCTATAAGGAGGCCTTTATGCCTGTTCCTATGAAAGCGGTCAAGGGCTACGAAAACAGCAAGCACGGAATTCAAGTCGGCACAAAGATGGAGGGAAAGATTGAGAAGAAGCGCGATGGTTCGTTCAGTTTTGATCTGGAAGGTATACGTTTTTTAAAGCAAATGGGTGTTGAATGGGTTATGGTCAATGATCCGCCCGCGCATACCGCGAAAGATATGAAACAGCTTAAAGAGCAGCTGGAGGAGCATGGCCTTAAGATCTACCGCCTGGCGGACAACCGGCTGCACAATATGGAAGCCGTTACCCTTAATTTGGAAGGCCGCGATCGCTGGATTGACGAGTACCTTCAATATATAACGAATCTTGGCGAGGCCGGCGTACACTACGCGACATACGCGCATATGGGCAACGGCATCTGGCGCGACTCCATCAGGAGACCTGTGCGCGGCGGCGCGACTGCCGGCGGGCTGGATTTCAAAGCCGAACATTACGGGCATTGGGGCGGTAAAAAATATGCCTTGCCGCTGAGCCACGGCAAGGAGTTTTCGACGGACGAACTGTGGGAAAACTACGAATATTTTATAAAAAAGGTAGTGCCGGTCGCCGAGTCGGCGGGCGTTTACATCGGCGTCCACCCGGATGATCCGCCGGGATACGATTTAGCGGGCGTGCCGCGGTGTATTTTTGGTACGTTTGAAGGGTATAAAAAAGCGCTGGAGATCGCGAACAGCCCAAACATAGGCGCGTGTCTGTGCGTAGGCTGCTGGCTGGAAGCCGGCGCGGCCGCGGGCAGCACGCCCGAGGAGTTCATCCGCTATTTCACGCGTCAGGGAAAACTGTTCAAACTGCACATGCGCAACGTGACCGCCACGCTGGCCGATCCGGGCGGGTTCAACGAGACGTTCCCGGACGCCGGTTACTACAACCTCAATAATGTACTGGAAGCGCTGGCGGAAGAAGGATTTGACGGCGCGATTATGAATGATCATCTGATAGATATGGTAGGTGGGCATTATGCCTGCGAAGCATACTTCACCGCGTATCTGAAGGGCGCCGTGGACTCGATCGAAAACAGAAAAGCAAAAAAATCATAGTGTGAAGAGGCTAATGTGGGCACATTTAAAAGAGAATTTTCGGAAGCGGCGATAGGTCGCGCCGGCAACGCGCCGATTAAAGATGTTTTACTCAAACACGTCGATCTGATCGGCGGCATGAAGCGCTACATTAAACATACGGACACGGTTTTTATCAAGCCGAACCTGACCGCCGGAATGCCCTCTGAATCAGGCGGCACAACCGATGTATACTTCACCGAAGCGGTTGTCGAACTCGTAAAAGAGGCCGGCGCCGCCCGGATCATCGTAGGCGAGTGTTCGGGCAATGACTCGCGCTCGATAGAGAGCCTGACAAACCTGGGCTATGCCGATATGTGCGCGCGCCAGGGCGTTGAGATGGCGGATCTTGATTTTACGGAGTTTGTTGAGGCGCCGGTTAAAAACCCCAAGTATAAAGACACGCTCCGCCTGCCAAAGATTTTTTTGGAGAGCGACGTCTACATATCAGTGCCCGTGCTTAAGACCCACCTGGCGGCCGGGATCACCTGCGCAATCAAGAACAGCTTCGGGCTTATCCCGGATTATGATAAATTATATGCGCATAGGGATCAGGCGATTGAAAAGATTATATCGGACATTGCCTCTGTTAAACCCGCGGATCTGGTCTTTATTGACGGGCGTATCGGGGCCGAGGGGATTGCGGGCGGAAATGATTTTGATCATCCCATCCAAGCGAACCTTGTAATCGTAAGCAACGACCCCGTAGCGGCGGACACAGTGGCGGCCCAGCTCATGTGCCAGAATCCGCGCGTCAAACATATACAGTGGGCGGCCGAGGAAGGCGCGGGTAATGATCGGTTGGAGTTTATCCTTATCCGCGGCTTGTCCATAGATGAAGCGAAGGTCAAATACATGTCCCCCGCCGATCAGATTGTGAAAGATACTGAAGGCAGGGTACGCATAAATGAATGCGGCGCGTGTTCGCGCTGCTGTACAAACGCGGCCGGAATGGTCAGCCGTTACGCACATAATCCGGCTTCCCTGCTGGAACCCGTCGAAATCGTAACAGGCCCCGGGGAATGGATCCCTCCGGATCCGCCCGCCCAAAATACCCTGCTGCTCGGCGACTGCGTGCGTGAGGAATACCGAAAACTGGGTAAATGGATCGGCGGCTGCCCGGTTGACCCTGAGGCGTACGCGAAAGCGCTGGCCGAGTTGGATATTGTATGTACTAAATGCGAGCGGATGGTAAAATCAATTCTTGCTGAGATTGAGGAAGACGAGCTTGCGGATATCCGCGTACTGGCCAGCAACAAGACCGTATTTCAGGGTAAAAACAATAAAGCGGAAATGGATGACTATATGCTTGCGATCGGCAGGTGCCAGGCCGGGTACGTCAAAGGCCACGCGCGTAGGATTCATAAGGTTTCGGATATAGACGCGGCGGAATATACAGTGTTTAAAGACGGCTGCCCTGTCAGCGGGGCGGAGATTCGCGAAGGTATACGCGAGCTGCGGGCGAAGATGAAAGTTGAGAGACGCAAATGAGACGTAAAGTTTTGGATATTACCGCCGTGTACCGGATAGCGCTTGAATCGTTTACGGGCAAGCGGCGGTTTGTGGAAAAGGCGGAGTGATTACGGGGCTATGCGGAAATAAACTTAGCAAACTACTCAAAGGGCCATTTCCAAAAATCGGATAACCAGGCCGAACCCGGTTATCCGATTTATAAAGGAATACAGCATATGAAAAAATACTTAACGATATTTCGTATACGCTTCATTCATGGCGTGCAATACAGAGTAGTCGTGTTCTCACTTATGATAAAGTATTGACGCTCTGCCTTATGGTAATTTGCGGAAGTTTAATTTTCTTTGTTTTATTTCTTATTCAAGCGGCTTTTGCGTTCTTCACCACCGAGGGATTAGAATTTATGAATGTTTTGACATACGGCGGGCGCGGCCCGCGCTGACCCGGCGCCTGGATCCGGCAAAAAAGACGCGATAGAATGCAATATAAATTCCTGATATGAAAGAACATTATATGAAAGAACATTTCTTGAAAGATCTAAAAAACCTATAAATATTTTAGTAATTAGCTTGTAATAGTATTTATACTGTGTTATGGTATTTGTGTAAAAGCACAAGAAGCAATGAGATTGCTTGACGTTTCTCGCCCTACATTGGGTAAATATGTTAAGACAGGCAAAATAAGGGCTGAACGCAAGCCTAATGGTCACTTGGATTTTAACGAAGAATATGTAC
>JAITDJ010000054.1 GCA_031282635.1 Clostridiales bacterium
TAAAACTTATGGGGCTGAAATCCGAAGCCTTGTCAGCCAAATACGATCTCGTCCCGCCTGAGGACGACGACGCCATAAAAAAGGCGTATAAGCCATATGTATATTGCTTACTGGACAAAAAAATAGACAGTATAGACGAAGCGGGCAAATTAAACCCTAACAGCTGGGTTACACGCGCCGAAATGGCGGTTATGCTCCAAAAATCGCTTGATTATAAAGGTTCCGCGGATGGCGCCCTGCAAGATATGCCTGAGGAGCAGCCCGATAAGAACACCGCCAAGGCGACTCAAATTATCAGTCTGACGGGCAGCATTACCAGGTTCTACCCCGAATTGGATAGTATCCAGATTTCATCCGGAGCCGGTACGAATATATATAAACTTGCGACGGATATCAGTATTTATGTTGACAGTTTTTTGAAAACCCGAGCTGATCTTAAATCGGGCATGTCTGTAAAAGCGGTGCTGTTTAATGACAAATTAGTGGATTTACACGCGTTCAGTTCTTCTATAAACAGTTCCATAATGCCGGTTTCCAATCGCCAGATATCTACGGTGCAGGGCGTATTGGACGAGATACGCTATGAGGATCCCGGCATCGCGGTTGACTTGTCATTAATTAATCCAGATGGTAAGCTCGGTGAAAGCAAAACCTTTGTACTGGATAAGAACTGCAAAATAACGAGCGGCGGCGTGGAAACCGACGTGGAGAAACTCAGTGCCGGAGATGTGGTTATCGCGGATATATCTGGGGTGATCTGCCTGGGTTTGATTATAGAGAAGCGTGATCGTGAAATTAAATCGGGCACTCTGCTCGAAAAAAAAGTTTCTGATAACAAATACATACTGACAGTCAAAGCTCAGAACGGTATGTCGTTTGAGTTAACAGTTGATGATCAGACGTCCATATTAAGGCAGAATATACCGGTTAAATGCGGGGATCTCCGCTTGGGTGACATGATAGACGCGTACTGCGCGTATGACCGTCTGACATCAATTACCGCGGCGGGCTTTAAGACAGAACTAACCGGCGTTCTGGCAGAACTGCTTATAACCACAGACAGTCAGTCTATAGTCCTTAAAACGGACGACGGTCAGACCAGACGTTTTTACATAATTTCGGACAAAGTTAACGTCTATTTGCTTCGGGTTGGCGCAAGGTTGAGCGTGGGTTTGGACAGCTGGGAAGTGGAGTCCGCCGCGATACTGAATTAGATACTGAATTAACAGAAGAATTTTTTAGGTGAGATAATGGAGCAAGAAAGAAAATTAATTAATATCAAAATACCGGATCATTTGGTTCAAGCAAACAAACGATTAAAACAGCCGGCCGTGTCAGCGCCGGACGCAGGGCGCAGGTGCTTGAAGCCGCTGTACCGCCGCCGTTTTGTTACCCGGACGCTTGCGGTCGCGTTGATGCTTTTAATGGCCTCCGGCCTGTCTGTTTGGGCGTTTACTTATAAAAACGCCGTCGAGGTTTATGTCGGCGATGAACTGATAGGCGCTCTGAAGACAGATAAGCTTCTTACGGCGGAATCGTTGGCTAAGGATGCTGAGAATAAACTGAAAGAGGATAACCAGACCGAGGTTATAGTAACCCCCAATATAACGTTGAAGCCTGTTCACGCGTCCAAAAGCGCCATATTGGAAAAAGGGGAATTGTTGGATAAACTATGCCCAAAAGTGTCTTTTCAGATGCGGGCGGTCGCCTTTATGCTGGATGGGAAACCGGTCGCGGTCTTAAAAAGTAAGGCGGAAGCTTTTACAGTCCGGGATAATATTTTCGCGAAATTCACCGAAAGCGAAAGTGATATCGAAAGCGGTTCATTCGTTGAAAATGTTTCGATAGAGGAAATATTTATGGAAAAATCGGCCATAATTACTATGAGTAAAGCGTTCGATGTTCTGACTGCCGAGAGTGCTCACATTTCTGTTTATACGGTAAAACAGAATGACGTTTTAGGGCTTATCGCGGAGAGGAATAAAATGACGTTAAGCGATTTGATTGCCGCGAATCCCGGTATTACGGTCAACAGCACGCTCAACGTCGGGCAGGAGCTCAATGTGGAAGCCAAAGCGCCGCTGCTTTCCGTGAAAACCGTAGAGACTGTTATATCAGATGAAACGGCGCCCGCGCCGGTGCAGCAGCAGATTAACCCGCGGGCTAAAACCGTGCGTGTACTCCAGGACGGCCAAGACGGAAAGCAGCGCGTTACAAAACGTGTTACACGTATAAATGGCATTGTTCAGCAAGAAAATATTATAAGTTCGGTGACATTGGAAGAGCCGACGCCGCAAATAGTTGAAATACCTCCACAATAATGACAAGGAGATGCTTTATGTCTGAAGATAACAGCAGTGTAACGCTGCAAGAAAAGCTGGTTGAAAAACTGTTGAACACGCGCGCAATTATTCTGGCCGGAGAGATCAACCAGGCGCTGGCTGAGAAAATATCCACTCAATTACTGTTGCTGCAGAGTGCAGGAAACGACCCCGTTAAGCTGTTCATAAACAGTCAGGGCGGCCATGTGGAAGCCGGAGACACCATTCATGACATGATTCGGTTCGTTAAACCCCGTGTTATAGTGATTGGAACAGGCTGGGTAGCAAGCGCCGGAATAACCATTTATTTGGCGGCGGATAAAGAAGACAGGCTCTCTCTGCCTAATACGCGATATATGATTCATCAGCCGTTGGGAGGCGCGCAGGGTCAGGCCTCGGATATTAAAATCGAAGCTGATGAAATCATTAAGATGCGGGCCAGGATCAACAAATTAATAAGCGACGCTACCGGCCAGCCTTTAGAAAAGGTAGACAAGGATACCCTGCGCAATCACTGGATGGATGTTGGTCAGGCAATAGAATACGGTATAGTAGGCCGCGTAATAAGAAGTTTTGACGAAACAGGGGCATGACGCGCCTTGGAAACATATCATGCGGTTGAGAACAGCATTATAAAA